>JAJDOL010000250.1 GCA_022340195.1 Chromatiaceae bacterium
CCTACGCCCGGACAGCATCGGTAGGCTCACTGCCTTCGGCGGCAACATGGGTATCCTGCTGCGTGCCTATGTCTACGCCCGGATGCTCGGTGCCGAGGGCATGAGGCGTGTGGCCGAGTACGCCACCCTCAACGCCAACTATTTGCTCAAGCGTCTGACAGAAGCCGGCTTCGAGCCCGCCTACGGTAATCGCCGCGCCAGTCACGAGCTTATTCTCACCCTAAGGCAGGAAGCCAACGAGCTGGGCGTCAATACGATGGACTTTGCCAAGCGCCTGCTCGACTATGGCTACCACCCTCCCACGACCTACTTTCCGTTGCTGGTCCCGGAGTGCCTACTGATCGAGCCCACGGAGAGCGAGACCCGCGAGGAGCTGGACGGATTCGTCCAAGCCATGATAGACATCCGGAAGGAGGCACGGGAGCACCCTGACTTGGTCAAGGAGGCGCCCCATCGGATGCCGGTGCGCCGACTCGACGAGGTGCGCGCCGCCAGGCACCTCGACCTGGCTTGGAGGCCTGCATCGGGCGATGGCTAATCAGAATGCCAGCGGATGGCGTCGGATTGTCAAGGCATTCGGGTTTTCGATGCAGGGCTTCAAGGCCTGTTATGAGCTGGAGGAGGCATTTCGCCAGGAGGTCTGGATCCTGATTCCTCTTGTACCGCTGGCCTTGTGGCTCGGAGACACTCCCGTGGAACGAGCGATGCTGACCGGCAGTCTGCTGATCGTACCAATCGTCGAGCTGCTCAACTCCGCGATCGAGGCCAACGTCGACAGGATTGGCCTGGAGCGCCACGAGCTCTCCGGCCGCGCCAAGGACATCGCCTCCGCCGCCGTCTTCCTCAGCATCGCCTTCGCTATGGCCGTCTGGGGACTATTACTGATTCCCAAGTGGATCTGATGAACCATGACAGAGCACTTCAAAGACACAGGCTTTATTCCACTCAACGTTGCGGTCCTTACCGTCTCGGACAGCCGCACCGACGCCGATGACAAATCCGGCTCTCTCTTGCGGGACAAGGCCGAGGCCGCCGGCCACCAGGTGGTCGCCAAGGAGATAGTCCCGGACGATGTCTACCGGATGCGTGCCGTCTTTTCGCGCTGGATCGCCGACTCGCGGGTTCAGGTGGTATTGACCACCGGCGGCACAGGGGTCACCGGCAGGGACAGCACCCCCGAGGCGGTCGCGCCCCTGCTCGATAAGCAGATCGAAGGCTTCGGCGAGCTTTTCCGCTCCCTGTCCTTCGAAGAGATAGGTACGTCCACGATTCAGTCCAGGGCGGTCGCCGGGTTAGCGAACGGTACCTTCATCTTTTGCCTTCCGGGTTCTAGCGGCGCCTGCCGGACCGCCTGGGACAGGATCCTGCAGCCTCAGCTCGACCACCGCACCAGGCCCTGCAACTTCGCCCAGCTCATACCACGCCTACTTGAAAAGTAAGGCGGGTTAGGCGCGCAATGCTATCGTGTAAGATGCCTGGTGAAGACCTTCCCGCGCGCTTTTGCCAACCGTATAGGCCTCGTTGACAGATATGGCTTCCCGAAAAACGAGTCCCGAGACGTCCCGGGGCCAGCCCCTCCTGTCGATGGAGGAGGCCCTGGCGTTATTGCTGGCCCAGGCTCGCCCGATCTCGGACATTGAGCGGGTTCCCACCATGTCCGGACGCGGACGCGTGCTGGCGGAGCCGGTTGTCAGCACCATCGACGTTCCCGGTTGGGACAACAGCGCGATGGATGGTTACGCGGTTCGCATCGCCGACCTGGAAAAGAGCGGCAGTCGGCTGCGAATCGGCCAGCGCATCCCAGCCGGAGCCGTCGGGCAACCGCTGGAGTCCGGTACAGCGGCGCGCATCTTCACGGGAGCGCCCGTACCCGAGGGCGCCGACTCGGTCGTTATCCAGGAATTGTGCGCTGCCGACGGCGATTGGGTCCAACTACCAGTTGACACAAAGGAAGGCGCCAACATCCGCCGAGCCGGCGAGGATATCGCTGCCGGGTCCGAGGTCATCGCCACCGGCACGCGTCTCAAGGCCCAACATCTGGGTCTCGCCGCCTCGGTGGGCGCCGCCGAGCTGGCTGTGCGCCGCCGCCTGCGCGTGAGTGTCTTTTCCAGCGGCGACGAGCTGGTCATGCCCGGTGCCAGGTTGGGGCCCGGGCAGATCTACAACTCCAACCGTTTCACCCTATGCGGGCTACTGGATGAGCTGGGCTGCGCGGTGCTGGATCTGGGCATAGTCGCGGACACCCTCGACGCTACCATGGAGGCCCTTGCCGGTGCGGCGGAGCGCTCGGACCTGATCCTGGCCAGCGGCGGCGTCTCGGTCGGTGAGGAGGACCATGTCAAGCCCGCGGTGGAGCGCCTAGGGAGCCTGGACCTGTGGAAGATCGCCATCCGACCAGGCAAGCCCCTGGCCTTCGGGCACATAGGTCCGGCGCGGACCCCCTTTATCGGCAGCCCGGGTAACCCCGTTTCCCTGTTCGTCACCTTTTGCCTCTTCGCCCGCCCCTTCATCCTGCGCATGCAGGGTGTATCGGGGCCGGTCCAGCCCAGTTCGCTCAGGGCCAAGGTGGGATTCGACTGGCCGCGACCTGGCAAGCGCCGGGAGTTCCAGCGCGGGCGCCTGGAGTACGACGAACATGGTGAGCCCCGGGTAAGCGTCTACCCGAGCCGCTCCTCCGCTGTACTCTCCTCCGTGGCCTGGGCCAACGGTCTGGCCGTCATTCCCGAGGGCCGGTCCTTGGAGCGAGGAGATCCCATCGATTTCATTCCTTTCAGCGAGCTGACCGGATGATCAAGGTCCTATACTTCGCCCGGCTAAGGGAGCAGCTGGGCACTGCTGGTGAGGAGATCGCACCCGCCGCCGAGCTGGAAACGGTCGGGGATGTCGCTGCAAAGCTTCGCGAGCGCGGCGGTACCTGGCTCGAGATCCTCGGTGAGGGCGAGTCCGTCATGGTCGCCGTTAACCAGGAGATTGCCCGTCTCGAAACCCGGGTCGGGGATGGCGACGAGGTCGCATTTTTTCCGCCGGTTACCGGGGGATAGGCGGCAGCGTGCTCGTGTCTTAGATGCACGGGAAATCGGGATGGCCGAACGTCCACTGACACGTAAAAAGGTTCTCGGTTCTTACTACACGGACCCACGTGTCGTCGACTATCTTGTCGACTGGGGCATGTCAGTTGCCCCTGGCTCTGTGATGGACCCATCCTGCGGAGATGGGCGTTTCCTGGAAGCGGCAGCCCGCAGGGGAGCAAGTTGCGTAATAGGTTGCGATCTCGACCGGGCCGCACTGGCGGCATCCGCCGGCGCGGTTGCCGGCTTCAATGGCAAGTCGAATCTGCTCGATTCGGATTTCTTTCTTCTCGATCCTGACCGGATCGGTCCGGTTGACCTGGTCGTAGGCAATCCGCCCTTTATTCGCTATCAGCAGTTTTCCGGTGAATCCCGTGCACGCGCACTGGCCTCGGCGCTGTGTGTGGGCGCGAGATTGACCAACCTCTCCGCATCCTGGGCGCCCTTCCTGTTGCACGGGTTGCAGTTCCTTCGTGCGCAGGGAGCGATGGCTATGGTGGTGCCGGCGGAGCTGGCGCAAACGGCTTACGGCATCACAACACTTCGCGCCCTGTGCGCCAATTTTTCCCGCATTGGACTTATCACGTTTCGCCGGAACTGGTTTTCCGAAGCACAGCAGGAGACCTTCCTTTTGCTGGCTGAGGGCCGTGGTGGCTCTTGCCCGTCGGCAGAGCTGATACCGATGGACAGTATCGACGATCTCCAACATTCCGCTCTGTGGGCTATCAATGACCAGACTTTTCACCTAAGTCCCGACGCGGGGGATTCGCTGGGTCTGGCATTCCTGGAACCGCTTGCCCGCGGTCTGTGGTCGGATCTGAGGACACGAGCCCATAGCCCTGTCCTCGGCGCGCTCGGCGAGGTGGCAAACGGATACGTTAGCGGAGCGAACGCGTTTTTTCATTGCACGAGGAAAGAGGCCGTCGAGCGTGGACTCCCGGCGGAATGGCTCTTGCCCGTCGCCCGCAGCATCCGTTCCCTGAAGGGGCTCACGTTTGAGGTTAATGACATTACCGAAGCGGAGCGTGGCGGAACCGGACATCACCTGATCTTGCCACGCTCCGATGAGCTGTTTTCAACGGATCGAGCGGCCCTGGAGCGATTCCTCGCAGATGGCGAACGTTTGGGTATCGCCAACCGATACAAATGCCGCGTGCGTAACCCCTGGTGGCAGGTTCCAGGGCTGAACCGCGCCGAGGTGTTGCTGCCGTACATGATCGGCCGCGAGCCGCGAAGCGCAACGAATTGCAGCCACGTCCTCTATCCGAACAGTCTACACGGCATCCGTTTATTCAATCCTCGTATCGCTGACAGAGTGGCCTTTGCTTTGTTGTCGAGCTTCACTTTACTCGGTATGGAGCTGGAAGGGCGCAGCTATGGCGGCGGGGTTCTCAAGCTGGAACCGTCCGAAATGCAGAAGGTGCCTCTCATCTTGCCGACCTGTTCCGAGGACGAGATCCGAGCCCATTTCCATGCGGCGGATCGAGCTATTCGCAAGGGCAGCTTTGTCGCTGCCAACCAACTCGCGAATCGCGTCATATTGAAGGAGCAGCTCGGGCTTTCCCGGCAAGACATCCGACGTCTGGAACAGGCGCATGCTACGCTGCTGGACCGCAGGATGACGCGTGCGCGGAGTAACTGATAGTGAGTGACTTCCGGTCGACGCTCGCAGACATTGTTCGCCACCGGAAAATACCGAACACCGGCGCATCGGGAGCGGAGAAGAAGAACTACACAGAAGCACTCAGTCACCAGATATCGGGCATCCTGGCTCAAGAGCTTCGCAGTCTCGGTCTCACCAGCACTATTGCTCCTACGGGTGGTCGGGATAAATCTTTCATGGGCGGTTACGGGACCAAGGGCGTGGACGTCTACCTATCGGACGAAAAACATGGACTTTTGCTGACGTCCGGGGTCAAGGGTCTCGTTTTTGATCCGCGAAAGAACCTCAAGAATCGCTACCGTGACATGGTGATGGAGGCTCTGGAGCTACATAGACGCTTCCCATATGCAGTATGTGGACATCTGTTTTTTCTGGGCAAGTCGGAGTCTGCAAGGCCGTCAAAGAAGTTTGGAACCGTTCTTGGCGAAGCTGCGGTATTGATGTCTGGCATATCGGATCGGCGACTGCCGACCGATGCGCCTGAGCTTTACGAAGAGATGGGGATTGTGTTGTTCGATCCCGGAGATCCGGATTCCTTGGACCTGTCACCTGCTGAAGTGCCGACGGCGTTGCACGCCGCGACCTACCCGCAACGTCTGGTCGACGCCTTCAACCGGCGAAATCCATTTTATTGAGCTGATTCGACGCTTTGGACGCATTCGCATTTCCAGGTTCGACGGCCGTTATCGGCGGTATCCTTGGAGTCCTGGCCCGAGCGCGAATGGAGCCAGGCTGAGTGTTCAAGGTTCCCGGGAGCTAGCCGGTCACCGACGACACCGACGAAGGCCATGAAGGATCTGGAGTCCAGGAGTACCAAGGCGCTTGCAACCCGCGTGGTTGCCGGCTTCGTCATTCCGCCCCCTGTCGATGGCGTTGAGCCCTACGGCCATGGCCTGATAAACACCACCTTCCTGGTAATCGCGAGAGAGGCCAGATACATCCTGCAACGGATCAACGCGTCCGTTTTCCCCGAGCCCGAGCGGATCATGTCGAACGTGGCTACGCTTCAGCGGCATTGCTGGAGCCATGCCGAATGCGAGCTGCGGATCCCCGCTCTGGTTGCAGCTCGGGACGGTTTGCCCTTCGTGCGGGACGGACAGGGCGGAACCTGGCGCCTCATGGAGTTTATTCCGAATACCAAGGGGCTCGCTCGAATCGAGGATCTGAAGCAGGCGCGGGAGGTGGGACGAATCCTGGGCTCGTTCCATCTCCTGGTCAGCGACATGCCCGCGGATCGGCTAGCGGTTACTCTGCCGGGATTTCATGTCACGCCCGGTTACTTGGAGCAATTCCGGCGGACTCTGGCGGGGTGCGCCGGGATTCCCACAGACGAGATAGCGCGCGCTGTCGACTTTGTGACCCTGCGTCAATCGCATGTGGATGTCCTTGAGAATGCACGAAAATCGGGAGAGATCCCTGAAAGCGTAATCCATGGGGACCCGAAGCTCGACAACATTCTGTTCGACTCGAAGACGGGCCGCGCCGTCAGCCTCATCGATCTCGACACCGTCCAGCCAGGTCTGATTCATTACGATATTGGGGACTGTCTGCGCTCCTGCTGTAGGCGCGGAGGCGGGTCCGAAGGCATGGATGCCACCTTCGACCTCGAGGTCTGCCGGGCAATTCTCGGTGCTTACGCGAACGAGGTCGGCGGTTTGCTCGATGCCGTGGAAATCGAGCTGCTGTTCGATGCCATTCGCCTGATCCCTTTCGAGCTTGGCCTGCGCTTCCTTACCGATCACCTGGAGGGCGACCGCTATTTCAGGGTCAACGAGCGGGGGCAGAATCTTCGTAAAGCCGGGGTCCAGTTTGCGCTGGTGGAGGATATCGAGGGGAAGGAGCGCGATGTCCGACGTATCGTTGCGGCCTGTTTCGGCAAGTAACGCCAGCCATTGAAAGCACGGCGGAGCGGGCCGCATCGCCGGGGGTATAAATGGTACGGGTGTGAACAGCCTACACATCGACGGCAAGTACGTTTGAGTTTATCAGGGTGCTGCCGTCGG
>JAJDOL010000336.1 GCA_022340195.1 Chromatiaceae bacterium
CGTTTTCTTGGCCTTGCGGTGTTCCCCCGGATCAATGCCGGCTGCAACCTGTTTGCGGGCCTCATCCCGCCGTTCTCGTGCGTCTTTCAGGCTTACGTCGGGGTAGGTGCCGAGGGATAGTAGCTTTTCCTTGCCGCCAAAACAGGTACTTGAATCGCCACCATTTGCCGCCTTTGGGGCTGATCAGCAGGAACAGGCCGCGTTCATCATAGAGCTTGCGCTGCTTAGCCTCGGGCTTGGCCTTTTTGATTGCGGTGTCTGTGAGTGGCATTTGGGGTAACCGCTCCATCAGTCTTGGGGTAACCCCAATAGTTACCCCGGATTGATTCAGGATTCTATGGGGTAACTTTAGACGCCATCGGACAAGCCTGCAACAAAAAAACCCGCAGGAATGCTGGCTTCTGGATGTTATCGGATGTTGTTGGGAATCGAATTGGAGGCTGAGGTCGGAATCGAACCGGCGTCCACGGCTTTGCAGGCCGCTGCATAACCACTCTGCCACTCAGCCCAAGAGGAAAAAGTATATCGGCGCTTCGTCTCTTTGTCATCCTCGGTCAGCCTCCCCACGACCTGCGCCCAGTTGGTCGACGAAGGCTCGGAGACGATGGTAGTGGCTCCCCTGCCAGTAGACGCGGCGACAGATGTCGCACCGCCAAAAAGAATCGAATGCGACCCTTACACGCGGCGGCAGCGGCAAATCCGGCGCCGCCTTGGCTACTTTCGAGAGCAAACCGTTGCAGACGGTACAGCGCGTGAACGGACGGAACAGGCCAAATAGCTCCAATCGTTCGACCAGGTAAACGAGCTGCTCGCGAGGTCGCACCGATGGAATCCAAAGACCATGAGTGACGATCCGGCGCGCAAGTAAGTCCCTATCCCTACTCAGCAGGATACGGCCCTCGTGCGCGGAAATTTGGGCTAGCGCGTCATCCCCCGGGTCGTTCTCGAACAGGGTGTCGAAGCCCAACAATCGCAAGTAACGAGCGAGACGCCCCAGATGCGCATCCGCGACAAACCGCATCGACCGCAACGGCTGTGTCCGCAGCCGCAATAGCGACGAGACGTCGACGGATTCGAACATGGGGTAAAGGCTGACACGGTCCCCCTCCTTCAATTCCCGGTCGAGTCCGCTGGACGCACCGTTGACCAGGACAACCTCTATCGCGGACGTCGGGATTCCCAGCCGGTCGATCAACCGAGCGACGTTCGTCGCATCGCGAAGCGCTACGCTGAAGTCCCGCTGTCTTCTCTCCTCCGACAGGTAATAGCTCAGCTCCGCATAGCAGCGCACAAGCACGCTTCCGTGCTGAGCACCGCGCCCGAAACCCGAGTGGGACGCGGACGTCAGAGGTCGAAGCTGGCCCACACCGGACAATGATCGGACGGTTTCTGCATTCCGCGTATTTCGTAGTCGATACCCGCATCCAGGAGCCGCTCGCGCAAGGGGGGCGTCACCAGCATCAGGTCGATGCGCAGACCGCGCTTGGGCTCGCGATCGAATCCCTTACTCCGGTAGTCGAACCAGCTGTAGCGGTCATCGACCTGCGGGTAAAGCGCGCGGAAGGCGTCGACGAGTCCCCAATCCGTCAGCGTTTGCAGCCACTCCCGCTCCTCGGGCAAGAAGCTGCACTTGCCGGTGCGCAGCCAGCGTTTGGCATTTTCTGCACCTATTCCTATGTCCAGGTCCAGCGGCGCAACGTTCATATCGCCGAGGATCACGAGGCGCTGGTCCGGGCTAAAGTTTTCGCGCACGAAGGCGGTCAGATCGCCATAGAACTTACGTTTGCCGGGAAATTTAGTCGGGTGATTTCGGCTCTCTCCTTGCGGGAAGTAGCCGTTGAGCACTGTGATCTCGCCGCCATCCGCCAAAGCGTAGCGACCCGTAATCAGCCGCCGTTGTGCATCCTCGCCGTCGTCGGGAAGGCCCTTGGTCACCTGCACTGGCGCCTGCTTGCTCATCAGGGCGACACCGTAATGAGACTTCTGACCGAAAAAATGGGTCTCATAGCCAAGCTCTTCGACCATCTCCAGGGGAAAGGCATCATCGGCCACCTTGCTTTCCTGAAGACCCACGATGTCCGGATCGTGCCGGGCCTTGAGCGCCTCCAGCTGGTGCGGCCGGGCGCGTATGCCATTGATGTTGAAGGAAACAATTTTCACGGACTCAGCCTGTCTCCATTACTTCATAGGTCTCTTTCTGTCCCATATCCCAACCATGACGGTACGCCTTGCCCCAGGGCAAGGTCTCATGACCCGCAATCGCATTCTCCGCGTCCGGCTCCAGGGCGCTGGCAACCTGCCTGGCGTAACCGATGCGATCGAGGGCATAAATCACGCCGTTTGCATAGCCTCTGTTGTACCAGAGCTGGGCATCGTCTGTTCGGTCCAGAAAATCCCGGGTTTCGTCGTAGAGGTCGCAGATCAGCTCCAGCAGCTGGGGTAAAACGGTATCGGCACTCACGGGGGCTTTGGGTCGCGGCGGAAGCTGAACGGAGTCGGGAGCTGGAGAGGCTAACACGGCCAGCCTGGGCCTTCCAACACCGATGCGGGGACATGGCTTTGGCGAGAGCGGCGAAAGACGGCCTTAGCGTCCTCTGCGCTCGCGCAGGGCTTCGATGAGGATCTCCTTGTTTTGATAGCGCACGTCCCTTCCCTTGGCGACGAAGATCACCTGCTCGGCGATGTTGCTGGCGTGGTCTCCGATGTTTGCCAGTGCACGCAGAACAAAAACGACGTCCAGGACTTGGCCGACCAGTTGGGTGTCTTCCAGGACAAAGGTCATGACATGGCGCATCGCCGCGTCGAGCTCTTCTTCCAGCCGCAAGCCGTCGTCAAACACGTCGAGGGCCAAGTCTACATCGGCCTTGGCGAGAGCATCGAGACAGCGCTTCAACAGCCAACAGGCGATCTGGTCGAGGCTGTGGATGTGATGAAGTATCTTCGAAGAAGGCGCTTGGCCTTCGCGCTCGATGAGCCGAACGACGCACCAGGCGACTTGCTCGGCTTTGTCCCCCGCCTGCTCCAGATCGCCAACCACCTTGGACAGGGCCAGGATCAAACGGAGGTCGATGGCCGCTGGCTGGCGCTTGGCGATCAGATTGAAGATGGCCTCGTCGATATCCAACTCCAAATAGTCGATCTTGCGCTCTTTGTCGATGACCTTGCGTGCCAAGTTGACATCACCCTTGATCAGGGCCTCGGAGGCATTACGCGCCTGCTCGAGCACGAGCTCGCCCATTTCCAGCACCATGCCGCGGGCGCTGCTGAGCTCGGCGTCGTATCGTTGAACTGTGTGACCCTTGGCAATGTCGATCATGGGCGCAGAAGCACGACTGCGAACAAGTAGATTGAGCCATTCTCCGAAATGGCCCCAGTCATCCCGGAGCAGATCACCCAAAGCGCCCTGTAATATAATCCTCGGTAAGCTTGTGGTGTGGATTCGTGAAGATTTGATCGGTCTCGCCAACCTCCACCAAGTCGCCGAGATGGAAGTAGGCGGTACGCTGGGACACGCGGGCCGCCTGCTGCATCGAGTGGGTCACGATCGCGATGCTGTAGTTCTCCCGCAGCTCGTCGATCAACTCCTCGATCTTTGCCGTCGCAATGGGATCCAGGGCCGAGCAGGGCTCATCCATCAGGATCACCTCCGGGGAAACGGAGATGGTGCGGGCAATGCAGAGGCGCTGTTGCTGGCCGCCGGACAGCCCGGTGCCGGGCTGAGCCAGTCGGTCCTTGACCTCTTCCCACAACCCCGCCTTGCGCAGGCTGGTCTCCACAAGCTCGTCAAGCTCCGCCTTGTTGTTGGTGATGCCGTGGATTCGCGGTCCGTAGGCGATATTCTCGTAAATGGACTTGGGGAATGGATTGGGTTTCTGGAACACCATACCGACCTGCGCCCGCAGGGGCACAACGTCCAGTTTCCTGTCGTAGACGTCCACGCCGTCCAGCTTGATGGTGCCGGTTACGCGGCAACCCGGGATGGTGTCGTTCATCCGGTTGAGGCAGCGCAGGAAGGTCGACTTGCCGCAGCCCGATGGGCCGATCATGGACACCACCTCGTTCTTGGCGATATCCAGGCTCACGTTCGTGATGGCCTGCTTGTCGTCATAGTAGACATCGACGCCCCGGCACACCATCCGTGCATCCGCGACGGTATACGCGCCGATCGTTCCTTCGAACGCGCGCCCCTTCGCCAGCTCGGAAGATGTGATGGCTCCGGTATCCGGGGCAACCGCTTCAACAGTCGTGCTCATAACTCTTACCTCGACTCGGGCTTACCAGCGCCGTTCAAACTTCTTTCGCAGCAGGACTGCGGTCAGGTTCATGACGATCAGGAATCCCAGCAGCACCATAATGGCCGCGGAGGTCCGCTCCACGAAGGCGCGCTCCGCGCTGTCCGCCCACAGGAAGATCTGCACCGGGAGTACCGTAGACGGATCCGTCACTCCACCAGGAATGTCGACGATGAAGGCGATCATGCCGATCATGAGCAGGGGCGCGGTCTCGCCGAGAGCCTGGGCCATGCCGATGATGGTCCCGGTCAGCATGCCGGGCATCGCCAGCGGCAGCACGTGATGGAATTGGGTCTGCAGCGGAGAGGCACCCACGCCCAGAGCGGCCTCGCGAATCGACGGCGGCACGGACTTCAAGGCCGCGCGACTGGCGATGATGATGGTGGGTAGAGTCATCAGGGTCAGCACCAGGGCGCCGATCAGCGGGGTCGATCGCGGTACCCCGAAGAAGTTGATGAAGACCGCAAGGCCCAGCAGGCCAAACACGATGGAGGGCACGGCTGCCAGGTTGTTGATGTTGACCTCGATGAGGTCGGTCCACCTGTTCTTGGGGGCAAACTCCTCCAGGTAGAGGGCCGCGCCGACGGCGATTGGAAAGGAGAACAACAGCGTCAGCAGCAGCGTATAGGCGGAGCCCGCCAAGGCGCCGGCGATACCGGCCAGCTCCGGCTCACGGGAGTCTCCGCTGGTGAAGAAGATGCGGTTGAACCGCTTCTCCAGCATGCCATTTTCATCCAGGGTATCCAGCCAAGCCAGGGTTTGGTCCTTTACCCGCCGCTCGGACTCTGGTACGTCGCGGTCGATATGGCCCTTGACCACTACGTCGATGTCGTCGTTGGCGAGTAGCCAGACGTCCGCCGTGGTACCGATCAGTCCCGGATCGGCCATGACCATCTCCCGTAGTTGCTGCGGGGCACCGGGACTCATCAGCTGGTAGAGCGCCCGCTTGTCCCTGCGGCCCGAGACCTCCGGGAACTGTGCCTTGAGCGAGTTGCGCACCAGCTTCTGGTAGTCTGCGCGCGCGAGGGTGTCCTGCTCCCGCGACCCGGCGGGATCTATGACCTCGGGGGCGAAGCGGATGGGCAGCTGGATATAGGTCTGCTCAAAGGCCGTATAGCCCTTGCCGATGATATCGGCGAAGAGAATGGCCACGAACAGCAACCCGAGAACCACCGCCCCCATCCCGAGGAAGCGAAAGCGCTTCTCCGCGGCATAGCGCCGTTTCAGGCTGGCGTTGACGATGTCGATGGTGCGCCGTGCCGGCGCGCCGCCGCTCGCGTTGTCTGCCGCAATATTAATATGGTTATTCATACTGCTCTCGATACTTGCGCACGATGTGAAGGGCGATCACGTTCAGGGTCAGGGTGACGACGAACAGCGTCAGGCCGAGCGCGAAGGCGGCCAGTGTCTTGGAGCTATCGAACTCCTGGTCACCGACCAAGAGGGTGACGATCTGCACCGTTACGGTGGTTACCGTCTCCAAGGGATTCCAGGTCAGGCTCGCCGACAAGCCGGCGGCCATGACGACGATCATCGTCTCGCCGATGGCACGGGAGACCGCCAACAGGACGCCGCCGACGATGCCGGGCAGAGCGGCCGGAAAGATGACCTTCTTGACCGTCTCTGACTGGGTGGCGCCGAGGGCATAGGAGCCGTCTCGCATGGCCTGGGGCACGGCGTTGATCACGTCGTCCGAGAGGGAGGATACGAAGGGGATGATCATAATGCCCATGACCAAGCCGGCGGCCAGGGCGCTCTCGGAGGAGACGTCGAGCCCCATGGAGGCCCCGAGATCACGAATATAGGGCGCGACAGTGAGGGCGGCGAAGAAGCCGTAGACCACCGTCGGAATACCAGCCAGGACCTCGAGCACGGGCTTGGCGATGGCCCGCACCTTGCTGTGCGCGTATTCGGACAGATAGATGGCGGCCATGAGGCCGATGGGCACCGCGATCAGCATCGCGATCAAGGACACCAGCAGGGTCCCGGTGAACAGGGGTACGGCCCCGAAGGCGCCGGAGGAACCGACCTGATCCGCCCGCAACGCGATCTGGGGGCTCCACTCGGTACCGAAGAAGAACTCCGTCAAAGAGACCTTCTGAAAGAAGTGGATAGACTCGAAGAGCACGGACAGAACGATGCCCAGTGTGGTCAAGATGGCGATGGACGAGAAGACCACCAGGATCACCATCACCGTGGACTCCACATGGTTGCGGGCCCGAAGCTTGGGACCGGTATTATTCCAGGCGATGGCCAATCCACCGACGGCCACCGCCAATACAACGACCCACAAGGCGATGCTAGCTAGGCGCTGCAGGCGCGCGTAATTGTCTGCGGCCGCTTGGAGCTGGGGCGTCACCTCACCCGAGACGATGTTTCCCGTTGCCAGGTTCTTGATGTCGTTAAGCAGCAAACTCATTCGACCGTCGGACAGCCCCGCCGTCATCTCGGCCGGCAGATCCGCCTTCATGAGGCTGGTCAAAATGGTGTCCTGGAAACCGACCCAGAAACCGAGAAACAGCAGAGCCGGCAGGCCCGCCCAAAGGGCGGCATAGAAGCCGTAGTAACCAGGAAGGGAGTGGAGCGTCTTGATCTGGCTTACGCCGCCCGCAACGGACACGGCCCTCTTGTAGCCAAAGTGGTAGGCCAGCGCCATGACGCCGAGGAGTACGAGCAACAGGACAGGGGACTGCATGGGATAGCTTCGCTCTAAATCAAGGGCTGCGCAGGAGGCGAATTGTCAAGTCAAACAAAAAAGTTGCGCCGAACGTGCCGTTTTTCTCCCCTCGCCTGCCAAGCGCTGACCCGGGACGGGAAAAACGCTCATGGTCGAGCACCGAGATACGCGAGTACTCGACCCATGACCGCTCGAACAATGAAACCAGCGGCCCGACGGGCCGTCGGCCATTCCGTCAACCAAAGCGAAGGCGAGTGACTCAATGCGACTCGGGCTTGCTCATCGGCTCCAGGGCCTTAGCGGACTTGGCCACCTTGGCACGCATATCTTCGGGCATCGGGATCAGACCCTTGTCGGTAAGGTAGCCCTCGTCGCCCCAGGCCTTGTCGCTGGTGAACTCGGCCACGTATTCCTCCATACCCGGGATGGTGCCCACATGGGCCTTCTTCACGTAGAAGAACAGCGGACGGGAGACCGGATAGTCGCCCGAGGCGATGGTGTCGAAGGTCGGCGCGACGCCATTGATCTTGGAGCCCTGGATCTTGTCGGCATTCTGATCCAGGAAGCTGAAGCCGAAGACGCCGAGCGCCTTGGGATTGGCCTCGAGCTTCTGCACAATCAGATTGTCGTTCTCGCCCGCCTCGATATAGGCGCCGTCCTCACGCACACCGTGGCAGATCCCCTTGTACATCTTCTTGTCCTTCTTCTTCATGGCCTTGATGAAGTCGAACTTCTTGCAGCCCGCCTCCATGGCCAGCTCGGCAAAGGCGTCCCTGGTGCCGGAGGTAGGGGGCGGACCAAGGACCTCGATTTTGGTGTCCGGCAGGGCGGCGTTGACCTCTTTCCAGGTCTTATAGGGGTTGGCTACGAGCTTGTCGCCACCCTTCGGATCGGGCACATCCTTGGCCAGGGCCAGGAAGATGTCCTTCTGCGTCAGATCGAACTGTTCGGCTTCCTTGGAGTTGGCAATGGCGATGCCGTCATAGCCAATCGTCACCTCTACGATGTCCTTGATGCCATTAGCCTGGCACTTGTCGAACTCCGAGGGCTTGATGGCGCGCGAGGCGTTGGTGATGTCGGGGTGATCCACGCCGACACCGGCGCAGAACAGCTTGAGTCCGCCACCGGAGCCGGTGGACTCGATCTTGGGCGTCTTGAAGGACGTCGATTTGCCGAAGTGCTCGGCCACGGTAGTGGCGAACGGATACACGGTCGAAGAGCCGACGATCGAGATGTAGTCGCGCGCAACGGCCTGCGCTGCGAAAGAGGCCGCGAACGCCGTGACGGCAGCGGCAACCAGAGTCTTCTTCATAAGGACCTCTCAAAAAGGTGTGCGGACGCGAACCCATATTGTTCATGCTCAGCCTGTATTTCTTATGACCGTTATATTAACGTTTCGTGAATCTCTGCTCGGGAACGTCAGTCCGCCCTCGTACTCATTCCCCGGCAGGCACCCCTTGGGCAATCGGCCCAAGGGGCCTTTTCCCGGAAAAGACCTTCATTAGGTAGGCATTTTCAGCTCTCTCGGGGCGACTTTTCCGACAAGTAACAACGACCTAACCGACAGAAAGAGATCCAAAAGCCAATCAGAATGCGGGGTGACAGCCAACCCCGGGCGAGACCCGGTTTCGGCAAAGATTCGGGAAACGAAAAGGAGACGGAAATGCAAAAACGGCTCAAGCAGGTTTCACCCCGCTCAGCGCGCTACGAGCGAAATGAAGCAGAAGACCTGGCGGCCACGCTGACCGATTACGAGGTTGTCGAGCTAACCGCGAAGGAGGCTGAAACCCTGCTCATTCAGGAGAATCGGACCCTGCCGCTTCGGCGGAGCGAATAATTCTTATGCAGAGCCTTTTCTCGGCGCCGTTCCGCGCCCGGCCGCGCAATTCCTCAGATATCAGCCACCACCTTGTCGTAGAAGGAAACAAAGTCATCAGGAGTATCCCCCTCGCGCCACTCGATGGCTGCACGTGGATGCTGATTCATTTGGCCGGTGATGTTATAGGGAACCAAAGGCCCCCACTCGATCTCCCGGCGAAGAGGCAGAATAAGCTCCTGAATGACCTTGATTATGGGGCGGACATCGAACTTCGGGTTGCGCAGGAAGCCGAGCAACAACTCCGTGTGGCAGTTACCGGCACCACGACCAAATCCGAAGATGGTCGCATCAACCCGGTTGCAGCCATAGATGATCGCCTCGATGGTGTTGGCGAAGGCAAGCTGTTGGTTGTTGTGGGCATGGATACCTATCTCCTTCCCGGTACCCTCCAGCGCCTTGGCATATTTGTTGTAAAGCAGGTCGATCTGCTCCCGGTAGAGGTGGCCGAAGCTGTCGACGATGACCATGGTACCCGCGGGCGTCGGTGCGATCGCCTCCAGCACGGTGTCGATCTCGCCATCGTTGATATTGGAGACCGCCATCAGGTTGGCGCTGGTCTCGTAGCCCAGCTCCGAGGCATGCGCGATCATGTCCACAGCCTCGGAGACCTGGTGCGCATAGAAAGCAACGCGGATCATATCCAGCGGACTCTCGGAGGCCGGTACCAGGTCTGTACGCCAGTCGCTCTTTCCCGCGTCCGCCATGGCCGCGAGCTTGAGTCCGGCGGTCTCGGAGTCGTGATCCCCGACCACGCGCCTGATGTCCTCTTCGTCGCAATGCCGCCAGGGACCGAACTTGTCCTTGGGGAAGATGCGCTTGGAGTTCTTGTAACCAATCTCCATGTAATCGATTCCGGCCTCGACACAGGCTCCGTAGACGGCGCTCACGAGCTCGTCGCTGAACTGGTGGGCGTTAACCAGGCCGCCGTCTCGGATCGTGCAGTCCAGGACCTTGAGCTCTGGGCGGTAAGTGATCCAAGGGGCCTTGTCGGACATCGCACGTTCTCCGGTTCGCTTGCGGAAAACTTGTAATTTTGCGCGCTCTGACTCGCGCTAGCAAGCGTGGGCCGTTCGCGTGCGTTGCTTTGTGACCCACTCTGTGTTTTTTAGACTAATATTATGTTCTAATATTCTAATTATTCAGCTAACGAGCAATTGTCGGGGCGAAGTTTTCTTTGGACGCCGGAATTCGACCAGTCACGCCGGCCGATTCCACTTGACGGGAAGACCCGGAACTTCTCGAGCAACCGCCCCGGACAGCGACAGTTACACTAAGATGCCTTACCAAAAAAAAATAGCGCTTTTCGGCGATGAGCCGCATTCCCTTCTTCCGGTTACCGGGGTAGCCCCGCCATACGAGCGGGTACTCCTGCGCCGATCATCTCGGCGAGTCCTCGAGGAGAATCTGAACCGCGTCTGGGACCAGCTCGCGGGGCCTGAATCCGCGGTCGACACCGATCGGGTTCGGGAAACCCTGTTGAGCCTTTCGGCAGCGATTCAGTCCGGTTCTTCCTTTTTGCGGAACAGTGATTTTTATTTGGTGCTCACGCGCCTCACTCGGATCTACGACCAAGGATTCGGTCCAGCGATCCAATCGCCATTCACGTCCACCGCCGCGGCCTACGCACAGGTCGTCGAGGCCCTCAGTCACGTCAATCCTGGACAGGACTACGGAGAGGCTGTCGGTCAACTCTTGTGCTACATGAGCCGCCTGTTTCGAGCGCAAGATCAAAGCTGGAAGCTGGTCTACGAGCACCTCCTGTCGATCCCGGATTCCGTCGAGGCCAAGCGGCTCCTCAACCGTGCGTTCTTCGCTGAAATCCAGGAATGGGCGGAGGCGGGTGTGGACAACCTATTTTCGATCCGTAAAGACCTCTATGCGAAAATCGACCAGCTCGAGGCGAAGATCGAACGACTCGAGCGGAGGATCGAAAGAGGCTCAGAGGATCTGAATCAGCGTGGGCCAACGAGCACCGACATCAACTACTCAAACGTGATCGATTTGGCGAAGGCGCGTGCGAAACGCCTGATCATGGCGCTGAAACACAGGAGACAGGGGCTGATCGACGAAAAGGAAAACGAGAAATCGATAATCGATTTCATCGAGTCCGATATCCAAGAGTTCGAAGAAAAGCTCAGGAATACGAGACGCGCCTACTTTTTGCGAGCGGTTTGATCGCTGAGCACCGGTTGAGCAAGCGAGATTTCACATTGGTCGCAACGCGCGGAGCTCTGATAAGATATTTGGATCGACCGTGCAGAGCGATTACAGATGAAAATCACAACCTTCCCATTCGCATTATGGGCGCGCTCGCTAACCTTTCTGGCGGCAGTTGCGCTTGCTGCGCTGATATCGTCCTGCGCCCACTTCATGCCGCCGGAAGCGAATCCGGAGCCTGAGCCGCCGGTAGCGGAAACGAAGCCACCACCGAAGCCCGTAAAGCCGCCTCCACCTTCTCGACTATACGAGTGGTACGGTACGGACGAGTACATCTCCCGCATAGAGATCAGCGTCAACGAGCAAAAGGCGCGTTTCTACAGCGGCGATAGAGAGGTCGGCTGGACGACGATCGCGTCCGGAGTCCACAAATATCCCACGCCAGTCGGAACCTTCGCCGTCCTGGAGAAGGTCAAGAACAAAAAATCCAACTTGTACGGAAAAATCTACAACAAGAACGGAAAATTGGTTAGGAGAAACGCCAAAATGGGGGTCCACCCCATCCCCGCCGGTGGGAGCTTCAAGGGGGCACCCATGCCCTACTTCTTGCGGCTAACCAACGACGGCATCGGTTTGCACGCCGGCCCAATCCCAAGGCCTGGAAAACGCGCATCCCACGGCTGTATCCGGATGCCGAAGAAATTCGCTCCGATCCTTTACAACCACGTCGACATAGGCGCTGCCGTAACCATCAAGGGTAAGGGGCCATCCTATACGAGCTATCTGGCCAAGCAGCGAAAATCGACGCCGAAACCTACCCCAGCAGTGGCCCAGGCCGACGCGGCACCGGCGTCCGCGGCGGGCACAACGCCCACAATAAGGACAGGCAACGACCCGGATAACGCTCGAGCTGGTGCTACGGGCTCGGATCAAACCGCAAGCACCTCACAGGCGAGTGTAGCCGCCGCTCCGCTCGTCACCGATGCGGCGGCAAATTCCCCCGCACCAGAAACGCCGGCCAACCCGAGCGCCACGTCGGCCGCCGGAACCGCGCAGGTTTCGAATCCGACAGCCGCGCTCGCACCACCCGCCGCCGCAATTCCAGAAGCTCCCACACATCCGCCAGCAAATTCCGACCCTGCCGAGGTCACCTCCTACCGAAGCGATTCGAACCTGGCACCCGAACCGGCCGTCGTCACCGCCGTGACACCTTCGGCCGAGTCCAACACAACCGCGCCGAACACATCCAAAGCTCCCCTATCCTCACCGGGTAAATCGGATCCGACGGTAACACCGGCGACGCCCTCTCCCGACCCCAAAGCGACACAGATACCCGCCACTGCGCCGACCGTAGAGGCGACGATCGCTCCTACGCCGTCCACAGAGCGAAGGCCGGTCCGTACAGAGGCGACACCCGGATCCGCTGCATCCGACGCGACCGGGAAAAGCGAAGGCTGAGAGCTTGTGAAGAAATCGGATGCCTACTGCGGACGTCCCTGAACATCCGTGACTGCGTTGCCGTACGCGAAAATGGGGGTCATTTAGTCCACTAAACTCCGCCCATTTTCACGTACGGCGCCTTATCACGAACGCTC
>JAJDOL010000337.1 GCA_022340195.1 Chromatiaceae bacterium
CAGTTCGTCGAGGTCATCATAGCACCGAGCGTCGAGTCCGCCGCTGTCGAGGCCATCGCGGCCAAGAAGAACGTGCGCCTGCTCGAATGCGGTGAGTGGACCAGCGAAGACATCCACCGCATGGAATTCAAGCGCGTCAACGGCGGATTGCTTGTCCAGGAGGTGGATCTGCCCTTGACCCATAAGCTCGAGGTAGTCACCAAGCGCCCGCCCACGGACAAGGAGATGGAAGATCTGCTATTTACCTGGCGCGTTGCCAAATACGTCAAGTCAAATGCTATTGTCTACGGGCGCGACGGCATGACCATCGGCGTCGGGGCGGGGCAGATGAGCCGTGTGAACTCGGCGCGCATCGCTGTTATCAAGGCCGAGCAGGCGGGCCTGGATGTAACCGGCTCCGTCATGGCGTCGGACGCCTTCTTTCCCTTCCGCGATGGCATCGACAAGGCCGCCGCCGCCGGCATCAGCGCTGTCATCGAGCCCGGTGGATCCATGCGCGACGAAGAGGTCATCGCCGCCGCCGACGAGCACGGTATGGCGATGGTCTTCACCGGTATGCGCCATTTCCGACATTGACGCCGACCGGCAAGTCCAGGCTGCACATGGGCATGCCGGCGTTGATCGCACGCCAGCGGGACATCGTTTTTTATACCGCGAAGCGCACCAAGAACACTGGATTTTGCTTCGTGATTTTACTTGCCCGTCGTTGTGAGCTCCGCCAATCGATCTAGACGCTGGTCATCGGATCGGAGATGACCGTCCATCCCACCGCCATCGTCGAGGAAGGCGCCCAAATCCACCCGTCCGTGCAAGTCGGGGCTTACTCCATCATCGAACGCGGGGCAATCATCGGATCAGGCTGTGTGATCGAGAGTTGCGTTCGCATCTACGGTGCCACCCGCATGGGACGGAGCAACCGAATCTGCCATGGTGCCACGATCGGCGCCGAGCCTCAGGATCTCGGATACACACCGGAGGCGAGCAAACCTCTTACCATCGGTGACGGCAATCATTTCAAAGAGGGAGTGAACATCAGCCGCGGCATCAAGACGGATCAAGGCACCCGTATCGGCAACAACAATTACCTGATGGCCTTTGCCCATATCGGCCACGATTGCATCGTAGGCGATCACAACATCTTCGCGAACACGGCTACCCTGGCCGGGCACGTGGAAGTGGAAAATCGCGTGTTCCTGTCCGGGCAAACGGCCGTTCATCAGTTTTGCCGAATCGGCGCCCTCTCCCTGATCGCCGGCGTAACCGGCGTACCCCAGGATGTGCCTCCATTCGTTATTGCCGACGGTCACCGCGCCCAGATCGTGGGCCTCAATGTCGTCGGGCTGAGACGCAACAGATTCACGCAGGAGCAACGCAGCGCCATCAAGGCCGTCTACCGTATGATCTTCCGCTCGGGACTGAGTCGAGCCGAGGCCCTGACGAAGGCCGAGCGAGACTACCCTTCCCCCCAGACGCGCCAAATCGTACGCTTTATTGAGACCAGCCGCAGGGGGGTGATCTCCTTTGCCTGATCACGCTCGATTCGGGACGGTTTTCGCCTATTCAAGATGCTCGGTGTTTTGACATGAAAGTACTCATCATTGGAAGTGGCGGGCGCGAGCACGCCCTGGCCTGGAAGGCGGCCCAGTCTCCGCTCGTGGACAAGGTCCTGGTCGCGCCAGGCAACGGCGGCACCGCCACCGAGCCCGGCGTGGAGAATCTGGACATCGGATCGGACGACATCGAATCCCTGGTCGCCTTTGCCCGTGCGAACACGATCGAGCTCACCATCGTGGGCCCCGAAGCGCCGCTTGTGGCGGGGGTGGTCGACAGCTTCCAGGCCGCCGGCTTGCCCTGTTTCGGACCTTCCGCCGGTGCCGCACAGCTGGAAGGCTCCAAGGCGTTCACCAAGGACTTCCTCGCTCGCCACGGCATCCCTACCGCTGAATATCGGGTCTTTGCCGAGCTGGAGCCCGCCCTCGCCTACCTCCGCGAGGTGGGCGCGCCCATCGTGGTCAAGGCGGATGGACTCGCCGCTGGTAAGGGCGTGATTCTCGCGCAGGACGCCGGCACCGCGGAGCAGGCGGTGCGGGACATGTTGAGCACCGGGCGCTTCGGCACGGCAGGCAAACGCGTCGTCATCGAAGAGTATCTCAGGGGTGAAGAGGCGAGCTTCATAGCGATCGTCGGCGGCGGCCGTATACTTCCCATGGCCAGCTCCCAGGACCACAAGGCGCGGGACGACGGGGATGAAGGTCCCAACACCGGCGGTATGGGAGCCTACTCCCCTGCACCGGTCGTCACACCGGAGATCCATAAGCGCATCATAGAAGAGGTGATCCGTCCCACCGTCGAAGGTCTTGCATCGGAGGGCCTACCTTATACAGGCTTCTTGTACGCCGGTCTGATGATAGCCCAGGACGGCACACCCAAGGTTCTGGAGTACAACTGCCGCTTCGGCGATCCCGAGACACAGCCCATACTCCTGCGTCTGCGCTCCGATCTGGTAACCCTTTGCCTTGCCGCCCTCGAAGGACGGCTCGATCGAGTCGAGGCCGAATGGGATTCGCGGGCCGCACTGGGGGTTGTCATGGCAGCGGGAGGCTATCCGGACGCCTATGAGAAAGGACACCCGATCACGGGCCTGGATACGGCTGTCGGACTCCCCGACTGCAAGCTGTTCCACGCCGGCACCCGTCTCGCCGGCGGCGAAGTCGTGACTAATGGCGGCCGGGTTCTTTGTGCAACGGCGCTTGGTGACGGGGTCTCTGCGGCCCAGTCCAACGCCTACGCCTTGGTACGCAAGATAGCGTGGAAGGACGCCTACTTTCGAAGCGACATCGGTTATCGCGCGGTCGCCCGAGAGCGAGAGTAGTCCTGTTCGCGTTCGATGAATCAAGAGCCCGCTCGGCCTTTCGACTCGCCCTTCTGATAAGTGTACTGGCGATCAGCTATCTGGCTTTTGCTCCGCTGGAGCAGGCACCCGGGACCAGCAGTGACAAGCTAAACCACTTCCTGGCATTCTTCGTACTCGCCTGGCTCGCAGACCGATCCTATCCGGGCCGCCACCTGGCTTCCTTCCGCTGGACCTTCCTGTTCGGCTACGCCTTTCTGATCGAGTTGGTTCAGGCTTTCCTCCCTTTCAGAGAATCCTCACTTTTGGACTTTGTCGCCGACGCGGTGGGGATCCTTGGTTACAGCCTACTGTCGGGACCTAGCGACGAACCGTGACCGGAGACACGCAAACGACACATGCTTCCGTGAACTAGTCCCCAGAAAATACCGATACTGATGGGGTTAAAACGATTGCCTGTGTAGCTGGCATGTTCTGTGTATGGTCAGGTTTGGAACATTCGTTCGTTTCCGCGTGCAGGTTTGGATGCACGCGAGTCCCCCAACGTGTGAAGGTGGTTAACCTTTGCATCACTGGCGAGGGGACACCGATGAGGCGCGAGTGGATGGTCTTGGATTTCCGCCGCCACAAGGCGTGACGGCACTTCGACAATGCATGGGACCGCAGCTTCTGTGAGAAAGAGATGACTAGGATAATCGCAGATCCCAATTCCGGACGCGTCGACGAATACGTTCTCGAGCAAGGCGAGTATCTGATTGGCCAGGGCTCGCAGTGCGACATTCGTTTGTCGGATAGGACCGCAAGCCGGAGGCACGCGCGAATTTCGTTCCAAGGATCCCGTCTAACCATTGAGGACCTGGGAAGCACCAACGGAACCTTCCTGCGAGATCGGCGCATCGACAACGCCGAAGAGGTGACAACAGGAACGCTGAAGATCGGTTCCTGCAAAGTCGTAGTCGTCGTCGATGAGCAAAAGCAATCTGATCACCCCAAGCCGGCGCGGCTGCGTATCGCCGTCTTGTATCCACAGACAACGCAGGTCGATTCCTATTTCTCAACAGAAACACGGGAGATAACCGCCCGCGACGTACCGGCTGAAATTCGAAACGACGCTGCGGAAGAGATATTGAATCGCGCCGAGATAACCGACCCGGTCTTATTGCAAACCGAGCAAGCTCTGCCAGACGCCGCCATGGGTACAACCTCGGATTCGCACCAGCCGCTATCGGTTGGCACCTGGATAGAGTTCAGTGGCGATCGAGCGGCCAAGCGTGTTCTGCACCTGCTATCGATCAGTAAGCAAGGCGGGGTCTATTTCTTCGGCGACGACCAAACCGACGAAACGACTCTTTGCGTTACAGCGACACGCCTATCCGAACGCTTGCAGGAACGTTCTGCGCGAATTTTGAGCTGAGATGGGGATAAGGCAGCGGATAAGCAGGGGTCGGAGCCCTTAAAATGGCTGGTAACCTGTTCCTGCCGGCAGTTTCAGTCGTTAATTGGATCCGACCCCTTCGGCCCCTTTTCCCTGCCCGGCGTCGGTGCCCGTCGATCAGGACCCAATGGCCCTTGCGGTCGTCCTTGTCGAGCAGTCCGGCTCGAATACGCCGTCGATGACGCAGACATGAAAATGGGTATGCAGGTTGCGCGAGGAGCCGAAATGATGGATGAATGCCACTGCGCTGGCGCGCGCATCCGGCCCTGCGTCCGGACTGTGCGCGCGCAGGTGGCGCTCGATCTCGTCGAGGAAGATGCGCAGGGCGGTATTGAGGGCCTTGCGGTCATGGTGAAGGTGATAGCGCAGCCGCTCGAGCAGGGACAAGACCCACTGGCGCACCGGCAGCAGGGGCAGTACATGATCGACGAGGTGAGGGGCGGTCTCGGCCATGCGCCGGCTGTTGCAGGAGGAACAGACGGCGCGACCCTTACAGGAAAAGGCAACGAGGAAACCGTGGCCGCACTCCCCGCAACGCGCCCGGGCAAAGCGACTCCACGGTGCGAATGCCCTCCACCCCAGAGATACGGTCCTCGATGAGCTGGGTGATGCGCGTTTCCACCACGTTGGCGGAGGCCCCGGGGTAGCGCGTCTCCACCGAGACCACCGGGGGGTCGATATCCGAGTACTCGCGCAGCGGCAGGCGGTCGAAGGCCACCAGACCGACGGCGATCAGGAGCAGGGACAGGACCGCCGCCAGGACCGGCCGGGTGACGGAGAGATCCGAGAGAATCACTGGGCTGCCCCCAGGAGCTCGGCCAGAGGCCGGGTGCCGTCGTCGAGCGCCTGGACGCACACCGACTGGCCAGGACGCATCTTGTCGTTGCCGTGGGTGATGACGCGTTGCCCGGCGGCGAGTCCGTCCACCACCTCCGCCTAACCGGGACGTCAGGCGCCGATGCGTACCTGCACCCGCTCGGCCTTGTCGTCCTCGCCCACCCGCATCACGAAATGATCCTTGCCCTGCTGGAGCAGGGCGGACCCGGGTTAGCCGCCTGATATCGTGCCCGATGACGAATTCCAGTGTATGACTACTACCGGTCAGAACACGACCTTCCCTGAGTTCCCCTGAAGGTGTTGAACGCAACTAGTTCCGGACACCTGCCAAACGTCGGGTGGCTATGATCCGGGAACAACGCCTCAAGCGGGTGTTCAATATCGACATCGAGACCTGCTGTATATTCGACGGCCCTGTGAAGGTGAGGCCCAAAGGGCTCGTTGCGCTCGCGGGGCAGGCTCTTGCCGGCATTGAGAACCCGGTGGTGATGCCCAAAGCACTTCGTGGGG
>JAJDOL010000047.1 GCA_022340195.1 Chromatiaceae bacterium
CAGTTCGGCGACTTCTTCCATCAAGCTCCGGTATCCAAGCCCCGGCCGATACCACTCGATCAGGCTGAATTCAGGATGGTGCAGGTAGCCGCGCTCGCCATCCCTGAACACTTTGCAGATTTGGTAGATGGGCCCAATCCCCGCCGCCAGGAGGCGCTTCATAGGCAGCTCGGGAGATGTTTGGAGATAAAGGCTCTGCGCCTTGGCGCCCGTACCGATCCAACTGGTTTTCAGGCTCTTAAGGCCAGGATGCGTGGTGGCCGCACGCGAGGCGATGGGAGTCTCCACCTCCATGACACCGGCGTCCGCGAAAAAGTGCCGGATGCGCGCCAGCAGACGTGCTCGGGCACGCAGCACTTCGGGCCGGGCGCTGGGCCGCCAGGTATCCGCGCTCACTCTTCCTTGGCACGGGAAACGTACTCGCCGGACCGGGTGTCGACCTTGATCAGCTCTCCGGTCTGAACAAACAGCGGGACGCGAACTACGGCGCCCGTCTCCAAGGTTGCCGGCTTGCCTCCACCACCGGAGGTGTCACCCTTGAGCCCCGGATCCGTTTCCGTGATCTTGAGCACGACAAAATTCGGCGGCTCGATGCTCAAGGGAGAGCCGTTCCACAGGGTAACGCCGCACATGTCCTGCTCCTTGATCCAGTTGATCGTCTCCCCCATAGCGGAAGCATCGGCGGACAGCTGTTCATAGGAATCGGGGTCCATGAAGTACCACATCTCACCGTCGTTATAGAGATACTGCATCTGAGTATCATGGACGTCGGCGGCTTCCACGGATTCGTTGGACTTGAAGGTCTTCTCTACTACCCGCGCGGTCTTGAGGTTGCGGACACGCACGCGATTGAAGGCCTGGCCCTTTCCGGGTTTGACGAACTCGTTCTCCACGATGACGTATGGATCGCCATCCAGCATAATCTTGAGGCCACCACGAAACTCGTTGGTGTTGTAGCTTGCCATGTCGTTCTCTCAATTCGAAGGGGCGAAAACTCGTAATGGTAGCGCGAAGAGAGTCCGACTGTCAGGGGTCGCCGTGGAAGCGCGAGCTGGGCATGGCAATCACCCGCCCTGAAGAGCTCCTCGATGTCTTGGACCTGGACTTGGGATTATTGGGAGCAGCGCGAGCGGCAGCGCAAGGATTCAGCATTCTGGTCCCGCGCGGATACGCTGCACTCATGGAGCGGTCCAACCCGAACGATCCTTTGCTGCGCCAGGTTCTTCCCCTTGCAGAGGAGCTTCGCGATCCTCCCGGCTTTTGCACTGACCCGGTGGCCGAACGCACCGCATTGCGTACGCCAGGCCTGCTGCAGAAGTATCAGGGTCGCGCCCTCTTGCTGCTCACTGGCGCCTGTGCCATCCACTGCCGCTACTGTTTCCGCCGCCATTTCCCCTATGCCGAGGACTCCGCACAACCCGACCGTGCAGTGAGTGCCGTCGATCGGCTCGCAGACGACCCCTCGATTAGCGAGGTGATCTTGAGTGGAGGGGACCCACTGATGCTGGACGACACCGCCCTCGCTGCCCTGGTCGGCAAGCTCGAGGTCATACCCCACCTGCGCCGTTTACGAGTGCACACGCGCCTGCCTATCGTATTACCCTCCCGTGTCACCCGCGGACTCTGCCACACCCTGAGCTCGAGCCGCTTGCAGCCGATCGTCGTGCTTCATACGAATCACGCCCGTGAGCTGGGAACCGCCTCTCGGAATGCACTCGAGCAACTAAACCAGGCCGGCGTCTCCCTCCTCAACCAAAGCGTGCTTCTCCGTGGCGTGAACGATAGTCCTCACCGGCTCGCCGAGTTGAGCGAAACACTGTTCGCGTGCAACGTCATGCCTTACTATCTGCACCTGCTCGACAGGGTCTCGGGCGCGGCCCACTTCGATCTCGAAGAAAAGGCAGCAATTGCGATCATGGATCGGCTGCACACACTGCTGCCGGGCTACTTGGTTCCGCGACTGGTGAGGGAAATCGCAGGCGCGTCCTACAAGATTCCGATCAATGGGACGGCCAAACAAGGGGACCCGGCATTCACCATCCTCAATAATGTTACGCTTCCAAACGACTGTTGATTTTTCTTTCGACCTTATAGATACCGGCGACCGCAGCCACGAAACACCATTATGGATCCTCTCTCCCGATCGGCGACCCTTCTCATACTCACTTCGCGAGAGGAGGAGGCGGAGGGGCTCATCCGATCGCTGCGCAACGGCGGACTCGCAGTACAGGGCATCTTCTCCAACGAGCCCGAGCGTCTGGCGGACCTGGTGAAGGCCAACGCCGTCGCGCTCATCCTTTGCTGCGAATACGACCCAGCTATCGAGCTCGATGCATGGTTATCCAGGCAACGCGATCTGGACGCGGACGTTCCGCTGGTCGTCATCGACGATACGGCCGCGGAATCGTCGAAGCACATCGTGGTCCTGCGTGCCGGGGCTAGGGATCTCGTGAAAAAGGGGGATACGGAACACCTGCAGCTCGTCGTGGCCCGGGAGCTTTCGGATTTGGAGCACCGGCGAAACGAAAACCACCTGCGCGAGCGGCTGGAGGAATGCGAGAAACGCTCCCGCGACCTGGTCGACGCCACCGGCGAGGCCGTTGCCTTTATCAAGGAAGGTATCCACGTACAGGTCAATCCCGCCTACCAGGAGCTGTTCGGTTTTGTCGGTGCCGATGAGCTCGAGGGATTTCCGCTGTTCGATCTGATCGCCGACGACTTCCATCAGCGGCTCGGGGACACCCTGCGCTCGGTAGAGAGACGCGGCGCAATCGTTCCGGAAGAGCTGGACGTGGAATGCATCCGGACCGACGGCGAGCACTTCCAGGCCCATCTGAGTGCCTGTAGATCAAACCTGGAGGGAGAGCCCTGTGTCCGCATCATGACCGAAGTGGGAACACCGGAAGTCGTGCAAACCGTAACCGAGTCCGTGGATACGGACACCGATCTCCCGAATCGAACGGCTCTGATGGAGGAGCTCAAGGCGCGAGCCACGAAAGCGGGTGAGGAAGGCGCGCCCTTTGCGGTCATCTACGTCGGAATCCGCATTTTCCCGATGCTGCGTCAGGATCGGGGCCTGACCGGCGGATTGAAGGCAGCAGCCAGATTCGCCGCGATCCTTCACGACCTCACACCGGAAGGCAGCTACCTGGCACGCGCCGGCGACGACGGTTACGTACTACTTATCGACGATCTGCGGCGGGAAGACGCAGAGGAGCTAACCGCGAGGATCCGAAAGAAGGTCCGCCTCCCCATCGACCAGGAGTCCCAGGAGGATGACAATTCCCAGTGCGGAACCGGCGTCTTGTTCGTCGATTCCGCTACGGACTCTGCAGATGATTTGCTCGACGCCGCCTATAGGGACTATGTGTTCAGTATGTTGGATACAGGCTTGAAACCCGAGCGTACCAGGACGCAAGTGTCGCCGGAAAGCAGCTCGAGCCCGGCCGAATTCGACGGAGAACGCGGGCTTAGCGCGCGCATACAACGCGCTTTGGACGTAGAGGGCTTCCAGCTCGCCTATCAACCCATCGTCAGCCTCAAAGGAGACCGCCAGGAAAGCTACAGTGTGCTCTTGCGGCTGCAGGAAGAAGGCGGGGCGCTGCTGGAGGCCAAAGACTTCCTGGACGTGGCAATCAAATCCGGCACCATGGCAGCCGTCGACCGCTGGGTCATTCGGCATGCCATTGCCGAGCTCGCAGCACAGCGCTCGAAGGGACAAAACGTCAACTTCTTTGTCAGCATCGCCGAGGAAACACTCCATGACGAGAAGCTGCTGATCTGGATTTGCGACTGCCTGCGCGAGTCCCAAGCACGGGGCAACTGGCTGACGGTGCAGGTTCTCGAAGAGCACGCCCGCCGTAACGCGTCCCTTTTCGCAAGGCTAAGCGAGGGACTTAAAAAGGTTAGCTGCCGAATAGCGCTCAATCGCTTCGGTGAGGGCCCGAATCCAGAACTGTTGCTGCGCAGCCTGCACTTGGACTATGTAAGATTCCCGCTTGAGCTCGGTCAGGGTCTTGCCGATGAAAGATCCAAGCAAAGGAGGCTGCAGGAGTTGACGAAATTGTGCCGCGAAGCCGATGTGAAGAGCGTAGTTACAGGTGTCGAGGATGCCCGGTCCCTAACCGTGCTTTGGACCACAGGCATCGACTATGTTCAGGGTAACTTTTTGCAAAAGCCCAGTCCTGCGATCGATCAGTGAGGATAATTCCCTTTCCAACCTACTTGCTACAGCACATTGCTAAATATTTCAAAGACATCCTCAAACGACACACCCACTGAAGCAGTATTTCGCACAATTTCGTTGGCGATCGGTCGACAGTCTTTCAACTTTGCTACCTCCGCTACACGTCCTGAAAGTACTTATGCGCTTTGGAATCTGTATGCTCAACGTCGGTTTTTAAGAAAATCATCGATTGCTGCGACAAGATCAGAAAAATCTTACAACGAAACCATCGAAGGACTACGTCGGAATGTTCCATCTATACTGTAATGAGAAGGAGGCAATGCAGCTGCGAGGAAGCTCCAATGACGAAACGGCCGTATACGGCTCCTACAGCACGAAAGATAGATACCAGTGAACCCGCCATCGTTGCAGAGATTAAACGTCTCGAACGTCTGGTTCGGGATGCAAAAGCGGAAGGGAGTAATCCAGTCAAGGCGGAAACAGCCCGGCAGATGTTGTTGTTTTTCAATGAGTTGATGGATGAGAATAAAGAAAAAATGAGCTGTGCGAAGCTCGCGGCAAACTGCATATTCGCTAACATTAGTGCCGAGGCGCTCGCGCCGATTTGTGATGCCGGC
>JAJDOL010000085.1 GCA_022340195.1 Chromatiaceae bacterium
GAGGGAGATCAAGCAACCCGTTATTCTGGATCTGGAGATGCAAGCGGACGTGGCACAGGCGGCGGCCACCGATCGCATCGAGGACACGATCGACTACAAGGCCGTTTCCAAGCGTTTGATACAGTTCGTGGGTGAGAGCCGCTTCGAGTTGGTGGAGACCCTGGCGGAGCGCTGCGCTGCGATCATCCGTGAAGAGTTCGGCGTGCGCTGGGTCCGGCTCAGCCTCAACAAGATCGGCGCCATCTCCGGGGCTACCGACGTGGGCGTCGTTATCGAACGCGGAGAGCGCTCCTGAATGAGGCATTGTTGGGTCAGCATCGGCAGCAATCAGGATCGGGAACGCTGTATCCGGGGCTCCGTTCATGCCCTGCGCGAGCGCTTCGGGGGGCTGATTCTCTCCTCGGTATACGAAAGCGCAGCAGTCGGCGTCGCCGGCGAGCCCTACTTCAATTTGGTTGCCGGATTCGGCACCACGGAATCGGTGAGCAGGCTCCTTGCAACCCTGCGGTCCATCGAAGACAGCTTCGGGCGCGTCCGCGGAACCGAGAAGTTCTCCTCCCGAACCTTGGATCTGGATCTGCTGACCTACGGGGGCCTCACGGGCAGCTTCGACGGCTACAAGCTGCCGCGGGACGACATCCTGCGTTACGCCTTTGTGCTTTGTCCGCTGGCCGAAATAGCGGGTGATGAGATCCACCCTTGCGTCGCCCGCAGCTATCGTCAGCTATGGGAGGCGTTCGACCGGGAAGCCCAACAGCTGGTCCCCGTCGCCTTCGATTTCGGTGACTGTGACCATCATCCTCCACCCGCTGCCCTTGCCGATCGTTGACCTCCACGCGAGGCGCCTCTGGCAAAGACCTCACCGGACATCGACACTCTAGGATCAGTAATGGCCTGTGAACCTCGCTTCGTCTCGTCGGTCTTTTTTCGCGTCCTTCGTTCACGTCGTGGTTAATCCTGTCTTCCTTCAGGAAGCCCGCCGATACGCAGCAGTTGCGCGACCAAGTCCCCGGTCTCGTCAGGCGTAGCAGATTCATTCGCGGGCGTCCAGGAACAGTCTGCCTCCAAGCGGTAAGAGCCCAGGAAGGGATGGGGAGGCTCGCCGTGCCAGTCGGCGGGGGAGAGCATGGAGAAGAAGCTGGTGCCATCGGATTTTCGGTACAGGTGGTAGCTGTGTCCCGGGATACGCTTGAAGCTGCATTGGGCATGCGTGAGCGATTGTTCCTCACGCGCCTCGATCAAGACCTTGCGCGCCTCCGCCTGCAATGCCTTGATCTGGTCGGCGATCACCCGCAGCTTGGCACCCGTCCGGGCGCTGAGCATGGCCTCGGCCCGCGCCACCTCCGCGGCAAGATCCGTCGCCTCGAAGGCGGGAGCGAGCCGACTGACCGGATAGGGGGAGCTGTGGTCAAGACCTCGGTGAAGGATCGGTTTATCGTCGCTGCTCACTGCTGAAGAGTCCGCCCACCGTCGACCGCAATGATCTGGCCGGTGATATAGTCTGCGTCGCGGACCAGAAAGACCAGGGTGCGGGCGATGTCCTCCGGCGAGCCGACCCGCTCGAGTGCCGTACGTGAGAGAATCTCGTTTTTTGCGCTGTCGCTCGGTTCCTGCGCCGGCCATTGAATCACGCCAGGTGCGATGCCGTTGACCCGCACCCACGGACCCAGCTCCCGCGCTAACGATCTGACCATCATGGCGTTTCCCGCCTTGGCAATGGAGTAGATAGCGTGTCCTTTCAAGGGTCGCTCGGCGTGGATGTCCACCAGATTGACGACACAACCGGATGCGGAGCGTAATAATTGTGATGCCTCCTTGGTCAGGAAGAAGGGTCCCTTGAGATTGGAGCCCATAAGGTCCTCCCACTGCTCTTCGCTGGCATCGCCGAGCGGGGTCGGGTAGAAGCTGGAGGCGTTGTTTACAAGGACGTCCAATCGGCCCCGGAAGCTGCGGACCTGCTCGATGACGGCGGCAAATTCGATACAGCGGTTGAGATCGGCTTGAAGCAGGCGCACGGATTCCGGGCGGGACGCCTCGAGCCCCGCAGCGAGGTCCTTTGCGGCTCTTTCCGAGCGGCGGTAGTGAAGGATGATATCCATACCCTCATCGTGCAGAGCGCGTGCGATCTGGGCACCGATGCGATGAGCAGCACCTGTAACGAGAGCGACCTTTCCTGCGAGTGTTTGCGGATTTTGCGCCACCGATTGCCTCCGTCTGTTGACGAGCCGATGCGTTCATTCTAGCCGATCGACGCAAGCCCACTTTTGCTGGTGCCGAGCCCGCGTAAGCGATCCGAAATAGCCCAAATCGAGGATGATACAGCCTTCATACACCCCTGCCGACACGCCGGACGCGACGGCTTCCGCGCACAGTCTGCGTCTCCTCGACCTGATTCGGAAAGAAGCGGCTGCCCGCGGCGGACGCTTACCCTTCGATCGCTTCATGGAGCTGGCGCTCTACGCACCCGGGCTCGGCTACTATGTGGCAGGCTCGCGCAAACTGGGACCCGACGGGGATTTCGTGACCGCACCGGAGCTCTCACCTCTGTTCGGCCAGTGCGTCGCCGAGCAATGCCGCGAGGTACTGCAAGAACTGGATGCGGGGGATATCCTGGAATTCGGCGCGGGATCGGGAGCCCTCGCCGCACAGGTGCTCTCCGCCCTCGCGGACAGGTCGAACCTGCCCCGCAGCTACCTCATCCTGGAGCTCAGCCCCGAGCTGCGCGAGCGCCAATACCGACGGCTCGCGGAGCAGGTACCGCATCTACTCGCACGCGTGCACTGGCTCGACCGTTTGCCGGCCGGGCTGCGGGGCTGCGTGCTAGCCAACGAGGTGCTGGATGCCATGCCGGTGCACCGCTTCCGCATAGGTGAAGACGGAGCACCGCGGGAGCTTTTCGTGAGACCCTCGCAGGAGAGCTTGGAGGCGCTATGGGAAGAGCCCGTCAGCCCTGGGCTCAGGGAGGCGTTGCACGCGCTTCGGGACAGGGGCCTGGCGGTCGATCCAGGTTACGAATCAGAGATCAATATGCGGCTCGCTCCTTGGGTACGGTCCCTTGCTGGGGTGCTGGAGCGCGGGCTGGTCCTAATGATCGATTACGGCTACGCGCAATCCGAGTATTATCGGGCCGACCGCCGCAGCGGCACCCTGATGTGCCACTACCGCCACCGAGCCGAAGGCAATCCTTTTCTCAGACTCGGCCTGCAGGACATCACGGCCCACGTCGACTTCACCGCCGTTGCCGAGGCGGGCCACCTGGCCGGGCTGCGGCTCGCCGGTTACACGACCCAGGCCCATTTTCTCATCGGCTGCGGACTCGACCGACTGCTGGCGCAGATCGGTGTCGGCCCGGATTCCATGGATTTGCTGCTCGGCGCCAAACAGCTGGTACTTCCCTCGGCCATGGGGGAGCGCTTCCGGGTATTGGGATTGGACAAGGGCTCGGCACGACCCTGGACTGGTTTCTCCTTTCGCGATCTCAGCAACCAGCTCGGCTGTTTCGAAACAGCTCACCCCAGATAAGAGGGAACCAGACTTTCCAACGTCTCGGGCCTGATGCCGAGCTCTGCAAGACCATTGTGCTCGCAGACGCTGTCGGTCTGAAGCGACAGGTAGTTATCCATGGTGAAGGGTTTGCCCGGGACATGTTGAAACACCCGAGCCTGTAGGCGTGCGGCAAAATCGGGGAGTCCGATCACTGTTGTTCTGCGGCCGATCCGACGCGCCGTGTATTCGACCAGCTCCTTGAGGCTATAGACGCGGGGACCGCAAAGATCGTAACCCCTTCCGGAGAAACTGGAATCGGCCAAGGTCCTGGTCATCGCGTCCGCAACGTTGCCGACAAAAACGGGCGCGAAGCGCGCGTCCGGGCAGGCGAGGGGAAATGCCCCTGGCGTGGCCCTCAGAAGGGTGGCGAAGCGGTTGAAGAAGCCGTCGCCCGGGCCGAAGATAACCGACGGGCGAAAGCTGGTTACCTCGATGCCGCGTCGGGCGTGCGCCAGGTCCTCGCCTGCGCCCTTGGTGCGGAGGTAGAGGCTCTTGCCGTCCCTCGCATCCGCATGCAATGCGCTCATGTGCAGATAGCGCGGTACAGCGGCCGCGCCCGCGGCATCGAGAATACGCTCCACTAGGTCCACGTGGACCTCATGGAAGGTCTGACCGCCGCCTTCGTTGAGGATACCCACCAGGTTGACGACGGCGGTGCAGCCTTTGAATTGATCCTCCAGAAAATCTTTCTCCAGGTTGGGTGACTGACGCAGCTCGGTACCTGGAACGAGCAACAGGTCGCGATTCCGTTCCGGGTGCCTGGCGAGGATGCGGCAACGATAGCCGGACGCCGCCAACCGACTGGCGAGATGGTGACCGACAAAACCGGTCCCCCCCAGAATGCAGACGCGCTGATTGGTCATTTTGATAGCTCCAAGCCATGAATCGACGCATGATAGGGCACTTTTTGTCCCGGATCTTCGAGAGCAGATTCCATTATGAGCTGGGTTGAGCTTGCCGCCTATCTAGGCACCGGCGTCGTTGCCGGCGTGATGGCCGGGCTGTTGGGGGTCGGGGGCGGCATCGTCGTAGTGCCCGCGTTGGTCTGGATTTTCGCTGACGCTGGATTCGTACCGGACTGGATCTTTCACCTCGCCGTCGGAACCTCGCTGGCAACCCTTATCGGAACCGGTAGCGCCTCGGCCTATTCCCACCACCGCCGCGGCGCCGTGCGTTGGGATCTGGTCCGTAGCCTGGTGCCGGGTCTGGTGATCGGGGCTTGGATCGGCTCTGCCGTCGCCGGTCTGCTCGACCAGGACTGGCTTCGGCGTATCTTTGGAACCTTTCTCGTATACGTGGCGCTGAGCATGCTGTTCAAGCGCACCCGCGAAGATGCTCACAGAATACCGGGCGCCGTCGGAATCGGTCTGGTCGCCACCGGAATTGGCTCACTATCGGCACTCCTGGGCATCGGCGGCGGAACGATTACGGTGCCATTTCTCTCCCGCTCCGGCGTGGACATACGGCGGGCGGTTGCTACGTCAGCCGCCTGCGGGCCACCCATCGCGTTGGCCGGTGTTATTGGATTCGTCGCGGTCGGTTGGGGTCGCGAGGGACTGCCTCCCGGCAGCACCGGCTTCGTCTACTGGCCGGCGGTAGCTGGTATCCTTCTCGCGAGCGCACCTTCCGCCCCCGTTGGGGCACATATCGCTCACTCCCTTCCAATTCTAGTGCTCGCGCGAATCTTCGCCCTGCTGGTGCTTGTGGTGGCCGTGAAGATGCTGCTGGGCTGAGAGCCGGCGGCTCCCGCACGGCCCGCACAAGGTCTTTTTCCCGGCAATCGCCTATCGCTCAACGACCATACGGAGCTTGGATCACCGAGGACCCTTGTCCGCCATCCAGTCGCAGACGCCGGTACAGGTACACCTGACCGGCCAGGTCGCGCAATATCAGACGGCCCTGCGACTCGGCAAACTCGAACGCCTGTGCATGCTGATCCAGTGGATTGTACAGGGCTAGGCGATCGCCCCGGATCTGCATCAGTCCATCCACCCGCTGCACCGCGGGGGAGTATATCCGAAACCGGTTTCCTTGGACGATCAGGAGCTCGCCGCTGCGTCCCTCCCACACGCCCTCCAATCGTGAGGGCGTCCAGGCGATGGGCCGGTCCCCTCTACTATCGCCGGCTGTGGCCATCTGCCGGGCGAATTGCTGCATCAGATCCCGCATCGCAAAGCCACGCGATGGATCCCGCACGGGGCCGTCCCAGGGTGCGCCGAGCGCGGGACCCCACGCCGAGGACCCGAGTGGACCCATCATGGCCATTGGGTCCGCAGGAGCGCCACCGAAGCCTTGCTGTACCGGGGCCGAATCAAACAAACCCATGGCCTCCATCATCCGCGCCATGGCATCGGCCATTAGCTCCCGCGTTCCCTGCTGCGCTGATCCGGGGGCCGGAGCGATTAGAAGAAAAAAAAGAAAACACAAGAGCTTGTGTACGGGCGACACAGAGATCATGGTGCGCGTGCATCTGTCCTCATGGCATTTTTTCCGTTACCGTCCCGGTCCGCGGCACAATGAGGGCAAAACCGCGGGCATTGAGTTTACCAAAACCCAGGTTCCAGACCGGTAATAATCGGGCTAGACTTAACCTCGAATCGACGAGCGAGGGCGGCATCTTGGGCCTCTGGCGACCCAATCTATCAGAGCTAGTCGCACCTTTTACGAAAGTACGATCCTGGGATATCTCCCTGGAGCATTTCAAAAAGGGTATCGACAACGCACATGTGGACGTCTATCTCAGCCCGAGTTTGTGCGACGGCGTCCGAGAGACGGTGCGCAAGCTGATTTTGAAAGACATCCGGAGGCAGGGACGGTCGGCTAACGAAGATTCGATCGATGAGGAGGGTCTCAAGTCGTTCCGAAATAGCTATCTGGGTATCTTCGAGTCCATTTCCGAACAAACCGGGACGCCTCATTCCACTGATCGGCTGGCACTGCTTCAGCTTTCGCTCCTCAAATACCTGATCCAGATCGTCGCGCAGGAGAGATTCAGCCTGCAGTCGGCATTCAAGGTCGCCGTCAACCAGGTAGAAACGCGGGAATCCGGGCGCGACCTCAAGATGCACGAGCGCCTGATCACCCTGACCAGGGACGAGCACAGGGTCAACCGCCGGGTTCTGCATGTTCTGTTCCGCCTGGTGAAGAAGCTCGAGAGTACCCGCCTCGAGAAAGTGCGTGAATCCCTCGTGGGCGAGACATGGCCGATTCCCAAGCGCGCGTTCTTCAACCCGGTCCTGCTGGTTCCGAATCTGGACGACAGCAAGGAGCTCGCTCGGGTTTATCCGATTGCCAGGTTGGGGGAAACCGGGGACATGGACTGGCTGTACCACACCAACCAATGCGTCAGCACCGTTTTTCAATACTATCTGCCCCCCTGGACGCGTTTGCCATCTTATGCAAGCCCCACGGATGCAAGCGCCGGATCCAAGGCTCGCGAAAGGCTCGATCAGGGGCAGCTCCCGGGTTTTCTCGGAACCGAAATTCTGCTGAACCGCTTCGTTCCGGCGGAGGAATATCGTTTCGGGCGTTGCTCCTGGCTGGACGCACCGGAAAACCTGCGTCTGTTTCTCGCGGCGGGAAGGGGTTTTGCCGAATCCCACAGCGCGTTCGCCGAATCCGGCTTTGTCGATCTACACGATTCCGATCTCCTCTATGCCGGCGAGACCGTCTCTGAACCCGCCGTGTACAACAGCTTTGCGGAGCTACCCAAGGGCCAGAGCCGCTACTGGAACCAGGACGGCTGGCAAGACTTCCAAAGCGCCATCTCAGACGAGCTGTATCGCTGTCTCGACCTCCAGGGGCTGAGTCGGCGTATCATTCTGCTTTACTGGCTACGCGCCGTGGGGAACAAGCTGACCCGGCCGGTTCCTCTGAGCTTGGTAGTGGACTTCGTCGAGGGACGTCTACCTCGCCGCCGCCTGGCTCAACGCTTGGATGTACTCAACCTCGCGCTCGACCCGGCGACGGTCGCGCGGGTCCTCGAGCACACGGCGACCCGGTTGAAGCAGCTCAAACCGACCGAGCGAGCCCGGTATCTGCGCGTCTACCTGGCGGATTTTCTCGTGTTTCGGCGGGACTTGAAGCTGGCTTACAAGACCTACGAGGCGATGGATTGGATCCGGCTGATCGATGATCCCCAACAGGTCCAGCTTTCGCGCGCCAATGGCAGCTTGTACGAGTTTGCCGGCAGCCGAGAGGAACGGCCCCGCTCCGAGCGCCCCATCCGGGCCCATGCTGTCCTCAAGGCGGATCTGCGCGGATCCACGCTCATCACCGAGGGATTGCGCGAGAAGGGACTGAATCCGGCATCCCATTTCGGCCTGAACTTCTTCGGACCTGTCAACAAATTGTTGCCGGACTTCGGCGCCGAGAAGCTATTCGTGGAGGGCGATGCCGTTATCATCGGCTTTTTCGAGCGCGCGGCGGAGCCGGCCGCGATGACGGTATCACGAGCCTGCGGATTGGCGCGCAGTATGCTCCAGGTCGTCTCACTGCAGAACACCATCAATCGCAAGCACGGCTTGCCTAACCTCGAGCTTGGACTCGGAATCAGCTACTCGGATCAGGAGCCCAATTTTCTTTACGACGAGGGGCACAGGATCATGATCTCCGGGGCCATCAACCAAGCGGATCGACTTTCCTCCTGTTCCTCGGAGTTGCGAAGCAGTGGCTTCCGCCCTGGTCACGAGGGCTTCAGGGTCGAGGTCGTGAAGGACTCGAGCGTCGGGTTCAGTGCGGTTCGAGGCGATGACTTCCTCAGCTACAACGTAAACGGCATAAAGTTGGAAAAGGCCGCTTTCTTCAAGCTCCAAAAGGAGACGAATCTGAGCCAGGTGCGCCTTCCGGAATTTGATACCGTAAGCGGACTCTTCTTTACGGGCAGCTTTCCCGACCGCTCCGGGCGCGAGCATTGGCTCGTGCTGCGTTACGCACCGATACGGGAATGGGACGGCCGGTCATTGGGCCCTATAACCCGCGACCGCGGTCACTTCTTCGAGGTAATCGCCGACGAGGCCCTGATCACGCGCGTGCGCAAGTTGGCCGTCAGTCCGGAAGCCTTGCCGTTACGCGGCCGAACCTAGGAAACGCGCTGGTACCGAGGCTGGTCGCTCCTGGGTCGAAGCACGCCATTGCATCCTGACAGAGAGATGCTTTCCAGGAGAATGTCGAGCCGACGTTCGTCGAGAAGGTTTATGATCTCGTCCCTGGTTGTCGTATCGAGAGAAACCCATGACCCCCGACTTGGATCGTCTTTGCTCACTGCTACGCTCTGTCGCCGAGACGGAGATCATGCCGCGTTTTCAACATGCAGCTCCCCGCTCGAAGGCCGATGGCAGCCTGGTTACCGAGGCCGACCTGGCGGCACAGCAAAGGGTCTGTGACGAGCTGGGCCGCATCTGGCCCGATATACCTGTGCTCGGAGAGGAGATGACATTGAAGGTGCAGCAGCAGCGGCTCGACGACGCGGATATCGGCGTTTGGTGCCTCGATCCCCTGGACGGTACCAGCAACTACGCCTATGGATTTCCTTACTTCTGCGTTTCCCTCGCCCTGTTGCGGGGAGGCAAGCCGGTTCTGGGGTGCATCTTCGACCCGGTGCACAACGAGTGCTTCTGCGCCGAGCGTGGCGTCGGCGCCTTTCGTGACGGCGAGCCACTGCGCCTGATATCGGAACGGACGGAGCTTCGCGAGTGTCTCGCGATCGTCGACCTCAAGCGCTTGCCCAAAGAGGACCTGCCGAGCATGGGGGGGCAATCCCCGTTCCGCTCCCAACGCAATCTGGGGTCGGTCGCCCTCGATTGGTGCTGGCTCGCGGCCGGCCGCATACAGCTCTATCTTCACGGTGGCCAGAAGCTGTGGGACTATGCGGCGGGCCAGCTGATCGCATCCGAGGCGGGAGCCAAGTCGAGGCTCTTTGCCCGGAACGGGGGGGGACCTGCCGAGGGCCTGTCGTTGGATCCGCGCATGGCCATCGCGGCGGAGAACGAGGCCCTGTTCGGGCGCTTGCTCGATTGGTGGTCGAAACTGCCTCACGGGACCGGTTGACCGAGGTCGCTCGCGGCACCCGCCACTTTGAATTCGCACCGCCGGCCCTCAAGTCGGGCGTACCACTGAACAGCGAAGTCGCTTAGAGCATGAATGAAGAATTGACTGAATTTGACATGGAGCTCGGAAGCGGCATCGCCGCCTTCGAGGCCAAGCATTTCTCGCAAGCGGCGGGACTGCTGTCACCCTTGGCGGATGCGGGTAACCCCCAGGCGCAATATCGCATGGCGATCATGGCCCAGAACGGTTTGGGCATGCATGAAAATCAGGCTCTCGCATTCAAGTACATGAAGGCCGCCGCGGAGGCGGGATTGGACATCGCCCAGCACGGACTCGGCTTCATGTACATGGAGGGCGAGTGCACGGACAAGGATGCTGCCAAGGCCGTGCACTGGTTCACCAAGGCCGCCGAGCAGGGCCTTCCGGGCTCGCAGACGACCCTGGCAATGATGTACGAGGAGGGGCGAGGCGTCGAGAAGGATCAGGAAGAGGCCGACAAATGGTATCGCCGGGCGGGCTTTGAAGAGCGGTGACCGCGATCTTGCGCTCGCCTCGGATTTCTCATTTCACCACCGGTCCTGCGGTGATGTCCCGGACAGAGAAGCTGCTTACGAATTCGATCGAATCTAATGCTGAGATACTTTGTCGCGGGGCGTCGTTAGGAAAATAGAGCACAGCCCGGTTTCCTGTTCTTTATCAACTGCCCAAGCGCCTACAGGGTCGCACATTGGTCGCGAAAGACTCGGCGACCTCGGTGATCGAGCCTGCCGTCACCCTGAGTAGTCGTTCAAAGTCGATGCACCTCCGGTTTCCGACATGGAAAGGTATCCGCTTCCGGACGAAGAATCTCGAAGGTCAGTTGCTTTGTTTCAGCGATACTGGCGCAGATACCACCACTCGAAGCCGCGCTTCATCCAGTGGAACAGGCGCAGGGAGGGCAGCACCAGATTGTGCTTCTCATTGCGGGCCACCAGCATTCCTCGGTCGTTGGCATCGACGATGCAGAGAAGCTCGACGCGGAAGGACTCACTCGGTTGCTCGCCCTTGAGCTCCGCCGCCAAGCCGGCGACCGCCGCTTTCGCCTGCAGGTCTGCCATGTGGGCCTGCTTCGGCATCCACTCGGGTCCCGGAAAGCTGCCCGAATCCCCGGCGACGTAGACCCGGTCCATCCCGACCACCCGGCACTGCTTGTCGGCCTTGATGAAACCGCCCTCGGAGCGCGGGAGGTCCGTGCTGTCGAACCACAGGCTCCCCGTCATGCCGGGCATGAACAGAATCAGATCGGCATCGAATTCACCGCCTTCGGTCATTACCTTGTTCGGCATGAACCCCTTGAGCTTGTGGCCCAGATGGGTCCGTATGTCGCGCTTGCGCATCTCCTCGGTCAAACCCGCGACGGCCTTGGGGCCCAGGCGATTTCCCGGCTTCTCCGCCGGCGTAAAGAAGACCAGCTCGAAACGATCGCGACGCCTTTGCTTGCGCAGATGGCTGTCGGTGCCGAAGAGGAACTCGAACATGGGACCACCACGCATGGCCGCAGGCTCCTTCGGGTTCCCTGAAAAGCCCATGGCGATCGTCCCGCCGTCCATCTCCCGCAGGCGATCGCGGATACGCTGGGCGGCGGCAACGCCCTCGCAGGGCAGGATGGCATGCTCGATGCCCGGCAGCTTCTTCATGTAGCGACCGCCGGAGCAGATGACCAGACCGTCGTTCTCGATGTCGCCCGCGGTGGTCTCCAGAACACGACCGCCGTCCCTGAGACCCTTGGCCTTCGCGGACAGATGGTTGACGCGCATGCGCCGGAAGAAGGACTGCAGCGGGATCTGCAGATCCTCGCCGCTGCGCAAGCCCGTCGGGACCCAGATGAGACCCGGATAATAGACAAACTCCGCCTTTGGGCTCACCAATGTGATATCCGACTCGGCCGCGACCCGTCGCAAGGCTTGGATGGCGGTAAGCGCGGCGAAACCCGATCCGACAATGGTAATGCGTGTCATAACAAGCTCCGGAATCTTTGGACTGAACTAGTGGTCGAGCAGGGGCTGCGCCAACTAGTGATCGGCGGCCGGCGCGGTGTCCAGGAGCAAGGGCTCGAGGGCCGTCCAGACGTTGTCGAGCATCCGCGGCTGGGCCTGGGCATTGGGGTGCATGCCGTCCTTCTGCATGAGCCCCCAATCCTCCGCGACACCGGCCAGCAGCCTGGGGATCCAGGCAACCTGCTCGCGCTCGGCGACCTCCCTGAACAAAGCTTGAAAGCGGTCGGTGTAGGCCGCACCGTAGTTTGGCGGCAGGCGGTTACCTACGACGAGCACGCGCGCTCCGGATGCCTTTCCGGAGCGCACCAAATCGGTCAGATTCGTCTTGATCTCGTCGAATGCGATACCCCGCAATCCATCATTGGCCCCGAGCTCGATGATGAGTACGGCGGGGGAGGTACGCTGCAGCAGGACCGGTAAACGGGTGAGGCCTCCGGCGGTCGTGTCACCGGACTGACTGGCATTGATTACCCTGTGCGGATAGCGATGCGCGTCGAGCCGTCGCCCGAGCAGCCAAACCCAGCCGCTCTCCTGCGGCAGCCCGTAACCGGCGCTCAGACTGTCCCCGAGCACCAGTATCACCGGAGCGTCCTCGGCGCGGGAGACGGTCGGGAGCAGGAGACCGGCGAGCAGAAACAATTGGATCATGACAGCAGATAAGCGCAAGCCGGTCTCCGGGGCCAGGGGATTGGGTAAGCATCTTAACGGCCCCGGCGGTCGCTTGACCATACTCCAGAACCTGGATCTTTCGGTACAGAGCGCGGAGGCCGTTGCCATTCTGGGTGCCTCCGGATCGGGAAAGTCGACCCTGCTCGGGCTTCTGGCGGGTCTGGATCAGGCAAGCACTGGCGAGGTCTGGTTGTGTGGCAAGAGCCTGACCGACCTCGATGAAGATGGCCGTGCGGCCTTGCGAGAGGGCCAGGTCGGGTTCGTGTTCCAGAACTTCCAGCTGCTGCCCACCCTGACCGCATTGGAGAACGTGCTCCTGCCCCTGGAGCTGAGCGGCGTGGCGGATGCCGGGCGCATCGCCTCCGAGGGTCTCGAGCGTGTCGGCCTCACAGAGCGCGCCGGTCACTATCCGCGACAGCTCTCCGGCGGTGAGCAACAGCGGACGGCAATCGCCCGTGCCTATGCGCCCCGCCCGCGCATACTCTTCGCTGACGAGCCCACGGGCAACCTGGATCAGGCCACCGGGGAGCAGGTGATCGACCTGCTGCTGAACCTGCGCCAGGGTACGGGCGCGGCCCTGGTATTGGTGACCCACGACCCGCGCCTTGCCGAGCGCTGCGACCGCCGGCTGCTAATGCAGGGTGGTCGCCTGGAGCCTCTGGGTTGAGGACCTGGCGCATCGGCCTACGCCTGCTCGGGCGCGACTGGCGCAGCGGCGAGCTCAACCTGCTTGCCGGCGCGCTGGTCCTGACGGTGGCCGCCATCACCGCAGTCGGCTTCTTCACCGACCGCATCGAGCGAGCAATGCAGCGTCAAGGCGGTGAGTTGATCGCCGCAGACCTGATGCTGGACGCCTCTGCCCCTGTACCTGCGGTCTACGCCGAGCAGGCCCGCGCTCTCGGCCTTACGACCGCCTCCACCCTCGAATTTCCGAGCGTGATTATGGGCGAGCAGAGGCCGCAGCTGGTTCAGGTCAAGGCGGTCGATGCCGCCTATCCCCTGCGCGGCCGGCTCCGGGTACGGGCGGACCTGAATGACGGCGTCGAGCAGCCCGCGGCGGGTCCAGCTCCCGGCGAGGTCTGGATCGAGCCACGCCTGCTGCACCTACTGGAGGCGACACCCGGCGACAGCCTGGTTTTGGGTGAGAGTCGGCTGCGCATCGGGCGCCTGATCGTTTACGAGCCCGATCGGGGCGGTAACCTGTTTCAGCTCGCACCCCGGGCCATGATCAATACCCGGGACATTGCAGCGACCGGGCTGGTCAGCCCGGCGAGCCGGGTCCGTTACCGCCTTCTGATTGCGGGTAGCCTGGAGGCGGTGGAGGCGTTCAAGGAAATGGTAGCCTCCGGGCTTCCGTCCAATATCCGCCTGGTCGATGCCCGGGAGGCTCGCCCGGAGCTCTCTTCCGCGGTGGAGCGCGCGTCTCGTTTCCTGCACCTCGCCACCCTGGTCACCCTGCTCATCGCCGGGGCGGCGATCGCGCTCGCAAGTCGCCGCTTGGTAGAGCGCCAAACCGACGCCGTGGCCATCATGCGTTGCCTGGGCGCGCGTCCGCATCTGCTGAGCCGGATCTACACACTGCGAGTTGCTGTTTTCGGCCTCGCCGCCTGCGCAGTGGGCTGCCTGATCGGCTTCCTCGCCCAATTCGGTTTGGCCTTCATGCTCGCCGACTGGTTCGGTCCCCAGCTGCCTCCTCCCTCCCTCCGACCTCTGGCCGTGGGAATCGGCACAGGGCTGGTTGCTCTGCTCGGCTTTGCCCTCCCCCCCTTGTTCCAACTCGCACGTGTGCCACCTTTGCGGGCGCTGCGCCGCGATTTGGGGACACCTCGCGCCTCCGCCGCCGCCACGGTCCTGGCAGCCGCCGCAGCGCTGACCCTGCTGATCTTCTGGCAGGCCGGGGAGGCCGAGCTGGCTTGGAAGCTTCTGGCCGGTGTCGGCGGTGCTCTGATCGCGCTGGTAGCGACAGTCGCCCTGTTGATCCGAATCGCCGGCGCGCTGACCGGGCGCGCCCGTGGAATCTGGCGACTCGGCCTGGCGGCGCTTACCCGGCGGCCCACGGGCGCGCTGCTTCAGATCACGGGTTTCGGCTTGGGGATCATGGCCCTGCTGCTACTCGCCGTGGTGCGTGTGGACCTGTTGCGTACCTGGCAGGACAGCCTGCCCGAGGGAGCCCCGGATCACTTCCTGATCAACATCCAACCCCAGGAGGTGGAATCCCTGAGGCAATTCTTCGCCGATGAGGGGCTCGACTACTCCGGCTTGTTCCCCATGGTCCGCGGACGATTGATCCGCATCAACGAGAAGCCCGTCGATCCGGACGCCTATACGGATCCCAGGGCCCAGCGGTTGGCAACCCGGGACTTCAACCTCAGCTGGAGTCTATCCCCACAGGCGGACAACCGAATCGTAGCCGGGAATTGGTGGAAGGATGCTCAGGCCGCCCCGCAATTCTCCGTAGAAGAGGGCCTGGCTCAGACCTTGGGAATGAAGCTCGGCGACAGCATCGGCTTTTGGGTATCCGGGCGCGAGATCCAGGCCCGGATCACCAGCCTGCGGCGCGTGCAGTGGGACAGCTTCAACGTGAACTTCTTCGTTCTTGCACCACCCTCTCTACTCGGGTCCGAGGCCGCGACCTATGTCACCAGCTTCCACCTGCCCGACGACCGCGAAGCGCTGATTCCCGACCTTGTCAGGGCTTACCCGAGCGTGACCCTGTTCGACGTGGACGCCCTGATCGGACAGGTCCGCCAAATCATGGACAGAGGCGTGATGGCGGTAGAGTACGTTTTTCTGTTTACTCTGGCGGCCGGGATTCTCGTTATGTACGCCGGCATTCAGGCCAGCCTGCAGGAGCGCCGATCGGAGCACGGCGTGCTGCGCACCTTGGGCGCGCGGCGCAGCAAGCTGCTGAGCAGCCTGGCCGTGGAGTTCACCGCGGCGGGTCTGCTCGCCGGTCTGATGGCCTCGATCTTCGCCGAGCTCACGGGCATGGTCCTGGCACGGGAGCTGTTCGGGCTGGACTTCCAGCTCAATCCTTGGATCTGGTTCGTTGGAATCGCAGGCAGCGGGCTTCTAGTCGGGCTGGCCGGTACCCTGGCCACTTATCCCCTGTTGATCCAACCGCCCCTGCAAACACTCCGGCGGGCGGAGTGAGCGCTCGGTTCCGGGGCAGAGGCCGTTGGTCGTACAACACCGATGATTTGCGAAAGGTACCGATAGGCGTTCGGTCTAGACTATGGGGAAGGGTTCTCGAATGAGCAGCCGATCGAGCGGGCAAGTGCGGCTGGATTCCGGAACGCATGCGATGAATTTGCGGACTAATGAGGCAATGCCGACCTGCGGCCTCGATCGTTTGCCAATGCCGGAGCAACGCGCTTGAAAATTCCGCCTCCCCACTACCTGGTTCCAATCTTGACGTTTCTCGCCGGGGCCACGGTTGGGATGCTCATTCCAGGTGGCGACGAGAAGCTGTCGGAAGCCGCCAAGACGACCACAGGTGTCGTCCCAGGTGACAAGTCGGACGCACCCGCGGTGCCGTCCGAGAACCAAGGGCCGACCGCGAACGAGGTGTTTTCTGCCACAACCCTGAAACCCGTCGAAGGGGAACCGCTACCGCCCGCGCACGACGGCGACTTACAGGCAGCGGACCTGAACACCAGACTACAGGCGATGAGCGCCGCGTGGACGCAGATGCAGGCGGATGTGGCGCGTTTGGCGGAGCGGGTTGAGGGAGTGGAACGCAAGCTCGCTCCGACCGACGGGCCCTCGGAGGCCGTTGGTGAAGGCAAGGCGCCGCCAACCCGTGCGAGCACGCTGGAGGACCGACGCACCGCACTGGTAACCGCCGGAGTCACAGCAAATCGCGCAGCAGACATCGTTTGGCGTCAAGCGCAAATGGAGCTCGACCGATTGGAGCTTCGAGACATCGCTATACGAGAGGGCTGGTTCGGAAGCGATCGGTATCGGGAAGAGGCGAGCCTGATCCGCAAGGACGCGCTCGATCTGCGCGCGGAGATCGGCGAAGAATCCTATGACCGGTATCTTTACGCAGCGGGCACTGACAATCGCGTCGAGATTACTTCGATCATCCCGGGTTCATCGGCCGAGGATGCAGGCCTGCAAGCCGGGGATCTGGTCGAATACTACGGAGGAGACCGGATCTTCAGGGTCAATGAGTTGAGGAGCGCCACATCCGAGGGGGAGCGTGGCGAGCTTGTACAGGTTCGGATCCGGCGGGGCGATGAGGTCGTCGATGCCTGGCTGCCGCGCGGTCCCTTGGGCGTTTACCTGGATAGCGCCGTTGTCGATCCGGATGCTTGAATATCGTCCTGAGCTCGGATAGCGCATAAGACGCGGACTCGGGCCGCCAGAGCAATCGTTTTCCTGATTAGAGCCTGCGCGTCCGTACGTCTTTGCGACCAAATCCAGGAAAGCGCCCGCGTGCGGATCGAGGATAGCCATCGCCCCTCGCAGTGCGACCGGTTCGCCCATCTCAGACCTTCCTGATACCATATTCCCCGTCTAGGCCAAGGCGATTTCTGTCAAATGACATACCAGCACGCTTGTCTTTTCGTCTGTCTTCCGTGTTGTGCCAGTCGTTACATAGCCCACTGCGCGTTGGTTGGCACGCCTTGAATACCGGCGATAATGCGGCGCATCCTGGAATATCATTTTCCGGCATTCGCGTGAGTTCTTTGGCGCTTGCTTCATGACCCGTACCCTGCCCCGCGCTTTCATGCTATTGGCCTTTCTGGTGGGTACCCAATCCATCCAGGGCGGTGATCTGGCGGATCTGGACCTGAATGTCCGTCACAGCGACATCGCACCCGCGGTGACGCTGCGGGAGCATGAAAACCGGCTGGTGGAGGAATTTCGGGTCAACAACAATCTCTACATGATAAAGATCACGCCCAGCGTCGGTGCCCCCTACTTTCTCGTGGACGAAGACGGCTCGGGCGACATGGCCTGGCATCGGGGTGCAAGTCAGTTCCAGGAGAATATCCCGCAGTGGGCGCTGCTCAGCTGGTAGCGCGCTTCGTGGACTGGGTTACGCCTGTCCACCTTATACGACGGACACGAGGAGATTACCCATGAGAGCTGCGGCTCGTTGGCTGTTGGGAGTTGTGCTCGCCGGAGGACTGGCTCAGGCGGCTGTCGCCGATACCCTGGATGAGGTCAAGAAACGTGGTGTCCTGCGCTGCGGCGTCAATGGTGCCGTTCCGGGGCTGTCCTTCCGCGACGACACCGGCAGCTGGAGCGGGCTGGACGTGGACTTCTGCCGCGCCGTAGCAGCGGCGGTCCTCGGCGAGAAAGACAAGGTCGAGCTCGTACCGCTGAAAAACCGGGAACGCCTGGACGCCCTACGCGAGGGCCGTATCGACCTGCTCACCCGCAACACCACCTGGACCCTGTCGCGGGACCTGGCCCATGGCATGACCTTTGCCGGCATCCTGTACCACGACGGACAAGGTTTCATGGTGCTTCGCGACTCCAACCTCATGTCTGCACTGGAGCTCGGCGGCAAGTCTGTCTGCACATTGGGAAATACCACAGGCCCGGACAACGTCCGGCGCTATTTCACACGCCACCGCACGCAGGTCCAGGTCAAGACCTTCGAGGGATTGGAGGCCGCCAAGCAGGCCTACCTTGCAGGTAAATGCGACGCCTTGGCACATGACCAGTCGCAGCTCTTTTCGTTGCGCACGACCCTCGAGGATCCAGGCGCCCACCGGATCCTGGGAGAGGTCATTTCCAAAGAGCCGCTCGCGCCGGCTGTCCGCAAGGGAGATGCTCGCTGGTTCGATATCGTACGCTGGACGCTTTACCTGCTCATCGACGCCGAAGAGCTGGGTATCGACTCTACAAATGCAGATCGGGTCCGGGATCAGGCGAAGGGGCAGGAAACGCGCCTGCTGCTCGACCTGAACGGCCGCACAGCGACCTTGCTGGGCCTCGATCCCGGATGGAGTCGCCGCGTCATCCGGCAGGTCGGGAACTACGCCGAGGTCTTCGACCGCAACCTGGGCGCCGGCTCACAGCTCAAGATCAAGCGCGGTCTGAACGCCCTGTGGCGAGACGGCGGTATTCTCTACGCACCACCGGCGCGGTAACCATGAGCCGAGGAGCAGTACCATGTCACTGATCAAGCCCTTCGCCGGACTGCGCCCCGCCCCGGGGCGCGCCCTCGATGTGGCCGCCCCGCCTTATGACGTGATGAGCGCGGCCGAGGCGCGGCAGATGGTCGAGGGGCGGCCCCACAGCTTCCTGCACGTGTCGCGGCCCGAGGTGGACCTGCCGCCGGACACGGATCCCTATTCCCCGCAGGTCTACGCCAAGGCCCGGGAGAACCTCGACCGGATGATCGCCGATGGCGTGCTTATCCGGGATGATGCACCCTGCTACTACGTTTATCGTCTCACCATGGGCGCGCACGTTCAGACCGGCTTGGTAGCAGCCGCCTCCATAGCCGCCTACGACGCGGAGCGGATAAGAAAGCATGAGCTTACGCGGCCGGTGAAGGAAGACGACCGTGTGCGTCAGATCGACGTTATCAACGCCCAGACCGGACCCGTCTTCCTGGTTTACCGAAGCTCCGCGGTCATCGACGACGCCCTGGCTGCCCTGAGCGCGATTGCACCCGGCGTGGATATCACGGCCGATGACGGCGTACGCCATGAGCTCTGGGTGGTTGATGATGGCGCGACTATCGACCGACTTTCCACAGCCTTCGAGCAGCTCGGCCGTCTTTACGTGGCTGACGGCCATCACCGTTCGGCCGCTGCCTCCCGCGTGGCCGCCGCGCGCAGGGCCGCTAACCCGAACCACCGAGGGGCGGAATCCTACAACTACTTCCTCAGCGTGATCTTTCCTCACGACCAGATGCAGATTCTGGGCTACAACCGGGTTGTGAAGGACCTCCACGGGCTCGACGTCCCGTCCTTCATGAGCAGGCTTCGGGTACCCTTCGTTGTGGAACCGAGTCCGGCACCCGTCAAGCCGACCCGCCACGCCGAGTTCGGCATGTACCTGCAAGGTTCCTGGTACCGCCTCGCCCTGGACAGCCACCGTATCCCGTGGGACGACCCGGTCGGACGCCTGGACGTGAGCCTGCTGCAGGACAACCTGATCGAGCCCATTCTCGGCATCGTGGATCCGCGCCGGGATGAGCGCATCGATTTCGTCGGCGGTATCCGCGGGCTCGGCGAGCTCGCCGCCCGGGTCGACGGCGGCGGCATGACGGTGGCCTTCGCGCTTCACCCGACCCGAATGGAGGACCTGATGGCCGTGGCAGACGCCGGAGAGATAATGCCGCCTAAATCCACCTGGTTCGAGCCCAAGCTCGCCGACGGTTTAGTCAGTCACGTGCTCGACTGAGCCCCTGCGGGCCGCGGCCGAGCAGGTACCGCGGCCATATCCAAGCGCGGGCGACAAGTGAGTTAGACCATGGTCAAACCCGTCTACAACCTACCCGAGGCCGATCAAGACGACGCATCAGCCGCGCGTCACTGGCTCGGGGCCCTGCCCGCGAGCTACCCGCAAGCAGATCGCGAGCGCCTGACCCAAGCCTGCGATCTACTGGTGCGTTGTCGCGGTAACCAGTACCTGGAGACCGGCGAGACCCAGGTCCGTCACCTGCTCTCGACCGCCGACATCCTGGTTCAGCTGAGCATGGACGTCGATACCTTGATCGCCGCCTTGCTCAACGGCTGCATCGGGCGCCTAGGAGAAAGCGAGGAGCAGGTCGAGGAGCAATTCGGTCGGGGCATCGCGCGTATGGTGGGGGACCTCGCCCGCATCGATCAGCTCGCCAACGTAGACGCGATAATCGCCGCAAAGGACCAACACGAGCACGAGGAGAACCTGCGCCGTCTGCTGCTCGGCATCGCCGAGGACGTCCGGGTGGTGCTGGTCGTGCTGGCCGAGCGTCTGCACCTGATGCGCAGCATCAAGAGCCTCGACGAAGAGCGTCGGCGCGAAATGGCGGAGGACACTCGCCGCGTTTACGCGCCGTTGGCCAATCGGCTCGGCGTGTGGCAGATCAAGTGGGAGCTCGAAGACCTGAGCCTGCGCTACCTGGAGCCGGAGGAGTACAAGCGCATCGCCAAGCGGCTCGACGGACGCCGCGCCGAGCGCGAGTCCTTCATCGCCGAGGTGATCGCAACCCTGAAGAAGTATTTCGCCGAGGCCGGCATTCGCGCCGACGTCAGCGGCCGTCCCAAGCATATCTACAGCATCTGGCGCAAGATGCAGCGCAAGAAGGTGGATATCGGCCAGATCTTCGACCTGCGGGCGGTACGCGTCCTGGTCGAAGACATCGCCTCCTGTTATGCCGCGTTGGGGATAGTGCACGGCCTGTGGAAGCACATCCCCAGGGAGTTCGACGATTACATCGCCACCCCCAAGGGCAACATGTACCAATCCCTGCACACGGCTGTAGTCGGCCCCCAAGACAAGCCCCTCGAGGTACAGATCCGGACCTGGGACATGCACAAGCATGCGGAACTGGGTGTGGCAGCTCACTGGGCCTACAAGGAAAGCAAACACCACGATGCAGCCTTCCAGCGGCGTGTCGTCCTCATGCGAAACTGGCTCGAGCTCAAGAACGAGGGTACGGACGGCGGCGACTTCGTCGAGCGCTTCAAGTCGGAGTTCGAGCCGGCACACATCTATGTGCTCACTCCTCAGTCCAAGGTCGTCGAGCTGCCCATGGGCGCCACGGCGCTGGACTTTGCCTATGCGATTCACTCGGAGGTGGGCAATCGCTGCCGCGGGGCCAAGGTCGACGGCAGCATCGTTCCCCTGAACCAGCCTCTGGCCAGCGGTCAGACAGTGGAGATTCTTACCCAGAAAAACGCCGCACCCAGCCGCGACTGGCTCAGCCCCCACCACGGCTATCTGAAGACGGCCAAGGCCCGCAACCGGGTCCGTCAGTGGTTCAAGCTACAGAGCTTCGATCACCACGTCGAGGCGGGTCGCTCCCTACTGGAGAAGGAGCTGACCCGACTCCAGATCGACGAAAAACCCCAGCTCGAGCAAATTTGCCGCCGCTACAACTTCCACAAAGGAGAGGACTTGCTGGCAGCCATAGGACGCAGCGAGGTCGCGGTCGGTCAGGTGGCACGCCAGGTGGGTGAGCCCAGGATCGATGAACAAAAGGAACCCGCCGCGAAGCCGAGGCATCCGGCGCCGGCCAAGCGCAGGCCACCGAGTCGCACCGAGGTAATCGTAGAGGGGGTTGCGGATCTCATGACCCACATGGCCCAGTGCTGCAAGCCGGTACCCTACGACGAGATCCTGGGCTTCGTCACCCGGGGGCGCGGCGTCACGGTACATCGCAAGGATTGCGCCAACCTGGCCAAGATGCCCGAACAGGAAATGGCGCGCCTAATCGATGTGCATTGGGCGGACCAAAGCCTCGATGCCGCCTACCCGGTGGACCTGCTCGTGATCGCCGCCGATCGCAAGGGTTTGCTGCGGGACACCTCATCCGTATTCGCGGACGAGGGGATCGATGTCGTCGGCGTCAATACCGCCTCGGACCGCACCAAGGACCTTGCCACCATGCGCTTCACGGTGGAGGTCAAGGACGTAGCCGAGCTCAAGCACGTACTCGTCAAGCTGGGGCAAATCCCCGACGTGTTGGATGTACGACGGCCGCATTGAGCGAAATGGAATATTCCAACCGCCGAGAATGCCGAGGTTTTCAAGCTTGGCAGGATGGGTGGGGCGCAGAAACCGCATCTGCCGCCGGATTCGTTGGGTCGACCGGTTCGCAGCACGCGCTACATCCTTTGCGGCCTCGCCAATGGCGCCGGCGAGGAAGCGCGTCAACCAAAGGTAGGTTCGGGGAAAGCACGCTTGAAGCGCCCGGCTTGGTCCAGAATCCACTCGCGAAACAGAGCGATCCGCCTTACATCCGCGGTTTTTTCCAGACTGATCAGATAGTAAGCACTCCGCACCGGCAGCCGGATGTCGAATGGCGCAACCAGTCGGCCTTCTGCAATCGCATCCGCGGCAAGGGCCTCTAGGCTCAGGGCGACTCCCTGCCCGCGTTCGGCGGCATCGAGCACCATCGCCACCGAATTGAAACGTTGTCCCCGTTCGGGATCCACATTCGTTACTCCGGCTTGCTGGAGCCATGTTCTCCATTCCGGATGATTCTCGTGCGGCGTATCGTCGTGTAGGAGCGTGTGCTCGCGCAGATCGGCGGGTGTCCGGATCGCCCGGTCTCCCTGCAGGAGCTCCGGGCTGCAGATTGGTACCGCGGCAACCCCGAAGAGTCGATCGCTCCGGCAATCTTCATAGGCTCCGCGCCCGAAGTGAATCGCTACATCGATCTCACCTTGACGGAACTCATCCCCGATCCCCGCGTCGTCCAACGAGTCGGCGACACGTTTAGTGCTCGCCGCTATCCTGACATCGATATCCTGAAAGGCATCGGTGAAGCTCGGTAGCCGGGGAACCAGCCACTTGGCCGCAAACGACGGCGCCGACTGAACCGTTAGCAATCGCATCTCTTCCCCGCCGCGGAGGCGCTCGACCGCCTTGGTCAAGCGGCAGAATCCAAGCTGCAGGTCCGGCAGGGCCGAGAAACCGGCATCGGTCAGCGCGACACCCTTACTCAAGCGGTGAAAGAGCACGACGCCCAAGTGCTCTTCCAACGACCGTATTCGATGGCTGACCGCCGCAGGCGTGACGTTCAGCTCCTCTGCGGCCTTGCTGAAGCTCAGATGCCGCGCGGCGCATTCAAACACCCTGAGCGCGTTCAAGGACGGAAGCGACTGACGCATCACGAGTGACCCGAGACAATCTCATCCAGACACATGAAAAATACTCGTTTGCTGCACTGCACAAAAAATGCTGAAATGCAATCAACCCGAAAAGCAATTCAAGTGCTTATGTTAGATCAACAAAATTCAGGTGAGTGCTATGAAATATCCGACAACCATCTTGGCGTGGGCCGAAAACCGTTTCTTGGCGATTGGGCGAGCGCGCCTTTGGGCCGCCCTCCGGACAATGGACGCCGGTCTTCTATCTTCTGCAGGATTCGAGCCAGACCTTCTCCACCTGGGGCCGGATGCCTGGCCTTGGCAGAGCGGATCGCAAGCGATCATTTGGAGCACCGACACGCGGATCGATCAGCGCGGGACCCCGGTCCCCATCGCATCAACCGATCAGCTGTTAAAGATCGAGACGGATATCACATCGCAGTCGCTCGACTCTGAAATAAGGCACGAGGCGGCCTGAAGATTCGAGCCGTTCCGGAGCTTGCCATGTTCGACTTGAACATTCTGTCTGCAGATACCCCCCGGCAAGCACGGCTCCGGGACGGTTCTCTATTTCGAATCCGCGCTCTCGCGGTAGAAGATCGGCACCTGCTGGTGGAGCTCTTCGAGCGATTGTCTGCGCACTCCCGGCGTATGCGCTTCTTGGCTGCGAAACGAAGTCTCACGGAGGAAGACCTGGACTTTCTCACCAGCGCCGATGAATATGACCATATTGCCCTGGCGGCGGTGCGCTTGAACGCGCTCGGTGAAGAAGCGGAGCCGCTGGGTTTGGCGCGTTGTATCCGATTCACGCAGAAACCCGAATCAGCGGAGATGTCCATCGCGGTGGCCGACGACGTACAGAGGTCGGGCGTTGGCTCGGCACTGCTCGATCAACTGAAACGGGTGGCGCGGTCGGTGGGAATCCGCCACTTCGTCTGCGAGGCGCTGGCCGAAAACCCCGGCATGCGTGCTCTGGCAACCCGGATGGGTGGTGATGTCCATTGGCATGGGGACGGAACGGTCGAATATGAATGGCCGGTGCCCGACAACAGGCCAATAGACGCCATGTTCTATTCGGCCGACCCCATAAAGGAGCTCAACGAGTCCGTGGAGCTCTGGTGGACGCTTATGCTCCAGTCGGCAAGCGTCGCAATCAATTACTACGACGGCTTATTTCAGCGTTCTCGCGATCTCGGCCTGCTCCGCACCAGCCCATGATCCTGGCAACGGCAGTTGACCGCTCAGAAATGATCATAACATTCTGTATTCTCGGACGTTTTTGATATCGATGTGCTCACCCGCACGGTGAAGATCGCTACGACTCCTGGTGCACGCCCCAGGGGCCGTCCAACTGCCGTTTCCAGGATGATGCGCTGGTTCGCCGAGGGCGGGTTTGCCTTCAACCCGTCAAGGCGGCGAACACGGCCGGCAACCGTTCCGGTAGCCGCTCCACATGGTCCACGATCGAGTAGTTGTTCTCTCCGAAGATCCGGGCCACGTAACGATCCGCATTCGGGTCGAGGGTAAGGCAGTAGGTGTAGACACCCTGCATGGCCAGGTCTTCGACCGCCTTTTTCGTATCGTGGCGCAGGTACTGGGGATCGCGCTCGTCGATGTCGGCGGGCTCACCGTCTGTGATGAGCAGCACCAGGCGCTTTTGCGCAGACTGCTGGGTCAGGTGCCAGCCGGCGTGGCGCAGGGCCGCGCCCATGCGCGTGGAGAGCCCCCCCTTCATACCGGCCATGCGGGACTTGGCCTCGTCGTCGTATGGCTGATTGAAGTCTTTGAAGCGGTAGTACTGGACGTCGTGGCGGCCGTCGGAGGCGAAGCCATGGACGGCAAAGTTGTCGCCGATGGAGTCGATGGCCCAGGCTAGCAGCCCGGTCGATTCCCGGGTGAGATCCAGGATCGAAGGCGCCTCCTCGTAACCCGGCTCGCCCTCGCTGACACCCACCTTCTCGTTGGTGGACTCGGACAGGTCCATCAGCACAACCATGGACAGGTCGCGGATGTGGCGATCGATGCGGATGTTGATGCGCGGGTCAGGCATGACACCGCGGCGGATGTCGATCATGGCCCGCACGGCGGCGTTGAGATCCAGCTCCTCGCCCTCCTCGTAACCACGCCGCCGCACGATCCCCTGGGGCTGCAGGGCATCGATCAGGTGACGGATGCGGCTGGCAACCGGCTTGTGCTTGGTGAGGATCTCGTCCATGCGTTCGGGATCGTCCTTACCCTGGCGGCGCTCGATGAGCGTGGCCCAGTCGGGACGGAAGAGCTGCACATGGTAATCCCACTCCTGGTAGTGGTAGGGATCGGAGACGGGCTCCTTGCCCCACATGTCGTTGAAGCTCTGGGTTGCCTCTCCGGCGTCCTCGTAGGGCATGAATTCATCGGCACAGACCCAGATCTCCTGGGCGTCATCGCCCGCAAGCTCGCAATCCACCTCGTTTGCCATCTCCATCACCGAGACATACTTGCGCACCTGTTGTTGGCGCTCGGGCAGGTAATCCATCCCTGCCTCGACGAACATGTTGTCGGTGAATTCCCAGATATACCTGTTGTCGTCCCGGTAGGGGATGGGCCAGTTCTCCAAAACCCGCAGGTTGGGCAGGGCGACACGTTGGGTGACCTTGTTGTAGAAGGTAACCCCTGCGTCCCAGCTTATCTGGTTGTCCTCGGGCCGCGCCTCGAGCTGCTTGCGGAAGTCGGCAGCCGTGTCGTTGATCAGGGGCTCCTCGTCCCGATAGTGCGGATCGAGTAGTGCCGTGGCCAAGCGCATCATGGTGTCCATCATGGGATGCAGCTCGACGAACTCCTCGTCCGGCGTCAAGGGGGCCATGAAAAAGCCGAGCCAGAGCTTGCGCAGCCCGGGAAAGTCGCGAATGGCGAGATACTCGACCCGGGCGTCCTCGAACAGCTCGATGAGCTTCATCTGGGCGGGACTCAGCTGCTCGGCGCTGATGGGCTTGTTCGTATATACCAGATGGGCCGCACAGTGGGCAGCGGTCGCCCGGTAGACCTCGATGCCGCCGATACCGCGGAAGGCGTCGAAGGCGTCCGGCAGATGGATCTGGAAGTCCTCGACGAAGGGCTTGAGGCCCTGGCGGGTCTCGTAGTCCCCGGAGGTCGGGCGCATGAAGAAGGCCCGTGCCCAAAGGGCGCGCAGGTAGAAATTGAGCTTGCGCTGGTTGTCGACGAACAGGGTCCCCCGGCGCTCCTTTTGGAGAACGGCCCGGGACGACTCGGTCTTGAGGCCGAAATAGGCCATCTGCCCGTCCAGGTCCCGCTGGTGGGCTTGGGCGCCCCACATGGCCCAGCGGCGCAGGCCTCCCAGCGTGAGCTTCGAAAGGAGCTCGTCCATGTTCTCCATCATGGGACGCAAACCCCGAGGTGCCTTGCCCGCGAGCTGATGGAGCAGCTTGAGGTAGCCGCGCATCACGTCCGCATCGCCGAGACGGCTCGCGGCCAGCGGCATGTTGGCCATCATCAGGGTAACCACTGTCCCCGAGGTATGGGAGGCGAGCTTCATCAAGGCGCTGACGATGTCCGGAATCACATCCTCCCCCAGTTCCTTGGCCACACCGGGCATCTCCTGGACATAGGTGAGGATCAGGTCCTCGCCCTTGTTCAGGGTGCACATGGCCTTCATGCCGGTGAGGTAGTGGTCGAGCCCCTGAGGGGACATGACCCGGGCGGCCTCGTGATAGCTCGACTCGAGCGCCTGGATGTGCTCGTGCTCTGGCAGGGTCTTGAGACAGGTGACGTATTCGGAAAAGTCGATGGTCATTTTTTTAACCGCCAAGGCGCCAAGAACGCCGAGGTTCATTTAGGTTAGGACGACGCGCTGGATACCGTCTCTTTTCAAGCTCTACCGCCAATGCCGCCTCGTATATGCCTTACGAGAAACCCACGACCCGGACGCCGATGAACTTCGATCGCTGCACCGATCGTTTGATACGCTACACGATCGAGCTCCGCGTCAGGCCCCATTCTGAATTCGCTTGACGTCCTTGGCACCTTGGCGGTTCCACATTCAGAAGTAGGTGTTGACCGCAGCGTCCAGGGTATCGCGCATATCGGGATCGTCCGTCAGCGGGCGCACCAGGGCCATCCGGCACGCCGACTCCGGATCGATGCCTTTACCGATGAGTTGCGCGGCGTAGATCAACAGTCGCGTCGACATCCCCTCGTCAAGGCCATGACCCTTGAGGTTGCGGCTGCGCTGCGCGACCTGGACCAGCTTTTGCGCCGTTTGGACGTCCACGCCGCCCTCGTGAGCCACAATCTCCGTCTCTGTTTCGGCTTCCGGATAATTGAAGTCCATGGCGCCGAAGCGCTGCTTGGTGGACTGCTTGAGATCCTTCATCAAACTCTGGTAGCCCGGGTTGTAGGAGATGACGATCTGAAAGTCCGGATGGGCCGTCACCAGCTCCCCTTTCTTCTCCAGCGGCAGGTTGCGGCGGTGATCGGTCAGGGGGTGGATGACCACCGTGGTGTCCTGGCGGGCCTCGACCACCTCGTCCAGGTAACAGATGGCCCCGATGCGAGCGGCGACAGTCAACGGCCCGTCCTGCCACTTGGTTCCGTTGATGTCCAGGAGGAAGCGCCCGACCAGATCGGACGCGGTCATATCCTCGTTGCACGCGACCGTGATCAACGGCTTGTGCAGGTGCCAGGCCATGTACTCGACGAAGCGGGACTTGCCACAGCCGGTGGGACCCTTGAGCATGACCGGCATACGCGCGTCGTAGGCCGCCTGGTACATCTCCACCTCGTTGGCTACGGAGCGGTAATAGGGCTCTTCTTTAATCAAATATTGGTCGCGATCGATCTCGCTCATGGTACTGGTCCTGCTTGTTTGATTTAAACCGCCAAGGCGCCAAGGCGCCAAGGACGCCAAGATCTGCTAGTTGAACCGCAGAGACGCGGAGGGCGCAGAGAGAAAGATGTATGACAAGCCAAACTGCGTTAGATCATAAGATTACGATGAGTCGCGAAAACCGGATCAAAATGTTCTAAACATAATTCTTAATAAATTCAAAGTAGCCGCGTGTTCCGCTTTTCGAATGCCTGACTACAGACTTTCGGATCTTTTCCAGTTGGGCAAGATATTCTTTTAATGTGAAATTGCTAGCTCCTTCTATTCTCTCTTTTCCAACAGCAACGCACCATTCGATTGCGCCTCGAGCTGCCTCCATATCTGTCACTCTTTCATTCTTTGCAAATCCAAGTTCTTTCTTTATCGCAATCTTGGCGTTTTCGAGGG
>JAJDOL010000086.1 GCA_022340195.1 Chromatiaceae bacterium
ATGTGCTGCTGAACCTGTAGGGCTCAATGCGAACCAAGCGGCGAGCGGCCGCCTTGCTTCCGAATCGTTCGTATACCAATGCAACCCCGTCTGCGCCTCCAGGGTGTGGATGTCGTCCTCACCTGGCGGAACGTCTGCGCCAAGCTCGAGACCCGACCTCGGACCGCTTTTCTCTGCACCAAAGTTGGGGCTGAGCCCATTGCGCGCACCAAAAACGCGCAAAATAACATTGATAACACTACGTATTACATTGAAATGTAATGATTTTGTAATTGACGACAGGACATATATGGCGATAATATAAGCATCTTAGCGACTTCTGAAGTTTAGAGGTAACGCCATGTCTCCCAACTTCCTGCCGTTGGTATTCAGCCTACTTGCTTTCGCCGTCTCCGCCGGGGAACAGCCCACGGTCGATCGCGACCTGGCGTCCTGCGTCAACGGCGAGGTATCGCCCAGCGGTGCCTTCCCGGCACAAGCGGTGGAAGAGCAGATCGACGCATTCGTGACCCGGAGCGCGGAAACCGGTCGTTTCTATAACCTGTTCGAGGTCGCTGGCAACAAGCTTTCCGAAACACACCGGAAACGCTGACCCACTCCTGTCCGAGCCGCCCCACCGGGTGGCAAAGGACTATGCAGCCTTGCTCCATCCAGGAGAAGGCGGCTTGACCCTCTTCCCGCAGAAGGCAGTAACCATTCCTGGACGGCCGTGAAGTCCGCACGGGCTGCGCGAAGCCTTCGGCGAAATCGTAAGCACTCTTTAGGAGCAGTTATGAACCAGTGCATGATGATCCATAACCGTCGCAGTAAGCCCCGACTGGTCCCGGACGGGGAAGGTGGCCAAAGAGAAGACTACCGTATGCGCCCGGGCACGCCGACTCCGGACAAACACTGGACTTCCATGGTGCTCGGGCGATTCGGCGGCAGCTCACCCCACGTCCAGGTATGCGGGTCCCAAATTCCAGGCGGCGGACCTGAGCTCTGGATTTCCCGGCATCTAAAGGACCATGACGAAGCAGGCTTCGTTTGGCTCATGAACTTCATCGAGTCGGAAGATCTCGTGGTTTCCCACTTGGCGGATCAGTGCAGGCAATGCGAAGGACATTCAGCCTGCGTAGCGCTACCGTCGTTGGACAACGTCTCGAATGCCTAACGTGTTGTGCGGAAGAACAGGGCGATTTTTTTTGAAGCTTAGGTAGTTTTTGCTGCGGTCGGGTGACGAGGCTTCGTGACCCGACCGCAAATCGGGAGGGCCGATATCCGGAGCACTTCCTACACCCTCATTGTAGGGATGCGCGGGGACATTCACGAACATGGGATTGTTGGAGTCATAGTGTCGGACTCGGCGCGATGTTCACCCACCAGCAGCTCGGATGCGGTAATGGCGCTGACGTAAGACGACGTTGGACGGCGAGACAATCAAGATTTATTAGGTTGTCCGATAATGGGCCGGACCCGAAACGGCCGCATCCGGTTTGTCGGGATCGATGGCGAGTCGTTTTGCGGCGGCATTTAGCTCGTCGCGCGACACGGCCCCCACGTCCGCCAGGGAGGCGAGCGCCGCCCAGGCGATGTAGTCGGCGCTGACCTCGAAATGGGCGCGTAGCTCGGAGCGAGACTCGCAGAGGCCATAGCCGTCGGTGCCGAGCACGACGTACGGCCCCGGCACCCAGCGGGCGATGCTCAGCGGCAGAACCTTCATGTAGTCGCTCGCGGCGACGAAGACGCCCTGTTCCTTTTCCAGCAGCGCTTCCACGTAGGGTCTTTGCTCGGTGTCCGGCTCGAGCAGCCAGCGCCGTTCCACCGCCAAGCCCTGGCGATTGAGCTCGTTGTAGCTGGTTACGCTCCAGACGTCGGTCGCTATGCCGGACTCTTCGAGAATCTGCCGGGCCTTCAGGACCTCGCTCATGATGGCGCCGCTGCCGAAAAGGTGGGCCTTGCGGCCGTCTTTGGCTTCTTGCGAGGAGCGCGAATAGCAGTACATCCCCTTGATGATGCCGTTCGCCGCGCCCTCCGGCATCGCCGGCATCGTGTAGTTCTCATTGTGGATCGTGATGTAGTAAACGAGGTTCTCCTGCTCCTGGTACATGCGGCGAATCCCTTCGCAGATGATCACCGCAAGCTCGTACCCAAATGCGGGGTCGTAGCTCAGCAGGCTGGGCACCGTATTGGCCAAGACCTGGGAGTGGCCGTCCTGGTGCTGCAGGCCCTCGCCATTCAGCGTTGTACGCCCGGAGGTGCCGCCGAGCAGGAAGCCCCGCGCTAGCATGTCGCCGCAGCTCCAGATCATGTCGCCGACGCGCTGAAAACCGAACATGGAGTAGAAGACGTAGAAGGGGATGGTCGGCACGCCGTGAATGGCGTAGGCGGTACCGGCGGCCAGAAAGGAGGCCATGGCGCCCGCTTCGCAAATGCCCTCCTGCAGGATCTGGCCATCTTCGGCCTCCCGATAGGGCATCAAGGTCGAGCTGTCGACAGGGCGGTATTTCTGTCCCTCGAACGAATAGATACCGGCCTTGCCGAACAGGGCCTCCATGCCGAAGGTGCGTGCCTCGTCGGGAACGATAGGTACGATGTACCGCCCCAGCTCGGGATGGACGAGAAGCTTCGCGAGCATGCGCACGAAGGCCATGGTCGTCGACAGCTCTCGATCGCCGGAGCCGCGGATCTGCTCCTGGAAGGTGTCGAGCGACGGCGCCGGTAGGGGCGGGCATTCCACCCTGCGCTCCGGCCAGACACCGCCGAGCTCGGCGCGACGGTTATTCAGGTAGGCGAGCTCTTCGCTATCCTCCGGGGGGCGGTAATACTCGGCGCAGCTCGCCGCCTCGTCGTCGATATTGATGCCAAGCCGATGTGCGGTGTCGATGCGTTCTTCGCGGCTCAGGTTCTTCTTCTGGTGGACCGCGTTGGTCCCCTCGTAGCCCTGCATGCCGTAGCCCTTGATGGTCTTGATCAGGATCGCGGTCGGGCCCCCGGTGTTGCGCGCGGCTTGGTCGAATGCGGCGAAGATCTTCTTGTGATCGTGTCCTCCGCGCCGGATGCAGCGGATCTCCTCGTCGGTCAGGATGCGCATGATGTCTGCGAGCTTCTCATCGTCGCCGACCCAGTGCGCGCGTACTTCCGGGCCGCTGGAGACCGAGTACATCTGGTAGTCGCCATCGACCGCCCGTTCCATTCGGTCCTGCAGCACGCCCTCGCGATCGATGGCGAACAGCGGATCCCACTCGCCGCTCCAGATGACCTTGATGACGTTCCAGGCGGCCCCGCGGAGGCTGCGCTCCAGTTCCTGGATGATCTTGCCGTTACCGCGCACCGGCCCGTCGAGGCGTTGCAGGTTGCAGTTGACGACCAGCACCAGGTTGTCGAGCTGCTCCCGGGAAGCGATGTTGATGGTGCCCAGCACCTCGGGCTCATCGGATTCGCCGTCGCCGATGAAGACCCAGACCTTGCCACCTTTCCTCGGCTTCAAGCCACGGTTTTCGAGGTATCTGGCGAACCGAGCCTGGTAGATGGCGGTCGGTGTCGACAGCCCCATGGAGGCCGAAGGCATCTGCCAGAAGTTGGGCATGTTGCGCGGGTGGGGATAGGATGACAGCCCGCCGCCCGGCTGAAGCTCGCGGCGGAAGTTGTCGAGCTGCCTCTCGCTCAGGCGCCCCTCGAGGAAGGCGCGCGCATAGATCCCCGGCGCGGCATGGGGCTGCACGGAGACCAGGTCGCCGCCGTAGTCCTCGGACTTGTTGCGGAAGAAGTGATTGAGCCCGACCTCCATCATGGTCGCGGCCGAGGCGTAGGTGCCGATATGGCCACCGACGCCGCTGCCGCTGTCATAGCCGCGCAATATCATGGCCATGGCGTTCCACCGCAGGATGTTCTCGATGCGCGACTCCAGCTCGATGTCACCCGGGTACGCCGGTTGTTGGTCGACCGGGATGCTGTTGCGGTAGGGTGTATTGAGCGTCGCGCTCTCGATGAGAACGTCGTTGTCCGCAAGATACTCCTGCACGGAGCGGAAGATGGCTTTCGCTCGCTCGGGTCCCTCGGTACGGAGCAGGGATTCCATGGACTCGAGCCATTCCAGCATCTCCGGATCGTTGTCGATGACATCGGCATGCCTGAAAGCCATTGGGTTGGTTCTCCAGAGAATCGGCTGTGCTCGTCTCCTCAGGTATTTTCGTTCATTAGCCGCGCGGTGTGGATGGCGATCATGCGCTCTTCATCCGTGGGTATCACCCATGCGGAAACCGGGCTGTTTCTGGTGCTGATGCGCGGACCATGGGCGCCGTTCGCTGCGCGATCCAGGCGGACCCCCAGCCACTCGGCCCTACGGCATACGCGCTCACGAATAACAGCGGCGTGCTCGCCGACGCCGGCGGTAAACACCAGGGCGTCGATACCCTGGAGCGTGGCCGCAAGGGCGCCCAGGTGCTTGGCGATATGGTAGACGAACAGCGCCACGGCCTCTTCCGCGTTCGGATCCTCGCTTGCGAGCAGGTCTCGCATATCGTTGCTGATACCTGATACGCCGAGGAGACCAGACTGCTTGTAAAGGAGCGTCTCGATGGCGCCGGCATCCATACCCAAGACCTGCATCAGGTAGAGGATGACGCCGGGATCCAGCGATCCGGTCCGGGTCCCCATGGGCAGGCCGTCGAGGGCGCTGAAGCCGAGTGTGCACTCGATGCTCTCCCCGTCGTGGATCGCACACATGCTGGCACCGCTTCCGAGATGGGCCACGATAACCCGCGTGGCATCCGGAGCATAGTCATTCAAGCGGCGCGCTATGTACTCGTACGAGAGTCCGTGGAAGCCGTAGCGACGAATACCTTGGTCAGTCAGGTTACGCGGCAGCGCGTACAGCTGAGCCACCCGCGGTCGAGTGCGATGGAAGCTGTTGTCGAAGCAAGCCACCTGAGGGACGCTCGGGTGCTGTTCCATCAATGCCCGGATGGAGGCCAGGTTGTGGGGCAGGTGCAAAGGAAAAAAGGGCACGAGCTGCTCGATGGCAGCGATGACTCGGTCGTCCACAAGCGTCGGGCCCGTGTAGGTCTCGCCTCCGAAAACCACCCGATGGCCCACCGCGTCGACTCTTATCTCGGTCGCGTTCGCCTCGATCCACGCGATGATATATTCGATGGCGGTGCTGTGGGTGATGGGAGCGGTCCATTGATGCTCGTCGATTAGACTGCCGTCCGCATCCTTGCAAGAGAACCTGGGCTCGGTTCCCAGACCCTCCACCTGCCCTTTTCCGACGAGCTCGGGTTCGGCATCCGCTGTCTCCCGGTAGCCGGCGAACTTGATGCTGGAGGATCCGGCGTTGATGACGAGGATGCCTTGGTTCATTCTCATTGTCCCCCTACTTTGTGCCCGATGATACCTTCGCGCTTGGCCTCGGCCAGGAGGGCGGCCACGGCACAGGAGGTCAATCGGGTTCGCACGCTGTCGGCACGGCTGGTCAAAACGATTGGCACCTGCGCGCCGGCCACGATGCCGGCTGCCTCCGCGCGTGCCATGAAGATCAGCTGCTTCGCCAACATGTTGCCGGCTTCCAAGTCGGGCACCACCAGGATGTCCGCCTTGCCCGCAACCGGCGAGACGATGCCCTTGGTGCGGGCGGCCTCCTCGTCCGCCGCGTTATCGAAGGCGAGTGGCCCATCCAATATTGCTCCCTTGATCTGACCACGGTCGGCCATCTTGCACAGCGCGGCGGCGTCGAGCGTCGCCGGCATGGCCGGGTTCACCGACTCGACCGCGGCCAGTATGGCCAACCTGGGCTCCTCGACCCCCATGGCTTTTGCGATGTCGATGGCGTTCTGGCAGATATCGCGCTTGGTAATGAGATCCGGGGCGATGTTGATCGCCGCATCGGTCAAAATAAACGGCCGGACGTAGGTCGGCACCGCGATCAGGAAGCAATGACTGAGACGCCGCTCGGTGCGGATGCCGGTATCGCGTTTCAGGACTGCATGCAGGAGCTCGTCCGTGTGCAGACTGCCCTTCATCAGGATGTCCGCCTCTCCGGCGCGAACCATGGCCACCGCCTGTTCGGCCGAGCGATGGCTGTGCTCGACGTCGACGAGGGGATAGGGCGAAATATCCAAGCCCTCGGCCTCGGCGATCGAACGTATCTTCGCCTCTGGCCCGACCAAAATAGGCTTAATGAGATCACGCTCCGCGGCCTGTATCGGCCCGATCAATGCATCGCGGCTGCAGGGGTGGACCACGGCGGTCGGCATGGCCTCAAGCGCGGCTGCCGCGTCGAGGAGCTGCGAGAAGCGATCCTCGCGCTGCAGATGCACCTGCGGCAACCGCCGGATCGGCTCTCGGATCTTCTTGGTCGGAGCGATTACCTCGGCGGTGGCGGTGATGAATTCGCTGCCATCGGGATCCCGACAGCGACAGTCGAGGGTGAGTGAGCCGTCTTCAGGCTTCTTGCCCGTTACGCGAATGGTCGCAGTCACCTCGTTACCGATGACGATCGGGCGGTGGTAGTGGACCTGGGCGGATCGGATCTGGGTGCCGGCACCCGGCAGCTGGGTACCCACGATGGTCGAGAACAGGGCCGTTCCCCACATCCCGAAGGCGCCACCTTCCTTGGCGATGCCTTCCCGGGCGGCCGTCTCAACGGCATCCACCAGATTGACGTTACCGGTTACCGCCGCCCAGGTCTCCAGATCCTCGTAGCGCAGTGCCCGAGTCAGGCTGGCGGAGTCGCCCACACGGATTTCGTCAAAGGTCTTGTTCTCCAGTATTTCAGCCATGACTACTCCTGCCAGTCGATCTCGCCGGCAAATGCAAAACCGCCATAGAGGTTGCGCACGTTGGTCCAGCCGTTTTGCTGCAGAATCTGTTGCGCCAGGTTGCGGCGATAGCCGACGCTGCAGTGGACGACGACCGGGCGGTCCTTCGGTACCTCCGCGAGGCGTTCGCGCAAGTCCCCGAGTAGGAGACCGCCACATCCGTTCCGGCCTGCTGCGCCGCCTTCTCGGTCAGTCCCGTGCCGGCGGCGACCATACCGCAAACCCGTACGATGCCGGTTCCGAGGACCCCGCGCATGCGCAGCCGATTCAGCGCCGCGTTGTGCCCGGCAATCCGGCCCCGCTTATTGGCCGGTCCGGCGAGCGGGATGTTGACGGAATCGTCCGTCGACAGATGGATCGATTCGCAGTTGTCGCCCGCCGCATAGATCGCCGGGTCCGAGGTGCGCTGGTATGCATCCACCGCGATAGCACCGGTTGCTCCTAGCTGGATTCCAGCCTTCTGCGCCAGCTCCACGTTCGGCCGCACCCCGGTGGCGAGTATGGCCAAGTCGAATTTCACCTCGAGTCCGCTCTCGAGGAAGGCGATGGATCGGTCGCCCCAGGTTTCGATTCGGGCCACCGCATCATTCAGAATCACCCGGCCGCCGGCGCTCTCGATACCATCCTGAACCGGGCGGACCACCTCGGGATCGAGGACTCCCATCAACTGGTCCCGGGCCTCCACCACCGTGGCATGGATGCCGCGATGGATGAGCTGCTCGGCGCACTCCAGACCGATGTAGCCGCCGCCGATGATGAGTGACCGGACGCCCGTCTGCTTGCGCATGACCAACCGGCTCCCCTCGGTCTCCCGCAAGCCCTCCATATCACGGGGGAGAATCTTGTCGAGCCGTTCCATGATGGCATTCACGTCCGGTACCGTGCGGCAAAAAAACACGTGCGGTCCGTCGATGCCCTCGACCGGCGGGACGATCGGCACCGTTCCCGTTGCGATGATGAGGCGGTCGTAGCCCAGGCTGCCCGACTCCCCATCGGGACCGCGAAAAGCAACCTCCTTCTTGTCGCGGTCGATGGCCACGACCGCGGTCTCGAGTAGGAGATCGATATTGAAGCGGATCTCGAAGGTGAAAGGATCCGAAACGAACAGTGAGGCTCGCGTCGGAATCTCCCCGCCGATGTAATAAGGCAGTCCGCAATTGGCAAAGCTCATGTAAGGGTCTTGCTCGAACAGGACGATCTCGGCGCCCTTGTTGGTGCGACGGGCCTTGGCCGCTGCCGAGGCGCCCGCGGCCACACCGCCTAGGATCACAAGTCGTTGAGGCATTCGAATGCTCCTGATACTGGTTACGCCTAGCTTCTCATCGTCGTATGGCGTGCTTACGCACAGCCCGTGTTCTCGGCCATGAACGCAACAAGCCCTGTCCCAGTGTGAAACGGGATACTAATCGCAGGAGGAAATCGAGCATACGCGCCCCGGCGCCGGCCACCTATGCAACAATTGTACTTCAGCGTCCTACGGGCCGACCCGTGGCGCTTTCCTCTGTGCCTTTTTTTTTCTTCAGTTGCAGGAGGCACCTTACAGTCCTTTCTTGTTCTCCAGCGCCTTTTTCGCAATCTCAGCGTAAAGACTGACGGCTCGCGTATACGAACTCCGGATGCCTGGGCGTTCGTCCACGAGCCTCTCTCGACCTCTTCCGAGTCCCGCAAGACGTCGTCGAGTTGCTGAAATCGAAGACGCTCAGCTGGGAAAGAGGATTCTGACCGCTTCGCCTGCGGTACATCGGTAAGCGTCGGCACAACGCAGGATCGCTATAAGGTAAAGGTGAGCATCCCCGGGAATCGGCTTCCTGAACAACCGCTTCGGATGACCCTGGTCTCGTCGACGGCCGGCTTCTGAGCTGTACGCATCCCGGCAAGCCGCGATAGGCTTCGACCACTTCCGAAGAAAAAGTCGAGAAGGTAAGCTATGCTTGCAGGACGCTCTACCAAAACAGTAGGGTTTCTGCGACGGATCACCCGACCTCAAGTCGGGATTTTTTGGCGAAGAGATACGGATCCCCGCGAACGCGGCGCGCCGATCGGTGTCGGATCAGTGAGCGAATTGGGCGTTCGACAGGAACCTGCGACCACCCGGTACGGACCCATGAAGGAGAGGGATAAAAAAGGATCCTCCACAGAGTTAGACCGATTCCGGGTATTCTTCGAACAGGCACCGATCTGCGTTCACGAGATCGACACCGACGGCCGCCTCCTGACAATGAACGCGGCCGGCCTCGATCTCGCGGGCGTGCACAGCGAAGAAGAAATACGCGGCCGCTCCTATTTGGATTTCGTCAGTCGCAAGGATGAGGACAGAATTCGCCGCCTGCTCCAACGGGCCGTCGAAGGCAATGCCTCGCAGTTCGAGTTTTCGAGCAACGGCACTGCGCATCAGCGCCACTTCACCTCCTGCTTCATTCCCTGCCCCGACGCGAATGGCGAGATCTGCCAACTCCTCGGCATCACCACAGACATCACCGAGCACAAGGAGGCAGCGACCGGGCTAACGCGTCTTAACCGCACCTATTCCGTTCTCTCCGGCTGCAATAGCAGCCTGGCCGGGGCCGTTGACGAGCAACACCTTCTGAACGCCTTCTGCAACATACTGGTGGATGTGGGCGGCTACTCGTTCGCCTGGGTGGGCTACGCCAAGTGCGAGCCTGGTCTCCGCATCAGCATGAAAGCCCATACCGGTCACAGGGATGCGCAGCTCTCTGCCCAAGTGAGTGCCTGGGCCAACACGGTCGACAATCCCAGCCCCTGCCGCACCGCCGTCCTGACCGGACACCCCGCCGTCTTCCGCGACATCGAGGCCGAGCCCGGGTTGTCCCACTGGCGGGACACCGCGAAGCGACTGGGCTTCCGATCAGTGATCGCGCTACCGCTGCAGGCCAACGGCAGCGCGGTCGGCAACTTCAGCATCTTCTCCGCCGAGAAGAACGCTTTCACCGAGCAAGAGATCACGTTACTCACGGATCTCGCCAAGGACCTGGCCTTCGGCATCAAGACCGCACGGGCAAACGCGACCCGCGCGCAACGGGTGCGCCGTCTCAGAGAGGAAGCGGAGCATGACGAGCGCAATCGAATTGCGGCAATCCTGCACGACGGAGTGGGTCAGTCCATGCAGGCGGTCAATCTAGGCCTCAAGAGGCTCCGCGCAATGGCAGACGATGCCCAACCGCTGGATACCGACATTCTGAGCCGGATCATTGCCGAGGTCCGTGAGGTCATTCAGACGCTTCGGAAGATCAGTCATGAGCTCAGGCCGCCCTTCCTCGGGCGCATGGACCTGCCCGAGGCCGTCCGGTTCCCTCACGCTTCGCGTAACCGACAACGGGATCGGATTCGATCCAACGAAGAAGTTCGACAGGCCGGCAGGCCTTGGCCTCTCCATGATCCGAGAGCGGGCGGAGAGCGTCGGCGGTCACGCCGAGATCAACAGCACGCCAGGGAATAGAACCGAGGTCAGGATAACCGTCCCTTTGCGCACGGAGAACTTCAGATGCCGATAAACATCATTCTCGCCGACGACCATGTCATGTTCCGCCAGGGCCTGGCCCCTCTCTTGGAGGCGGCGAACGAGCTCGAGCTCCTCGCTTCGGCATCCAACGGCCGCGAGGCATGGGAGCTTATCGAGACGCTAAGGCCCGACGTGGCCATCCTCGACGTCAGCATGCCGGAGATGACAGGCATCGAGGTCGCGCGCAAGACCGGCGACGCCGGTATCGATACCCAGGTCATCATTCTCACCATGCACGACGACCCCTCCGCCGCCATCGAGGCGCAGGAGGCCGGCGCCGCGGGCTACATCCTCAAGGACAACTCCTTCGAGGAGCTCGTCCTGGCCGTGCAAACCGTCGCCGCCGGCGGCACATTCACCACACCGGCCATCCGCTCCAAGCTCCGCGAGCTGCAATGCAACGGAAAAACCACCGTAGCTTTGTCGCCGAGGGAGCGCGAGGTTATCCGGTTCATCGCGCTTGGTAACAGCAGTAAGGAAGTCGCGCGGATCATGAAGATCAGTCCGCGGACGGTGGATGCCTACCGCTTTCGGGTGGCGGACAAGCTCCAGCTCAACAGCCTGGCTGATTTGGTTTGGTATGCCGTGAGAGCGGGGATGGTGGGGTGAGGATTGGTTGTACGCTGCGTTGGTGCGCTCCAGCGCTCGGGCTTGCCAAATTGTTGAGTCGGGAGAAACTGGTTCTTCTCTTGATCCTTGTCGGTAGTTTTTCGGATAGGGTTGTCGGTTGATTTGCCCGTTACTTGATTTGACGACCTTTTCTACCCTTCTGGGCACGGCAACAGGAGAAAGAACAGGGTGTAACCGCTTGCGCGGTGGGAGATCCCCCCACATTTTGACGTGACCCCGCATTTGACCCCCGATTCCGAGAGTTCTCGGTCGCGATCACGGCCCCTCTATCCGCTCGCACAGGAGCGCCGTAACCGAGACCAGATTTCCAGTCGCGGCGTAGAACAAGGAAGAGAACGCCCGGTTGTCGACGAACTCCTCGTGCAGCACCAGAGAACCTCGCAGTCCTTCCAGCTCAAGGGCATCTGGCTCGCGCACGCCGAAATCGATGATTCGCAGTTGGTCCTTCGAGTCCTTTACCGACGAGACGTACACTTCTTCGCGGCCCACGAGATTCGGAGAAACATTGGTCTCCTCCTCGGGGACATCCGGGTCGCTCCATGCGTGCTCCGGCGTGACGATCTCGAGTTGCGACACCGACGATCCAATTTCGACGACCGCTCGCGTACGATCGCTGTCGCCGATCTCCGAACAGACCAAGGTCGTATCGGCAATCGAAGCGCCGGCCAAGGGTATCGACAAAGCGAGGACCAAGGCCTGGTGAACGAGAAGCTTCGATTGAGCGAAGCGTGGCGATCTGTTCATTGTTCACATAGCCTCTTAAAAACGGTAGGCGAATCGGATTCCCCGGCTGGTTTCAGACAAGAATACCCGCGGTACGGGTAGCGACAATGCCTGCCTCGATTGAAAGGATCAAGATACGATGTTCGGCAGATTGCCGCGATGTGCCGAAGTTTCTGATTTAACGGTCGGAAGAATCCACTAACAGGGCCCTCAGCCTTGCATTCTCTCGAATCGTGGTCTTTGCTGAAAGCGCTCATATCAACGGTCGACAGCGATAGAGGAACAGGAACATGACAATTGATAAATCGGTTCTAACAGGAATGGGTGTCAAGGGCTCGAATGCGGATAAGTTTTTGCCGGAACTCAACTCGGTGTTACCGGCGCACGGGATTGATTCCTTTCTCCGCATCGCGCATTTCCTGGCGCAGGTCGCACACGAGTCGGGCCACATGAGTCTGGTCGAGGAAAACCTGAACTACAGCGCAGAACGGTTACGCGAGGTTTTCCCCAGCCGTTTCGCAAGCGTGGCCGCGGCCCAGCCGTACGACCGCAAACCGAAAAAGATCGGCAACAAGATCTACGGCGGCCGCATGGGAAATGGCCCCGAGTCCACCGGCGAAGGTTACAAGTATCGCGGACGCGGATTGATCCAGCTCACAGGGAAGAACAACTACAAGGCCTTTGCAAACTGGTTGGGCGACCAGACGGTCGTCTCGGATCCGGACCTTGTGGCGACCAAGTACCCGGTAACCTCTGCGGTGTACTACTGGGTCGGGAACGGACTAAACGCGGCCGCTGACGCCGATAACGTCAGGAAAGTTACCAAGAAGATCAACGGCGGTTACAACGGCCTGTCCGATCGCATCAAGCTACTTAACAAGGCCAAGGCCGGTTTGCGTGCCTCGCCGCAGGCCCCTTCGGCACCTACGCCGGCCCCCGCTGCGTCCCTGGAGGGGGCGACCCACCGGGTTTCGGCGACGAGTCTCAACTTCCGCAGCTCCCCGGGTGTGCCGCGGGTGAAATCCAAGAACCGCATCGGCTCGCTGGGTATCGGCAAGGAAGTCGTCATGGTAAAGGATGCGGGAAATCCCCCCTGGGTACAGATAAGGACTCTGTACAAGGGCGTGCTGCGTGAGGGCTATGTTTCCGGGAAGTACCTGGAAGCCATCCCGGGGGCGGCGGCCACAGGTCCCGAGGTACCAGAGAAGGCGCCGGTCGTTTCGCCGGCACCCCCCGCCTTTGCGATCAAGCCATCCCATCTGAGGGAAAACCGAACCGACATTACACGCGCCAGGGATGGCGGCAGGGCATATCCCCTCGGCGAGCCCGGTCGGCCGGCGCGTACGGCGAGCACCCCGCAGAAAAAGGCGGAGCAACTCATCGAGATCGTGAATTACCTGGACAGCGCAAAAAGGTCTCACAAGCGTTATCAGCCGAAGAGCTCAACGACCTACTGCAATATCTACGCCTTTGATTACTGCTACCTGGCTGGTGTCTTTCTACCGCGCACCTGGTGGACCGATTCCGCTTTGGCCAGGTTACGCAACGGCGAAGACGTTGAGGTCGTCTACGGGAACTCGATCACGCGAGAGATGAACGCCAATATGCTCCACAATTGGTTCGAGGACTACGGCGCGAATTTCGGATGGCACAACGAGGTCGATCTAGACTCCCTGCAGACAGCCGCCAACGAAGGCGAGGTCTGCATCATTGTCGCCCAGCGCCGGGATACGGGCCAATCGGGACACATCGTGGCTGTCGCCCCCGAGCACGATGGTTTCCGGGCCAAAGTCAACAGGGCTGGGGAGGTGCTTCAGCCCGTTGAGTCTCAGGCCGGATCCAGGAACTTCAAATTCAAAGTAGGCAATAGTCACTGGTGGCAGCAGGACAAGTTCCGATCCTACGGGTTTTGGCGTCACCCTTAATAGCCGATTTATCGAGAGCATCATCAACGCGGACATTGTACGCGTGGGGCTGAAGTTTATGCGTAAGGTCCACACCGCTAACTCTCATATGGGTGAGATATGGGGAACACAACGACTCGCGAGACCGGTGTCCCACTGTCCTATGGCCAAGCCGTCGAGGATAGCGAATTGATGCTGGCTTATGCGTCGCAGAAAGGGCTCGACATCAGCGCCGACAATGTTAAATCGATCAACCGATCGCGGGAAGAATGCGAGCAAGAGAAAAAGCACCCAGATCCGAATGGCACTAAGATAAGCGCAAGCGTTTAAAAAGCTTGGGGAAGGCTGGCCAGGATGATACGGTGAAATTGCCAAATCACACCGACCACCTGAGGAGCCAGCCTTCATGCATGCTAGCCATCGTCCGGCCTTGGAGCAACAAAAACTGATTCAGCACCGTGCGGAGGAGACCGACTCCTACGCTTTCTTCAACCTGTTGACCAGCGCGCAGCTACTCGAGGGGGTAGAGGAACTGCTGCCGGTGCATCGTGAACGGCTGTTCCCACCAACGGAAACCTTATCGATGTTTCTGGCGCAGGTGCTCTCGGCCGATGGCAGCTGCCAACAGGCGGTCGATGAGGCGGTGATCAAGCGCATCATTGGCGCTCTGCCGCGCTGCGCTTCGAGCACGAGCGCGTACTGCCAGGCGCGCGCACGTTTGCCGACAAAGGTGATCTCGACGCTGGCGCGGCAGGTGGGGCGCATGATCGGCGCAGGTGCGCCAAGCTGGTGGCATGCGTGGAATCGCCCGGTACGCCTGGTCGATGGCGCGACCATGACCATGGCGGACACGGAGCCAAATCAGGCCGTCTATCCGCAGCCGAGCAGCCAGAAACCCGGCTTGGGCTTTCCGCTCTGCCGCATGGTGGCACTGATCTGCCTGGGCAGTGGCGCGCTGCTCGATGCGGCCACAGGCCCCTGTGAAGGCAAGGGCAGCGATGAGCAGACCTTGCTGCGCGGCATGCTCGATGCGCT
>JAJDOL010000098.1 GCA_022340195.1 Chromatiaceae bacterium
ACATCCGTGACTGCGTTGCCGTACGCGAAAATGGGGGTCATTTAGTCCACTAAACTCCGCCCATTTTCACGTACGGTGCCTTATCACGAACGCTCAGGGACGCCCTCGCTACGGTCTCCGATTTTTTCACAAGCTCTGAGCTGATTTCTGTCAAATGACCTACCAGCCTGCTTGTCTTTTTGTACGTCTTCCGCGTTGCGCCAGCCGTTACACAGCCCGCTATGCACCGGCCGGCACGCCTTGAATACGAACGAAAATGCGGCGCATCCTGGTATATCATTTTCCGGTAATCGCCTGAAGCACCGCTGGAGTTACTCCCGATTCTCCGCATTTTTCGGGGTTCTGTTTCCGAGCTCAGTACCGCTGCAGAATAAAGGCGCCATCACAAGGGCGCCCTTTTATTGTCGCTGCAGGCCGTAGTTTGGCTCAGCGACCCGATCAGGCGAGGGGTTACCCCTCGTCGATGCCTTCGTCGACCGGATTGGTGATCTTTTTATGAAGATTGCTGCCGGGGACGACGGACGACAACACCTCGCCCCCCTGTTGCTCGATTTTATTGATTTCCTGGTCGTAGTAGCGCTCGGTTGCCAGAATCTGTTTCTCGTAGGCGGTCATCTTCTCTATTCCTGTCACTGGTTAAAACGGGGCAAAGCCTGCGATGCTTTGATTACCTCTTGTAAAACTAGCCCATAAATAATTTTTGTCTATGAGAAAAAATCATCTATTTTCTGTGGGAAATGGAAAGAGACCAATTGTTGTCGAAGGCAATTGAAAGCGAGGGGGAGTGAACGCCATGGGCAAGCGCGATCAGATCAACCTCCATTCCAAGGCATGCTTCAGGTCGTGGAGCTTGGGGATGCGAGGGCACTCAGTCTGGGAGGGGCACATTGGGAAATACAGGTACGCTGTGCCCAACCCGAGCACACGTGGCGAAGAGCGAAGCAGAGCGAGCCGATTATGCGATTCCTGCGCTTCGGTACCTGGACGAGAGCAACCGGTCTGCGACAGGTAGCTGTGAGTCCGATTTCGGACATGGACCTGCTGCTCAAGGCGAGCGCCGCTATAACCCGGATTTTGCCCCAATGCCTCCGCGCGCTGCCGTTTCCGGCCGCCGACCGTCACGAGCTCTGGTTGATGGATGCCGAGGCTAAGCCCTTTGCCTTGCTCGCCGCCACCATCCAAACGTCCATCGATGCCCGCAGTTGGCCCGAGCCCTGGGCCGCTACCGCGCGCGGACCATCGTTTTCAATCGCCCCGTTTAGTGGAGCGGGGAGTCGCATTACGCCATGGCCACGACCCTCGGCACCATGCCGCTCTGTTGGAGCGCCTGGTGCGGCGAACCGCTGGAAGCCCCGCCAGGACTTGCTGGTTTGTACGCGGCGCGGACGGCAGGGGCTCGGCAACGGAATTGCAAAAATCATCAATCCCGCCCTGCTCGAGTCCATTCGGGTCGAGGCGCGCATGCGCCAATCGAGGATCGCGTAGCCGCCAGCTTGACGTTATTTTTTGTTGACCATGGTCAATCAGATATCCCATTTCTGGTTAGGTTTTTCCCCGGTTCATCTATTTTTTTATACATTACCAAACGACGGTTTAACCGCGTTGTCGCGTCCGGTCGGCAACCAGCGGTAATCGCCGCAAGTAGCTGACCTAGGGCGAGTACCTGAAAGCCCCAACACCTGCAGCGGGTTGGCCAGCACCAAGAACGCAGGACATCGAGGAGGAGACTGGATCATGCTGCTACGCGCCACATCGCATTTACTCGACGGTTGGACCGGAGAGGCCGCAATAAGCACTCGGCATCCGGCGTCGACTCACGGACGGCCCGTGCTCATTATCGATGGTGAGCCTGTTGGTCCCATCAAAGCCGATTGGGCTGGATATGAAGTCTTGCACGCGACGGCCGTTGAACTGGAGCTACTTCACCGAGGCGATTACCACTTTGATTTAATGGTTAGTTAACTCGCGGCCGTCTTTCGACCGCTCATTCATTTCGAGTACCGGAAACCCTCATTTCTCCTCCCACAAACCGCAGGTAAGCGGCGGCAACTCGAGGCGCGAGTGTGGGCATGGGAGCAGAGCGCACTCGAGCCCGGATGGATCGAAGCGGTCATGGTCCGCGAGCTGCCGCCAATCCGAGAGTTTCAGGTCGCCGAGCCCTATATGCATGCTCGTGTGATGGGGATTGACAGCGAATAGTAGGCGGTGCGAACCGTGGCTACGATTGGCGTTGTACAGAACAGCCAAGGCCGATCCGTGCTCCGCCCCAAAGAAACGCAGGAATCCTTCTCCCGGATCGCTCTCGAGGCGAAACAACCGGCCTGCGTCTGAGAGCCGAAATCTTATCCAACGGCGAAAGTACTCGTGGGTCCCGGAAAACTGGAGAAGCCGATGATAGTCGATGGCATTGATATCACCGGACCGATAGCTGTTGTGGTTGCCGTACTTGGTGCGAAGAAAATCTTGGCCGGCTGCGAGCATCGGGATACCCAGGGAGCTCATCAGAATCGCCACCATCAAATGCGTGCGTCGTCGATCGTTCGAGGTAGGAAATTCACCTTGGTGGTCGGAGTTTTCCGTGATCTTGTCGATCCAACAGAGGTCGTCGTGACTCTCCACATAGTTGAGCGTCTGGGCGGGCCAAGCGGCGAGATGGGTCAGGCTGCCATGGATAAAATAACGTAGACCATCCTGGTTGCCCCGCCCAAGAACATAGTCGCGCACAAAGTCCCGATAGCCATCGTTCCAAGACGCAAAGCCGGTGGATTTCAGCTCAAATCCTATGTGGCCGCGGAAGCTCCAGGGCTCGGCGATCAGCACGATCGAGGGTTTCACTTGTTTGAGCGCGATCTCGATCTCCCTCAGCACGTCCGTACCTATGAGCTCAGCGAGATCGAATCGGAATCCATCGACGTCATAGGTCTTCACCAAGTGGGTGAGGCTGTCGATGATGAGGCGGCGGCCCATGGGCGTGTCGCAACGCAGGTCGTTGCCGCAACCACTCCAGTTCGTTAGATTGCCCTCATCGTCGAGGCGAAAGTAATACTCTTTGTCTATGTGCAGCAGGTGATTCGGCTCGCCCACATGGTTGTAGACGACGTCAAGGATCACAGCGATGCGCTGCCGGTGGAAGGCGGCTACAAGCTCCTGTAGCTCCTCGATCTGTGAGCCGCACTCAGGTACCTCCGCGTAACTGCTCTCCGGGGCGAAGAAATTGGTTGGCATGTAGCCCCAATGGTAGTGTCGCTTGTCGTAGAAGTCGCCAAACTCCTGGACGGGCTGCAGCTCGACGGCATTGATGCCCAGGCTCTTTAGGTAGCAACCCCGCGAGTCCAACCATTTTCTCAGGTCCGTGAAACCGATTCGGCCTTCGTCGTTGAGCTCAATAGGGGCGCGGCTGATTAGATCGCGCACATGGATTTCAAGGATCACCAAGTCGTGCCAGGACGGCGGATCAAACGGATCTGTGGGAGAGCCGATGCGTCCAACGTCCCAGATGATGCCTGGTCCTGCCGGCCCCACTGCGGACAGTGCGTAAGGGTCTAGGACCGGAAACTCCTTGTTGAAATGGGCGGTGGATCCGTGCCGTCGCCCTTCTATTCGATAGAAATAAAACCATCCGTGAAGGTCGGCCGGGTGGTTCGCTTCCCAGACACCGTCTTCGAAACGACTGAGAGTGAGAAGCTGCCGCTCCGGCGCATCCAGGTGCTTGAAAAACACGACGGTAACGCGTGAAGCGCGGGGGGCAAAGAGCCGAAACGTCGTTTTTCCACCTTCAATCCGGGAGCCGAGGCCGCGCTGGGATACAAGGGCAAGCAACCTCTCCAAACGGCTTTTTCTGTGATCTCTGGCTTTACTCATGGGCGCGGGATTTGCCGTGAATCGGCGGTATTGGCGGATACGCTGGGGACGGATCCCATCGCAGCGATGCCCGAACAGCTCCATGCAACCGCTGGCGGGAAGTCGTTAAAACGTAGGTGCTCATGGCGCAACAGCAAACGTGGGGTTCTCAAAAAACCTCCGGTCGCAATCACCTACGCACGGCATGGATTCTTCCTACAGCGAGGCGCGCGCATCCCTCATTCTACCGCATTCGATCGAGCTCTATTCTTTAACGGCAACAGGCAACGCTTGCTTACTGAAACACGGTTGAGGGTATTTCCCTTCTGCTTTTGCGCAAGAGAGCACAATATCATGACAGCTGGAATTCAGTCCGTGATTTTTCCGGGGCTATTGCTTATTGGTGGAGGGCTTCTGTCGGATTCATCCGCCGATATCGTTGTTACACAAGACTGGAGCTCCGAAGCCGCCGAAGCCCGAAGATTCGGTACTCCGATAATGATTCTGTTCACCAAGCAGGATTGTGGTTATTGTGAACGCCTCAAAAAGGACGTGTTAGAGCCGATCTTGAATCGTGGTGAATTGAGCAGCTTTGCGAGAATTCGAGAGCTCGATATCAATAGCGGCGGAAAGATCGCGGATTTCGATGGTGAAAAGATTCGCACAAGGGTATTCGTAAAGCGATACGGTATCTATGCAACGCCTACGCTTATGCTTGTTGACTATAGAGGAAGACCCCTTGGGACACCGGTGGTTGGATTCAACAATCGGGAGGATTATATTCCCTATCTGGAATACTTTATGGACGTTGCTTATTGGGAACCTCAGAAACTCGAGCCCCCGTGCGAAGAGAGCTACTAGATCGCGCCGACATCTGTCTGAAAATCAGCTTCCTTCGAAACCGAAAGGCTCCGCCTCGGTAGATCGCGGAAACCGTCGTGATGGAGCCGGCAGTCCGAACCGGGAATGCGGACCGATCGCGGAACCGCGTTCATCCTGGTTCAAGCATCCAATGCGGCCATTATCTCGTCGGAGATGTCCGCGTTGTGGTAAACCTCCTGTACGTCATCCAGGTCCTCCAGTGTATCCACCATCTTGAGCAGCTTCTCGGCGGTCTCTTGGTCGAGCTCGGTTTGGGTGGATGCGTTGAAGGTGACCTCGGCGACCTCGGTGTCGAAGCCCGCACCGGATAGGGCCTTTTTGGCGGCGGAAAAACCCTCCGGTGTTGTGATCACATCCAGGGAGCCGTCGTCGTTGACCACAACATCTTCCGCACCGGATTCAAGCGCAATTTCCATAACGGCATCCTCATCGGTGCCGGGTTGGAAGCTGATTACGCCCTGCTTGCTGAACAGGTAAGACACCGAGCCATCGGTGCCCAAATTGCCGCCATGCTTGGTGAAGCCGTGACGAACCTCCGCGGCGGTACGGTTGCGGTTGTCGGTCATGCAATCGACCATGACCGCCGTACCGCCCGGGCCGTAGCCTTCATAGCGGATTTCGTCATAGCTCTCCCCCTCGTCACCGCCAGCACCGCGCTTGATTGCACGGTCCACCGTGTCCCTGGGCATGTTGCCGCCGAAGGCCTTGTCCATCGCCAAACGCAGCCTCGGATTCGCGTCCGGATCTCCCCCGCCTTCACGGGCCGCAACTGTGACCTCGCGAATAAGCTTGGTCCAGATCTTGCCTCGTTTCTTGTCCTGAGCCGCCTTTCGGTGCTTGATGTTGGCCCATTTGCTGTGCCCCGCCATTGATTACCTCGCTGCAACGAATCGAGGGCCCTAAAGGGTTGAAGGACCCGGCTAAAACCTAAGGGTTTTTAAGGATGTTTAGGAATTGTAACATCCGCCCAGAGCTCGAAGACGACCAAAAAGCCAGCGACGTTAATACGCCGATTAGGGTGCCTTTGGGGAGGGCGGTTAGGGGAATTGCGCAGACCGTAGACATTTATGTCTCGAGGGAGGCGTCGAGACGAGCGACCAGGAGATCCTGGTACGCTTCACGGATCAGCGTCTGAGCGCCGAAGACCTGGAGCACCTTGTCGGACTAGGCGGCCCCCATGGAGGCGAAATCCGGCCCGACGAAGTAGCCAGTGTCAAGGATCTACTCGCGCTCGACGCGTCCCGAATCGAGCGTAATGAGCATCGCGTCGGGGTGCTGAAGATCACGAAGACCAAGCCGCAGGAAGCCCTCCCTGACAGCTGGATCGAAGAGCAGCTAGCCGATTAGGGATCGCGATAGCACCCCGGGATACCTCGAGGCATCGCTTGGCTTGTCACCAGAGCCGAACGATTTGTCGCTCGTTGCGGAAAGTCTACGGAGTCTCGTCACCTGTCCTTCCAGGCGCTCGCCCGTACCTAAGACCAGGCGAAGCCCGGTGCCGTTGCCATTAAGTCTCATTATCCTGCTCCCAGGTTCGAGTGCACGGCCCGTCATAAGCTGGAATACGCCGTATCGCTTTTCTCGCGCTTGCTCCGGCGTTAGCTTTCTTAGAAGGTAGCACAACCACAACGATATTGCACCCAAGCAACAATCTGCTTGGACTTTATCCTCGGATAAGGACCTTTGTATCCTTTGCGCAACGCACATCAAGCATCGCGGGGCTCAGCTTGGTGCGAATGAGTAGGTGGCCACAGAGAGCTATTGTCCGTGCGGTGCGGGGGTTGGAGAAAGGCGCGCTCAGTCTCGGAACACGGCAACTTGTTGCAAGTCCAACGTTTCAAGGTGTTCTTCTTTGTAGGGCATCGAACAAGTCTTTGGTCTGTTGATTGCAAGATTACGGCTTTCAAGTTCGCGAAAACACCTTGCCGATGAAGTGGTATAGTCTTTGCTTAATTTCCAGCGCAATCGACGAAGGTCTGCGGATGTACAAGCGGTTGTCGGCGACTCTATCCGAGCCCCGAACGCCCACGGACCCGAGCGGTAGCGCGCTCGGCTTCGGATGCCGGTTCCGGCGGCATACTTCGAAAATCGAGCCGGCGTCGAAATAACATGGGAACTCCGGGTTTTGCTTTCGCAGCAAATAGTTAACAATGGGAAGATCCCGATCAAGAGTTTTTGGTGAGGCTTCGTCTTGCGAAGCTTCACTGAAATCCAGACGTAACTAGCTGCCTATCGGCAGCAGGAGAAAGCGATGTTTCAGGCCGAGGCAAAGGTCTTGCCGCGGGAGCAGGCGGAATCGAAACCAGGTGTCAGCAAAGCAGAACAAACCGACTCCGGTCGGGGCGGGAAGGAGACTTACAGATTCCCTGGCACCGAAACCGTCATCCACGGCAACGGTGCGATTGCTCACGTGATGGGGCACGTCTGCGGCGGTGTGATCGGTTACCCGATCACACCGTCCACGGAAATTTCGGAGCTGTTCGAGGCCTATCGGGCAAAAGGTGGCTGCAACGTATGGGGTAGGCACCCGTTTTTTTTCGAGCCGGAGGGAGAGCACTCCGCCCAAAGCGGGGCCATGGGAGCCGCTTTGACCGGCGGGCGCTATATCTCCAACGCCTCTTCGAGCCAGGGAATTCTCTACGGTCTGGAATCCCACTACGTGACCGTCGGCAAAAAGATCGGCGGCTTCGTGCTCCAGATCGCGGCGCGGGTGGTCTCCAAGCACTCCCTGAACGTCATGGCCGGGCACGACGACGTCTACGCCCTGTTGCCGTCCGGTTATACGGTGCTGTTCGGCAGCAACCCCCAGGAAGCGGCGGACTTGGCCGCCATCTCCTACAGGGTGAGCGCGCTTTCCCTGATCCCGGTCGCCAACGCCATGGACGGCTTTGCGACCAGTCATATGCAGAGTGAGGCCCGGATGCCTGAGCCGGAGCTCCTCAAGGAGTTTCTCGGCGACCCGACGAGCAGAATCAAGGCGCCGACAGTCTCCCAGGAGATCCTCTTCGGCGCCAAGGGTCGGGTTTTTCAGCTCCGGGAGTATCTCGCGCGTCGCGAAGGGGACATCCCGGCGGGCGATCTGGCTCATCTGCGGGCGTTCCTCGAGGAGCGGGGCGAGGACATCGAAGCGGACAACGACGGCGAGCTGGTCGACGAAACCCTGCACTGGGTTCCGGAAGAGCTGCAGGGCCAATGGCGGCGTCAATGGCGCAACGCCTTAGAGAAAGGTACCCGCCGGCTGGTGCCCTCGCTGGTGGACGTGAATAGCCCCGGATTGACCGGCGGGGTGCAGAACCAGCCGGATTTCCAGGCCGGGTCGGTCGATCACCGCACCCACTTCGTCAGTGAGGTGCCGCGCTTCGTCAAGCAGGCGATGGCCGAGTACGGGGCGCTGACCGGTCGCTTTTATTCGCCGGTCCAGACATTTCAAGCAGAGGACGCCGACCACGTCATCGTCGGGCTGGGATCCGTAACCGACGACGCGGAGGCGGTAGCCGCCCATTTGCGCCGGCAGGGAAAGAAGGTCGGCGTGATCTCGATCAAGCTCCTGCAACCCTTCCCGGAGGGGGATCTGATTGCAGCCATCGCGGGCAAGAAGGCCGTGACCGTGCTGGAGCGCTCGGACCAGACGGCCCTGACGGATCTCGTCATGAAGGCCCTGTTCAAGGCGCGCGAGAACGGCGATCTGATTCGCCACCCGGGCATTCCCGCGATCACCAGCCTACCCAAGGTGAGCACCGGGATCTTCGGCCTGGGAGCGCATGATCTGCAGCCCCGCCACCTGATCGCCGCCTACAAGAACATGGAGAGCGCGCTCAACGTGCCCTTCTTTTATTTGGGCACGCAGTTCTTCTCGAGCAATCCTTCCCCGCGGATCGCAGAGCTCCAGACCAGGTTGCGGGCGGCCTACCCGGAAACCGAGTTCATGGCGCTGGAGACCCGGGACAACCCCAATCTGCTGCCGCCCGGGGCCTTTCGGGTCCGTTTCCATTCCGTCGGCGGCTACGGAACCATCGCCACCGGCAAGCTGCTCACCGATATCCTTGCCGGGGTACTGGGGCTGCACTCCAAGTCTGCGCCAAAATACGGATCGGAGAAGAGCGGCGCCCCCACGAATTTCTACATCTCCTTGAGCCCCGAGCCCATCAAGATTACCAATGCGGAGCTCGAGGACGTGGAGATCGTCGTCTCGCCGGACCACAAGGTCTTCAGCCATACCAATCCGCTCCGTGGGCTCGCCGCCGACGGTACATTCATCCTGCAGTCCCACCTCGAGCCTTTGGATGCCTGGAAAGAATTGCCGGCCCATGCCCGGAAGGCGATCCGCGACAAGCGGATCCACCTGTACGTGGTCGACGCCTTCGGGGTTGCCAAGAAGCATGCGCCGGCACCGGATCTAGAGATCCGAATGATGGGCATCGCCTTCATCGGTGCGATCAGTGCGGTGTGCCCACACGTCCAGAAAGCGGTCGCAGACGGTTCGACGAAGAGCGTTCTGGAGAAGATCCGGCAACAGGTGACCAAAAAGTTCGGCGCCAAGGGCGAGACGGTCGTCGAGAGCAACATGGCGGTGATCAGGGAGGGACTGGAGGCGACCCTGAAGGTGGATTACGAGGAGCCCGCCTTCAAAGAGGCCGAGCAGCTGGTGTCCGTGCCGGGCGGTCCTGGCGTCGGCGTTTCCGCCTCCATGGTCAGAGCGGCAGGCGAGGCATCGACGTCCGCCTTCTTCGACAACGATTTTTACCATGAGGTCATGGTGAAACGCTTCGCCGACGGCACCATCGGCGAGGCACCGGTCATCCCCGGTGTGGGGCTCTTCATGCCCGTCGCCAGCTCCGCCTGGAAGGACAAGGGCTTGTTTCGTCTCGAAGTTCCCAAGTACACGGCCCATCTGTGTACCGCGTGCATGGATTGTGCGGTCGTCTGCCCGGATGCGGCCATACCGAACCGGGTACACGAGATTCACGACCTGTTGCTGACCGCCATCCGCGGTCTCGATCTCACGGAGCAGCAGAAGGACGGCATGGAGGCCTACGTGTTCGATCTGAACAAGGCCATCCGCGACGCCTATCGCAGGCTGCCGAGCAAGGACCCGAAGCCCTTCCACGAGATCGCCGCCGAGGCCCTCGGGGGGCTCAGCATCGAGAACGCGACCTTCAAGCGCGGCTTCGAGCAGATGATCGAGACCCTGGCGGTCTTCCCCGTGGCCAAGACGCGACCCTTTTTCGACGTGATGGAGAAGGCGGTCCCGGGCTCCGGTGGGCTCTATTCCGTCAGCATCGACCCCTGGAAGTGTACCGGATGCCTGGAGTGTGTCGATGTCTGCGGCCCCGGGGCGCTCAGCGCGCGGCGCCAGGACGCAACCGTGCTGCAGGAGCTGAAGACCGAGTTCGAGTTCCTCAGCAAGACCCACAATACGCCCGTGCGCTTCTGGAAGGATGCGACGCGTCCCGGTGGCGATTCAAAACGCCTGATCCTGGACCGCGACAACTACTACGCCATGACCGGTGGGCACGGCGCCTGTCGCGGCTGCGGGGAGGTGACCACCCTCCGCATGCTGATGGCGACCAACCGGGCCATCCACGAAAGCAAGCGCCGGGCACATATCCAGGAGCTGAATGATCTGATCGATGGCCTGACGGTCAAGCTGGACAAGGTGGTGTTCGACGAGCAGGACCCGGGGCGCCTGGAGCGCATGCGCGAGACCATCGACCTCCTGGAGCGGCGCCTGTACCGCTTCGAGAGCGGCCTTACGGGCCGTGGCCCCGCTGGGGCGGTGATCGCCAATGCAACCGGTTGCAGCAGCGTCTACGCCTCGACCTTCCCGAACAACCCCTATACGGACCCCTGGGTGAACAGCCTGTTCCAGGACGCGGTACCCCTGGCCAAGGGGCTGTTCGAGGGTCTGAGCGCCAGTGCGGTCAAGGACTTCCGTGCCCTGCGCACCGCTAAGCTGGACTTGGTGGATCAATACAACCCGGAGACCCACGACGACTTCTTCCGCACCTTGAATTGGGAGCAGTATTCCCAGGAAGAGCTCTCCCTGCTGCCGGCCGTCATCGCCCTTGGCGGCGACGGGGCCATGTACGACATCGGCTTCGGCGCCTTGTCCCGTCTGTTGGTCACCCACACCCCACTCAAGATCGTGGTCCTGAACACGGGTGCCTACTCCAACACCGGGGGCCAGGCATCCACCGCCAGCTTCACCGCACAGGACTCGGACCTGACCCGCTTCGGTGTCGCCCATATCGGCAAGCACGAGGACCGCAAGGAGCTGGGCCTGATCGCCGCGTTCCATCCCGAGGTGCTCGTAGTCCAGACCAACGCCTCCCTTCAGAGCCACTTCATGAAGAACATCATGAAGTTTCTGAGCTACAACGAAGCCCCGGCCCTGCTCGATACCTATACCGCCTGTATGTCGGAGCACGGTATCGGCGACAATGCCGGCAGCCGGCACGAGGGGTACGCCGTGCAGAGCCGCATGAGCCCCGTCTTCGTCCACGATCCCCGCAACGGCGACACCCTGGCCGAGCGCTTCTCGCTGGAGGGCAACCCGGACATCGGCAAGGACTGGACGACGACCACCCTGGAATATCTGGACGAGAACGGACGAGCTCAGCTCATGGAGATCCCCTTTACGGCGGCTGACTTCGCGGTTCATGAGGGCCGCTTCAAGAAGCACTTCAGCCCGGCCAACGGCAACGGCGACCTGGTGCCCATACACGAGTACATCGATCTGGGTATCGAAGAGCGCCACGGTAGGATCCCCTTTATCTGGTCCACGGATGCCGAGCGCCGGTTGGTCAAGTTGGCCGTCTCGTCGGCCATCGTGGAGCTGACCGAGGAGCGGCGCCGGAACTGGCGGATGCTGGAGTACCTGGGCGGTCTGCACGTGGAGCACATGCAGGAGAGTCACCGCCTGGAGCTCGAGCAGTGGCAGCGCCGGTATCAGGAGTCGAACGCCCAAAGGGAGAGCTCGATCGACTCCATCGCCCGTGGCATGGCCGAGCTCGCCTCGGCCTCCGGTGCGCCGGCCTCGCCACCGTCGCAGACACTGCCGCTGGCGGACATTACGACCACCATCAGCGCCGACGACGCCAAGTCCGTCGGCTCCGGAAGCGCTGCGGGACCCTTGGTGGAGATCACCGCCGACGATACGCCCAAGTGCACCAACTGCAAGACCTGCTACCAGGATCTGAGCGAGCTGTTCGAGAAGACCAAGATCATGGTCGACGGACAACCCAAAGAGGTGAGCCGCGTGATTCCCGGTGCACTCGAGAAGATCCAGATCACCCCGGAGTTGATTCAGACGGCCTCCCGGGTCGCGGACGATTGCGACGCCGAGATCATTCGCTTCAATCGGCCGAGCTGAGGCGATCTCTGTCAAATGGCATACCAGCTTGCTTGTCTTTTCGCCCGTCGTCTGTGTTGCGACAACAGTGACATAGTCCAACTATGCGCCTGTTGTCGCGCCTTGTAGACGAGCGAAAATCCTGCGCAATCTGCTACGCCGTTTTCCGCTAATCGCCTAAGAGGATTTACAGAATGTCACATCAATTCGGAGAACAGTCGATCACCCCCGCCGCCTATCAGCGCGACGACGTGGAGCGCTACTATCGGGCCAACCTGGCGATCGAGTCCAACCGCCACCAGATGGAAGACGCCAGGGAGGAGATGCGGGAGCTGGAGCACAGCGAGTCGGTCGAGCTGTTCCGCCAACAGGTCGGGTTGCTGCAGAAGCGCCTGGTCGAGGATCCCAAGTTCTTCAACCAGGTCTTCATCTCCGAGGGCATCAACGCCATCAGTTGGGAGTTTCAACAGGAGGCGCTACCCGCGGCCTTCACCCACACCCTGTGGAACCTCCTTCTGCGCGGGGACGACATGAGCACCCTGCTGCTCAGGTTCCTGTGGAACATTCCGCTCAAGTTCAAGCGCAAGTTCATCCGTGCCCTGGACGAGCACCTCTCCGAGCGCTATCCCATGTTCAAAGGGCTGTCGGAGGATTGGCCGGGGAACAACAGCATCCCGCCCTACATGCGCCCGGCCGAGGAGAGGTCGAAGGACTTCGGCCTGGTCAACCAGGGCTACCTGGGCTACATGGGCCAGGGCTTCAGCTTCCGCGAGGTCGAGCTCATCGTTTGGCTGGAGGTTCTACGGGACAAGCAATGCGACGACCGGCCCTGCGAGCTGGGCATGCCGGTGATGGACGGGGGCGAGAACAAAGGCGGCTGCCCGGTCAAGATCCACATCCCCGAGGTGCTGCACCTGATGGGGGCAGGTAAGTTCAAGGAGGCCTTCGAGCTGATCAAGGAGTCCAATCCCCTGCCCAATGTCACCGGCCGCGTGTGCCCCCAGGAGATCCAGTGCCAAGGGGTATGTACCCATAACGAGCGGCCGATCGAGATCGGTCAGATCGAGTGGTACCTACCGCAGGCCGAAAAGGTACGCGATCCCGATAAACACCTGGATCTGCCGCAGGTCGTCAGCCCCTGGGCGAAGGCCGAGCTTCCACCGATTGCGGTCGTCGGGTCCGGTCCCGCCGGTATGATCAATGCCTACCTGCTCAGCAAGGAAGGCTACCCGGTCACCGTGTTCGAGGCCTTTCACGAGCTGGGTGGCGTTCTGCGCTACGGCATTCCGGAGTTTCGCCTGCCCAACGAGCTGATCGACGACGTGGAGCGGAAGATCGAGCAGCTCGGCGGGAAGTTCGTCAGAAACTTCCTCGTCGGCAAGACCGCGACCTTGGAGGCCCTGAAGCGGGCGGGTTTCTGGAAGATCTTTGTCGGCACCGGCGCTGGTCTGCCGCGCTTCATGAACGTACCGGGCGAGCATCTGCTCGGGATCCTGTCGGCGAACGAGTTCCTCACCCGCGTCAACCTGATGCAGGCCCACAAGGAGGACTACGAGACGCCGTTGCCCGAGACCAAGGGCAAGCAGGTGATGGTCATCGGCGGGGGAAACACGGCCATGGACGCGGCGCGCACGGCCTGCCGACTGGGGGGGCACGTCACCATCGTCTACCGCCGCACCCAGGCCGAGATGCCGGTGCGCGTCGAGGAGCTGCATCATGCGCTGGAAGAGGGCATCGATCTAAAGGTCCTGCGGGCGCCCAAGGAGTTCCTCGGCAGCGACAAGACCCACTTCGTCAGCCACGCCAATCTCGACGTGATGGAGCTGGGCGAGCCCGACGCGTCGGGCCGCCGGCGCCCCATGGCCACCGGCGAGATCGAGAAAATGCGGGTCGACCTGGTCATCATGGCCCTCGGCAATACATCCAACCCGATCGTCAAGGACTCCGAGCCCGAGCTCAAGACCAGCAAATGGGGCACCATCGAGATCAAGGCCGGAACCCAGGAAACCTCGGTGGAGGACGTCTACACCGGGGGCGACGCGGCACGGGGCGGCTCCACCGCCATCAAGGCCGCCGGCGACGGCCAGGAGGCCGCCCGCGAAATCATGGGCCAGAACCCCTTCACCCCGAGCGAGCTCAAATCCCTTGTCGAGAGCGCCGAGCGCTACTCCAAGCAGGGCCAGGCCCCCCAGAAGATCCTGGAGAAGACGGTGCTGGCCGAGGGCATCGTCGAGCATGTCGTCCACTCGCCGCTGATTGCCAAGGCCGCCAAGGCCGGGCAGTTCGTGCGCGTTCTTGCCTGGGAGAAGGGCGAGCTGGTACCTATGACCCTCGCCGACTGGGATGTGGACGCGGGGACCATCACCATGGTCATCCAGGGGCTGGGCAGCAGCTCGATGATGATGAACAGGATGGAGGTCGGCGACGCCTTCACGGGCATTGCCGGACCGCTTGGATTGCCGAGCCAGCTCCATCGATACGACAAGGGCGAGACGGTGGTCTTCTGCGCGGGAGGCGTCGGGCTACCGCCCGTGTACCCCATCATGCGCGAGCACCTGCGGATGGGAAACCATGTGACCCTGATCGCCGGTTTCAGGACCGAGGACCTCATGTTCTGGGCCGAGCCCGATGAGCGCATCGGCCTGCTGCAGACCCAGTACCCGGAGACGTTGGATGTCATCTACACCACCAACGACGGTAGCTTCGGGATCGAGGGCTTCGTCACCGGTCCCCTGGGTGAGATGCTGGAGACCGCGAAGGCCGGGACAGGCCGCACGGTCGGCGAAGTCGTCGCCATCGGTCCGCCGCTGATGATGCGCGCGGTCAGCGATCTGACCAAGCCTTACGGCGTGCGCACCATCGCCAGCCTCAACTCCATCATGGTGGATGCCACCGGCATGTGCGGCGCCTGTATGGTGCCGGTAACGCTCGACGGCAAGCTGGTGCGCAAGCACGCCTGCATCGACGGTCCGGAGATCGACTCCCATATCATCGATTGGGACAAGTTCATCCCCAGGTTCCAACAGTTCAAGGCCCAGGAGGACCGCAACCGGCAGCGGCACGGGTTGTAGTGGCCGGGATCGGCCTCCCGGTACCGGTCGGGAATACCACTGGGAGACCGTCGCTCGGCATTGGAACCAGCTCCTGGAGGAGGTTTCGCCTCGAGCCAGTGTGTTAACCCTCTGGAGTGACGGGCAGCATTAGGCCTGAGGAACAAAGGCGCTTCCCATGCGATAGGGCTCGAAGCGGACGGCGGTCGGAAGATCCAGAGGCACGGCGAGATCGAGGATTCGTGCGCTCCAATCTGCTGTAGCAGCCTGGGATAGGCGCGACAGGACCGAAGGATCCAACTGCACGGTGATCTCCGATGGGCGTATACGACAGCGCACGACCTGTGCCGGGAGCTCCTGCCGCAACAGGGTCTCGACCCGGTCGACAAAGCCGAGCACGGCGGGTCGTATGCGGATGCCGGTCTCGATGCGACTGGACAGGCACGGGGATGCGGGCAGCTCGGAGATATTAGAATAGCCCAGATGCCGGCAGATGCGGCGCACCCCCGTCTTGTCAATGCCGCATTCCACGAAGGGATGGCGGACCTGAAAATTCTCGGCAGCCTCCAAGCCGGGGCGGAAGTCGCCTAGATCGTCGACATTGGTGCCCGATAGCAGGGTACCCGTTCCGGCCGTTGCCAGGGCGTCGTAAAGGTGGCTCTTGCAGTGGAAGCAACGCCGGTAGGGGTTTGCGAGGTAAGTCTCGTCCTCGAGCTCCCCGGCGTCCAGGATATTCAGAGCCCAGCCCTCACGTAGCGCTATCTGCTCGACAAGTGCCGTGGCCTCGTCAGGAACCGCCGGCGAACGTGCGTGGAACATCCGTGCTCGGTCATCCAGGACCCGACCGGCGAGCAACGCGAGGGTCATACTGTCGACGCCACCGCTCACTGCAACCTGGGCTGTATCGAGGCGAATCAGCCAGCTTCGCAGGCGCTCGACCAGATCTTCGGCGTCGCTCACTAGCGCTCCAAAATCATCTGGTTCGACTCCGAGCGCGTCTCACCGACGGAGGAAACTCGGATGGCGGCAAGATCCTCCACCGGGCACTTGTTCTCGCAGATGCCGCAGCCGATGCACAGCCGCGGATCCACGTAGGGCTGCTTGAGCGGCTTGGTGGATCCATCTCTGTATCCCACATCCACCGTTTTGTACCAGATGGCCTTGGGTGAGGTGGGGCACATCTCCTCGCACACGATGCATTCCGTGTGCATGGCCCAGGGCAGGCAACGACCGTGGTCATAGAAGGCGGTGCCCAGCTTCACCGGTTTCTCGAACGGCGGGGCGCCGATCTTTTCTTCGACCGAGATGGAACGAATGGCCCCTGTGGGGCAGACCTGACCGCACAAAACGCAGTTTTGCTCGCAATAGCCGAGCTGGTTCTTGAGGATTGGCGTCCAAAGTCCCTCGATGCCCCCTTCCAACAAGGCCGGCTGGAGCACATTGGTGGGGCAGACCCGCATACAGGCGGCGCACTTGATGCATCTGCCGAGAAACTCCTCTTCAGACAGCGACCCCGGCGGACGGATCACAGCCGGGCTCGGATTGCTGTTGGCCGACACCGAGCTGCGCAACATAGGGAAGAGGACGGCGGTGGCAACCGCGCCCTCTACCAGTCGGCGCCGGTTCAGATCCACCGGCAGGTGTATCGAGCTGCGCTCCCGCGGTAGCCCGAAGTGCAGGGCCTGTGTGGGACAATCCTCGATGCAGTTCATGCAGACGTGGCATTCGCTGAGGCGCAGCTCCGCGTGGGGGTCGCAGCCCCCCTGGCAGCTCTTGAGGCACTTGTTGCAGTCGATGCACTTGTCGACGTCGCGCTGAATACGCAGGGGCGCGCGTCGCGCCAGCAGTCCCAGTAGCGCTCCCAGCGGGCAAAGCACGCGGCAGAAAAAGCGGGTCATGAGCCGATTCGCAAGCACGATCGCGACCAGGATGCCGGCGATCAAGGCGCCACCGTGAAACACCGGCTGGGTGATATAGATGTCCGCGCCGGCCTGGTTGGCGGCAGGCAACACCGAAGCGGTGAAGGAGCGCGCCAAGAGGGCAATGGGATCCAGCAGCCCGATTTGCAGGCTGCCGAACAGGGCTAGCACCAGGAAGGCCCCGAGCAGGTAATACTTCAGGCGGTAGACGGGGCGGTATTGGTTGATTTCGTACTCCTCGGATGGACGCCGCCGGTTGAAGAGCCAGCTGGTGAACTGATTCAGGATACCCAGGGGGCAAATCCAGGAGCAGAAGAAGCGACCGAGGAAGAGGGTCGGGACTATGATCAGCAAGGACCAGAGCAGTCCCTTATAGAAGGTGCCGCTGGTGAGGAAAGCGGCCAAGGCAGTCAGCGGATCCAGCTCCAGGAAAAGGGAGGTCTCGAAGCCCTTCAGGTCCGCGTAATTGGTGAGCAGGAGCAGCACCAGGAACAAGGCGAAGAAGAAGATTGCGTAGATCTGGCGGATGGTGCGGAGCTTTTTCGGAATCATGACGGAACTGCGCTCGGATACCTCGAACGATCCGGATCCTTAACGAATCATACAAGAATTGTGTCTCAAGGGATTTGGGTTTCAACCCGTTAGGTTTTGTACTAATCGGCGGGTTCCCGCCCAAGCCCAGGGGCGGTGCCGGGTATAGGCATCGTTTACGGAGTGCAGCCATCGATCATGGGTGAACGCAAGCGATGCCGGGGCGCTAACCAGTAGTGGTCGGTATGTCATCGGAAAGACAGTGTCAGGTCAATTCGAGCTCCCGGTGACTCAGATCGGCGAAAAGTTGCCGGTTGGCGTGACCCCGGCGAGCGTCGGCTAAATGCTGGAAGCAGACGCCGGCCTGCTACAGGCGGAAGAAAGAATCCGCCCTACTTCGGACTATCCGACTTTCCGGGGACGCTGTTCTGTTTTTGCCACAACCGACACTCCAGATCGGTTCATCGAAATCGGCGCTTGCGATCATTCAGCGCTCCGGGCCTTGGCGAGTGGACCGTCGGGAATGTCCCAGTTGCTGTCTGTCACCCGAGTGCGCCCTACCGGCCGGTGAACGCCGGTAGCGGTCTCCGACGTCTGTGAGGAACGGCAGGCGGCCGGCGCAGGAAGCGGACACTCAATTT
>JAJDOL010000099.1 GCA_022340195.1 Chromatiaceae bacterium
CCAAGTAGTCCAAGATGTAATTGCTTCTGAGCTCGGTGCCATAGAGGGTCGCAAGGTGTACGTTCGCCTCGAGGTAGTACGACAGGGAGGAGGGGTAGGTGTTGATACCTATGATTCGGGTGTCATCGGGAATTGCCTTCTCGACGACGCGGGACATCTCGCGGGCGGAACGCTGTTCGCCGAGTGCCTCGATCAGGCGCTGACCGCCGATGATTACCATGATGGGCATGAGTGCGAGCCCGGCAATCGCGATGCTCTCGAAGCGGCGTGCGGCTAGCGCAACGGCCGCCGCGAGCACTAACCCCGTGCCGATAAGCGGAGCACTGGCCAGTAGCGCCTCCGAGACGGACACCGAATCGATGCGCTCCGCGATTCGATCGGCTCCGAGCAGAAATATCCCGCCCAGTGCGGCCGCTAAGGGTGCCGAAATCCAGAGGACGCGGCGGAGGCTATCGGAGGAATCCCTCAGTATCCTTGCAGCCAAAAGGGTCAGTGCCGGAATAACGGGCAATATGTAGCCGGGGCGCTTGGATTGGGAGAGGGTGAAGAAAAGGAACGGTAGTGTTAGCCAGAGCAAAAGGAATGCCTCATCCCGGGCGGCCCCCGTGCGCTCACGCCAATACCGAGTGATCTGACCCGCGCCCACCAAAAGCAGTGTGGACCAGGGAAAGGCGCCGCCGAGCAGGATTGGAAGAAAGTAATAGAAGGGAGCCGTGCGGCGCATACTATCGGTCGCGACGCGTTCGAACGTCTCGCGGACGAACGCATAGTGCGGGAACTCCGGGTGGCGCAGGGTGACGGCCAGGAACCAGGGGAGTACCAACAGTAGGAAGACACCGATTCCGGCAGGGTGGAACAGTCGACGCATCGGCACGCGGCAGGCAATCGCTTCGCCGGTACCGATGAGCAGGGGGAGCAGGAGACCCACCGGGCCCTTGGTGAGCACGCCCAATCCGACAGCGGTCCAGCCCGCGAGGCACCAGCCGAGCCCCCGGTCTTGCAAGCGCAAGTGGAAGGCGATGGACGCGGCGCTCACCCAGAACATTAAGAGTGCGTCGAAGATTACGATACCCGCATAGACCATCACGAGAGGTGCGGTGGCAAGCATCAGACCGGCGAGCAGTCCCGTATCGCGACCGAAACGACGCCAGCCAAAGGCGGTTACGAGCGCTACGGTGGCGAAGGTGAAGGTCAGGGTTGGGAGGCGTGCCGCCAGCTCGGTCGCACCCAGGGCACGGATGCAGATAGCGGCGGCGCTGAAGAGCAGAATGGGCTTATCGAGGTAGGGCAGGCGGTTGAGATGCGGGACGATAAAGTCGCCGCTCTCTGCCATCTCCCGTGCCACCTCGGCATTGCGTCCTTCGTCCGGATCGATGAGGGCTGTGGCATCGGTCATCCTCCATAGTGCCGTCAGCACCAACAGCAGTAGAAAGGCCCATACGATCACTAGCCCACGTCCTGTGGGCCGGTTCGGCGTCGGCTGAGAATCAGCCGATAAGTCGGATTCTCGTAACGTCTCGCTCATCGCGTTACGTACCTACTGGCTCATGCTGCCGCGGAGAATTCGGGGGCAGGCTCGCTCGTACAAGTCGGAGTGTTGCCGTGCTCGGGATGCGAAACGGGACATCCCAGTACCCCGTTTACCCTGCGCTTGGTGGTAGCCCAGGAGCCTGGCTACGCCTCGCTCCCAGGCTACGGAGACTGTGAAAGTGCTCGCCGCCGGCGAGGTACGAACCCCAACGAAAACGCAATCGTAATCCGTAGATTGTCGAGGTCAGCGAGCTCGCCCCAACTTGGGGTTTTCCGCAATTTCGGCCGAAAATTGAAATTCCTGCTAACTTGCTGGGGCTTCGGCACGCCGCGTATACGCCAAAGCACCCACCATTTTATACCCAATCGATACAGGATTTCTGTTTTCAATTTATGGCCGATGATCGGGAGATTCCGGGTCAATCGTGAGCGCCGGGGCGTGCTGCGGATGCGTGGCATCCTGCAGCGACAAGACCTGATGCCTGGGACCTGGGGTGCAGGAGGCCGTGACCAGCGAGGGGCAGGAAGGGAGAACGAATGAGTACTCCAACCATGCGGTGGACCCTCGTTTGAGGTGAAATTCGCCTGAAGCGTGCGACAATACCCCTTCCTCCCCTCCCGTTCCGCAATCATGTTCGGCATCATCGATCGTTATATCCTGCTGGAGGTGCTCAAGGTCTTTTCGGCGATTCTGGGTACGCTCCTGCTGATCGTTCTCAGCATGCTCATTCTGCGCACTCTGGAAGAGGTGAACGTAGGTGCCCTGGGCAGCGATCTGGTTGTGCGTTTCGTGGGGCTGCAGATCGCGCGGGACATCTCCAGCCTGATGCCGCCCGCGTTCTTCATCTCGATCCTCGTGGCGCTCGGCCGTATGTCCCGCGACAGCGAGTTGATCGCGTTGAGTGCCTGCGGACTCGGACCTAGGCGCATCTATCGCTCCCTGTTCTACCTGGCGTTGCCGGCTGCCCTGTTGACCGCCTCGTTCTCTTTCGCGCTCAGACCCTTGGTTGTCGTCGAGATCCAGAAAATACTCCATCAGCGCAAGGATCAGGTTAATCAGATCGCTGGGATCAAGCAGGGACGCTTCTACCAGCATGAGCACGGCCTGGTTACCGTCTACGTAGAGAAGATCGAGGACAAGAAGCTTTTACGCAACATTTTTATCCACGATCGGCGCGAGGATCGGATCCGATTGGTGATCAGCGAAACCGGCTTGCGGCGTGCCGATGAGGCATCGGGCGATCACTTCGTTACCCTGCTGAACGGGCATCGCTACGATGGGATTCCCGGACAGGCCGACTATTCGATCGGTGCCTTTGAGCGATACAATCTACGTATTGAGCCAACGGAGCTCGAGCACTTCAAAAGCGGCAAGCGTGCCAGCTTTCAGACTAAGGAGCTCCTGGGCTCGCAGGATCCACAGGACCAAGCGGAGCTGCAGTATAGATTCGGCAGTCCGCTCGCTATCTTCACCCTGATGTTGCTGGCAATTCCGCTGACGGCGACGTCGCCGCGTCAGCGTGCCAGCGGACGGATGTTTCTCGCATTTCTCACCTATTTCAGCTTCTTCAACCTGCAGCGACTAGCGGCGAATTGGTTCGAGACGGGTGTGACGCCGAGCTGGCTCGGGAGCCTTTGGTATCAGGGCCTTATCCTGGTGTTGGTGCTCGCGATTCTGTTGCCGGAAAACCGCTGGATAAGACGGTTGATGCGCCGTTCGCCGCCCTCGGATCCGGTATAGGGTACCTTCGAGGTGTCGAAATGGCTGATTCGGAAGACGCCATTGGATCGCTGCGAGCCGGGAGGCGGGGACGACTCAGAGCTTGTGAAAAAATCGGAGACCGTAGCGAGGGCGTCCCTGAGCGTTCGTGATAAGGCGCCGTACGTGAAAATGGGCGGAGTTTAGTGGACTAAATGACCCCCATTTTCGCGTACGGCAACGCAGTCACGGATGT
>JAJDOL010000101.1 GCA_022340195.1 Chromatiaceae bacterium
CGCCCAGCAAGATCACCGACACGCCGAGCACGCTGCCCAGGCCGTACCTGATAAACCATTCGATGTCGGCAATGCTGGATGCCAGACGTTCGATCAGCTCGCCGGCGCTTTCATCCCGGTGGAATTGCATCGGGGCATGGAGAAGTTGATCGACGTAGCGTCCTCGCAACGCAGCGGTCACACGATGGGCGATGTCGAACGTGAGCAGAAACGCCGCGGCCCCCGTTAGAGCCGATATGGCCACCAAACCCAGCAGCAAGAGAGCCAATCCGGGCGTAAAGGCCATGTGTCCCTCGGAAATGGCTTGTCCCAGGAGGTCCTTGATTACCAGGGGGATCCATAAGAAACCGAGGGAGCTGACTGACCACCATGCAAACGGCAACCATGGAAGCCTTACCGCGATGCGGCCTGAGAAGCGCTGCCAGTCGAGCGAGGGTTTGCATCAGGGGACCGTATCCCAAAGGTTTCTTTCATCGAGCGCCACGTCCAAAACCCGGCCCGCTGCCCGTTTGATCGCGCCCGGGGCGCCCAAAACGTCGCGAAGTTTTTGAAGATCTTTTCGGATGGTTTCCCTGTATTTTTCGTCGTCCAAAACCCTCAGCGCCTCTTCCGCAAGCCTTTCCGCAGTCACCTGCCCCTGGCGGAATTCCGGTACAGCTCTTTTCCCCAGCAGGATGTTCGGCATGGCGATATATGGGGTTTTTAGTAAGGTGCGTCCGAGAATGTAACTGAGCATGCTCACCTGATAGGCCACGATGATTGGGACCTGAAGAAGGGCCGCCTCCACCGTCACCGTGCCAGCCTTGACTATCGCCGCTCCGCACTGGCTGAGCGCGTCGTAATGATCCCGTTCTTCTTTCCGAGAGCGGCGATGTGCGGGGCGCGCTGAATATGCCTTGGCGCCAGGATCAGAAAGAGCTGTGAAAACTCGTTCCTCAGATCGGCCACGATGTTCATCAACACGGCCTCTTCCCCCGGGTGGGTGCTTCCGGCGACGAGGATGGGGGATGTGGACGATACGCCGATCTTGACCAGCAGTTTCCGCAATTGGCTTTCAGTGCCGTCGTCTTCTTGATCAGGCGGCAAAGCGTCGAATTTCAGGTTGCCTGTGACGTGGATGCGGCCCGGGTCAACGCCCAATTTCGCATATTGCGCCGCATCCGCGCTTTCCTGCGCGCATACCAGACGTAGCTGGGAGAAGATGCGTCCAAAGAGTCAACGGATGCGTCCATAATTCCGCGCCTCCGGCTCGGGCATCCGGGCGTTAATCAAGAAAACTGGAATGTCGAGCTTGCGTGCAATCCTGAGATGGTTGGGCCACAGATCCTGTTCGACCAGGGCAATGAAATCCGGCTTGAACAAGCGATAGGCACGGCGCTGACAAAAGGCGAAATCGGAGGGAAAATAAAGCAGCTCGACTCTGTCCGCATAGCCCTGCCTGCCTATAGTTTGCCCCGCTGCGGTTGTCGTCGTAATGACCGCCTGCAGTTCTGGCATTCGGCGTCGAAGCGCCTGCAGAAAAACGAGCCCGGCCCTCATCTCCCCTGCGCTGACCGCGTGAATCCAGCAGCGCTCGGTCGACTGCGCCGCGAGCCGGTTTTTGACCGCACTCGAGCAAAAGCCAAATCGCTGGCCGAGATGTCTTCTGTACTCCTTTCGTTTCAGAAGAGCGAGAAAGCCTTTCGGTGCAAGTACAAGGAGACAAAAAGAATAGGCGATCCTGTAGAGCAAATGCATTGGGAGAAACCGCCCGTCTCGCGGGGAGCTCCATTAAAATGGAATCTAAGCCGTGATCCAAGACCCGTCGGAAGTCAGTCCCCTTTCGGGGTAGGGCAAAGCTTAAACCCCTATCCGACCCGGCTGGTAAGCTGAAAGTTGCTTAACCAAAGCACCCACGCGAGGATCAAGCCGACATGCATCCTAGCCAGCGTCCTGTCGCGAGGCAACTGCAGCGTACCGGTGTTATGTCAACAACGCCGATTCCTATGTGATGTTCAATCCGCTGACCGGATCGCCGCTGTTTGATCGGGTCGAGGCATTGCTGTGTGCGCAGGGTGAACGACTGTTTCCGCCGACGGAAACCTTCTCGATGTTTGTCGCCCAGGTCTTGACGGCTTACGGCAGTTGCCGACAGGGCGTCGAAGATGCCATGGTCAAATGCATCGTTGGCGGGCTGAAGTCGAGAAGCACCGACACGGGCGGATACAGCAAGGGGCGGGCGCGAAGGCAAGGGTAGCTACGAGCAGGGAGTCTCGAAGCGAAGCTCGCCTTTGGGGCTTGCCAACCGGTATGGCCGGTCGACGGCATATCCCAAAAGCCGGCTTTGACATACCCGGGGTGAGGCAATATCGTTATGTCCTATGATGACAAGGGTACTTGTTGCAGTTCTCTAATCGAAAACACTGTCCAGAGGTCCTCACGCAGAGGACGAGCAACTATGTTCAAAATTTCGACAGCAGCGGCGGAGCAGGTCCGTAACGCCGCGAAACAGGGCGGTACGGAGGGGTTGTCCCTGCGCCTTACGGCCCACCTGAAGGCGGACGGCTCCATCGAATACCGCATGGGCTTCGATGAAGCGACCGATGAGGATATCCGCTCCTCCACCGAGGGAGTCGATGTCGCCATGGCCCCCGAGTATGTTCCCCTGCTGGCCGAGGCGACCATGGATTACGTGGAAATCGAGCCGGGCCAGTTCCACTTCATTTTCCTCAACCCGAAGGACGCAAACTACAGCGCGCCTGAGGAGAGCTGACGCGCGCGCTGGAGGGAACCCGGGAGAGGGATTTCGCTCTTCGGGTGAGATCGCGTTTTCTCGGCGATCGCTGTGCCCAAGTAGTTCCAGCCAATGACAGAGCTTACAAGCGAAGACACCTTCCGCCTCAACGTCCTGCTTGCCAACAAACCGCAGGCTATCAGGATCGACGAGTCCAGGATGGTCGTTTGGGGTTTGTTCGCGAAGGGCGAATCCAAGGTTCCCCTCAATATCGAAGGGCGTGTGGAGCACTATCTACGCGCGGTAAAGGAGCTCATCTCCGGCTATATCCTGGGCTCACCAGGCGGTTATCCGATCTACCTCCGGCGGTGGACGCGTATGGGGCAGATGCGCGACGAGAGCTTGGAACAGCTCCTGATGCTCGGCGAGCCGGAGGCCGTGGTCGCCGCTGTCTGTTCTCCCGGTCTGACCGACGAGCTTGCTAGACGGGCTTGGTGGGCGATGGAGGATGCTGAAAACGCGCGGCGCATGCTCGCGAACCCGGCGATCGTTGGGGGGAAGATGGGAAGAATCCTAGCGAGCTACCTGTTGGAATTTCTCCCTTTTGAGACCGAAACCGAAAAGATGATGGAGTCGGTCCGGCTGGTACTCCAGCCTGGGCTGATCGACGAAAAGGATCGGTTATCGCTGTGGAGGAAGTCCGCCCGCAAACAAGCTTACCTGGTGGGTTTTCTACAAGCCTTGCCGGATGACCTGCCGCAGCCCCTGCCCGCCCGGAGTGACGCAGAAAGCCACGCGCCCAGTCTCCGGCTTCTCGCGCGAGCCGGTAATGATTGCGCCGCCATCTTGTTGCGGGTGCACTCCGCGGCGGGACAGACTTTTCTCAATACGCTCTCCAGCGTACTCGCGAAACCGCCTACCCAGGACGTGGTCCAGACGACGCTCGATCTGGCACGTGACTATTTCGCACCTCTGCGCCCGAAAGGCGATCCGGACTTGCCGATGGGGGACCTGTTGCGGGATGCACAAGACTACGCTCGTGGCCCTCACGCCCCGGAGAGTGTGTGCGCGTGTTGTGAGGCGGCGCCGAGCCTGTCGGCGGACGTCGCTGCCATGCGCCTGCTGTCGGGAATAGGTTATGGAGTGCTGCGACCCGTTCTCCGGGACTCTACCGCTATCGGCAGCCTCATGCGCCGCAAGCTCAAGCCGGTAACGGATCCCTTGCTGGAGCAGATCCGGGTGCTCCAGGGAAAGGGAAGCCTCTAGGGCTCAGAGCTTGTGAAAAAATCGGAGACCGTAGCGAGGGCGTCCCTGAGCGTTCGTGATAAGGCGCCGTACGTGAAAATGGGCGGAGTTTAGTGGACTAAATGACCCCCATTTTCGCGTACGGCAACGCAGTCACGGATGT
>JAJDOL010000125.1 GCA_022340195.1 Chromatiaceae bacterium
AACCTCCATGTTCGGTTGTTCCCTTTCCTGTATTGGCTCCCGCTGCCTTGGCCATCATGTGCGGACTCGAGAAGCTGGCCCCAAGGCTACCGGGGGTGCTCATCGCTGTTGTATTGACCACTCTCGTGAGCTGGTTGATCGGATTCGAGCATAAGGGCACAGCCCCCATCGGCCAGAAAGCCGATCCGCAGATCCGCGCGCTGGCCGAAGAGACGCGCGCCCGCCAAAATTGGCTCAGGGAGCTGGAGGACAACATTGCCGAGCTGAGGGCCGAGCTCGACGCGCAAGACGACTCGGCGGCGGGATCCGGTTAGCGCTGTGCTCGGCCAGGCGCTGGTTCGCCTCCTCCGGTTCCAGCGCCTCGGGGCGGCTGTGCAGTACTAAAAAGCCGACCGAGCCTCCATGGTGTGCCAAGGCGGGTTGGCGCCTGAGGTATTCTCATGTTCGTTCATGTTTCCTCCGCCGGTCATGGGTCTGAAGCCTCATCGGCCCTTCGCTTGGCAAGCATCCGTTGCGCAGGCGAGCAGGGTGATGCCCCTTTTGAGCTCGTCGAGGCTGGTCAGACGCGTCATATCCGTATCCTCTTGCTTGGTTTCTGTGCTGATCGAATCTAATCCGAAACGAGCAGGCCGACGTGCCTGAGCAGGGTTTGCCGACGACCGATCTTGCGTACCAGGGTACGACCGGTGCGGTCGGTCGCACGGTCGATGGCGACGTACAGGTCGGTCTGGGTATCCTCGACTACCAGGTCGGGCAGGCCGGCCAGCTTCAACCGCAAGCGGCAGCGCTTATCCGGCCCGCCCCGTGGGCCGTTGACGTCGGATAGGCGCATGACGACCCTGCGAATGTGCTCGCCACAGCAGGTCAGGGCGAAAAGCAGCTGCCGTTCGGCATGATCGCGCAGGGCTTCGGTCACGGGAAAATCGCTCGTCTCGATGTCGATCTGCATGGGGTCCTCCGCTGCAATGAGGTCGCTGTTTCCGGAGCGGCCATGCTAGAGTGAGGCGCACGACAAGAAAATAGGATTATAGTGGCGACCCTATTCGTAATTAACGAAATAAACGGCAGCCGATGGTCAACTACAAGCACCTTTATTACTTTTGGGCGGTGGCCAGGGAGGGCGGTGTTCCCCGGGCCAGCGAGCGGCTGCACCTGACTCCGCAGATCATCAGCGGACAGCTAAGCCTGTTGTAGGAGTATCTCGGGGAGGGCCTCTTCGCCCGGGTCGGGCGCAACCTGGAGCTGAGCGAAACCGGGCGGCTGGTCTTGAGCTATGCGGACGAGATCTTCTCGCTGGGCGGCGAGATGGAAGAGGTCATCCGTCAGTTGCCGGCCGACCTTCCCCAAGGGCCAGGGTCGGCGTGGTCGAAGTGCTGCCCAAGTCCATCGCGCATCGAATTCTCCAGCCCGCCCTGCAGATGTCGGATTCCGTGCGCCTGATCTGCCGCGAGTCGGGTCTCGATATGCTGCTGGCGGAGTTGGCCGTGCATCGCCTCGATCTCGTCCTGGCCGATCGCCCGATCCCGCCCACTGTCAGTACCAGGGGCTTCAGTCACAAGCTCGGCGAGTGCGCGATAAGCTTTTTTGCCGAGGAGAAGCTGAGGGTGCGGCTGGAAAGTGATTTTCCCTGCTGTCTGGAGGGCGCACCGTTTCTGCTGCCAAGCAGCAGCAATCAGCTACGCGCCGGCATCGACCAATGGCTGGACAAACAGCGCATCCGCCCGCGCATAATCGCCGAGTTTGCGAGGCCTTTTGGGCCATCCGCAGCGAAGCCACGGCGCGGGGCTCGCCGTGTGGAGCCTTCCCGCAGCCGGTGCCGGTAACCGGTGCGCTCGCGCCAGGTGCGACGCTGAGACGAGCCGGTGAGGATCCACTGGCGCAAGCTCCTCATCCTATCCGCCCTTGAATGGGCTCTGCAGTTGATTCCAATAAAAAAGACGAATCCAATGGCAAGAGAGACAAGCTCCAAAGAAAACAGGAAAAGCGCTTCCATTTCTACCGCCGGCTTTTTGGTCTGGATTGAGAAACGGCGCGAGACCCACTGTTGCAGCGCGTCAGCTCGATTTGCCCGGTGACGGGGCTGGAGATGACCGACCGGCGGTGGGCCGAGCGTCGCACGCGGTCCTGTGGGTGGGCGCTGTGAGCTTTCTCGCAATCGCCTTCGGCCTGGCGCTTCTGGTCTCGGTGGGGCCGGAGGTCTTCTCCCGGCACATCCTGATCATGGCGGCGCTGACCTTATCGCTGTTCGTTGTCGGTTATGGGCTCCACGGTCCCGGTCGCGTCAATCCTTTCGAAGGGGTTGTCTTGCTGACCTGTTTTGTTGGCTACACCAGGCTACCTAGTGAGCAGGGTCTCCATGGCGTGAAGATTACCCATTCGAGTCCGCTTCATCTGTACCCAGCCAAAACCCCAGGTTTTTGTCGAGGAATTCGTTCCATGGCATATAGTGCGAGCCGTCACAGGAGAAATTGAGCCCGACAATGCCGTTGAAGACATTGAGAGATCCGGATCGCAGGTAGATCGTCTCATCCATGAATCGCAACGCGCGAAAAGTCCGAAAGACTTCGCCGACTCGAGCGAGTGGAATGTCTGCCCCCTCGGGGTAGGATCGCTGTGGATAGGCGAGGCAGATATCCGGATCGGTCAAGTCATCGATATCGAGAATACGAAACCGAAAAGGATCGTCGACCAGCCAAAGGGTCGCCCTCGAGCTCGAAAAGTGAAGCTTCCCGTGAAAAACGCCGTGGACTGCGACGAGCTCGGCAAGGAGGTCCAGGACTTCGTCGATGCGGCCGTCCATGAGGCTTTCAACGCGTTGCTGATAAAACAAGCCACCACGAATTGCGGGATCGCCCTTGAGCTGAATCCATTGCTGGGGTTGTTCGTAGATCTCGCGGGTTAGAGGCAGCTCGCGCAGATCGAAGTCCGCGCCCAGGTAACCTAAGAGACGGCCATCGCCAACCTCGATCCGCTGTACGGCGGTCAAGGATGGGCGTCGTGCGTTGCGGCTGATGTAGGCTTGGGACAGGTGGAAGGGCTCGCCGGCCAAGGCTTCTGCCAGGTAAGGACGCCTACTGCGGTCACGCCCGAAGTGCTCCTCCATGAGTCCCTTCGGTGAAACGTTGGCCGTCACTTGGTGCGCATCCCGATCGAGCACGTAGAGATATTTACAGGAGCGTATCGACTCCAGACCTTCCCGCAGCTGTTGCTCGAGCGCCAGTCGCTCTGGAAAAACCAGGCCGCAAGCTCGGGCCAAGCGCTCCATCGTTGCAGCCAAATGCGCTCGCAGCAGCATTCGCTGGCGCGTCACGGCGATTCTCAAACCTTGGTTCATTGTGGTCGTATTCGATGTGGTGAAAAAAAGGCGCAATGACTCATGCCGGGCTCGCGGGGCGAGTCGTTAACCGTTCTTGGGGTCCGAGCCGGTTTTGGAGTCGTTCGGTATCCACCCAGTTTCGTAGGTTGGGCTGACGTACGAAGCCCAACGAATAGTCTCGTCGGGTTTTGCATCGCTCAGCCCAACGTACGGTCCTGCCTTCCCCGATGTGATGGCGCAAGCATCGCTTGCCTTTCTGAGCTCAGGTTGCGTTGTTTCAGGGCGTTTCGGCCCGGCTCGGTTTCGTCTTGTCGTATCCAGATTTCGATATAGACAATCACATGCTCGACCGGCAGCCAGGACGCACAAGCGGTGAGGATATCCGCAGCGCGGCCGGCCGAGCCACCCAGGCGCATGCAACGCTCCACCTCCTCGGCAACCGCATCCTTCACCCCTTGCATCAGGCTGGTATAGGCCCTATCGGGATTCCCGCGCGCGGTCTCGTGTATCGCGCGCGGCCTCCGCCGCGCCGGCCAATGCGGCGTCGTGGTTGATCTTGGTCACCCCGTTTGCGATCAGGTGCCGGAGCTGATCGTCCGACGGCTCGGCTCCGTCCTGGACCGCAAGCGGGATCCCCAGCGCCTCGTCGATCTGCCGCAGACGCCGATTATCGGTCTCGGTCGCATTCCGCACACCTCCGGTCAACATGCGGATGGGAACGGCTAGAAAGTCGACGCCCGTCTCTTCGACAAAAAGCTTAGCCTCTGCGACGTCGGAATACGCGGTCTCATCCGGGTGGTGGCCGGAATCCTTGCCCTCGGCACCAGGAACAAGATCCAGTTTGCCCTCCACCGGCATGCCGAAGGAATGGGCCACTGCCACAACCTCCCGGGTGAGGCGAAGGTTTGCGTCGAAAGACCGATCCGAGGCAAGGATCATGAAGCCGTTGCAGCCGTGGTTGATGGCGCTTTCGGCGCTTTCCAGGCTGGTGCCGCGGTCGAGATGGATCGCCGCGGGAACCGATGCCCGCCGCGGGCATCAGCAGCCCGAAGTCGAAATTCTCGAAATTAGGCTCGGCCAGACTCAGGATCACCGGGGCATTTCAGCGTTCGGCAAGGGTACACCGCCTCTCAGTCTTGATAAAAACGAATGTTCATTGCCAATATATCGAGAAAACGGAAATCAAAGCTGGGGTACAACCGAACGTTGACCGAGGACGGTCGTACCGTCCCGAGCAACGCGGACGAGATCCTTCAGCTCGGAACCGAGCTCGAAGATACACGAAAGTCGCGCCCGGTCTGAGCTTGCGCCTGTTCAACCATCGGCTCGGCGAGTGCGGGAGTCTTCTTCGCGCCCATCGCGGTCTGGCAGAAGGTGGTCAGCTAGCACTAAGTCGAGATCGTCGGGCGCTCGGAACAACTTCAGTTTCGTTACTGCACGATCGTCGCCGAGCGCCGGCTCAGGCACCCGGCAGTGGTCGCCATCAGCGCTCGGGCGTGCAACCTGATTTCCCGCAGCGACAAATAGCCCAACCCCCGGTTACTCCGTACCGGATCTAACCTCCACGCAATCATTCGCCTTTTTCGAGAAGTTGTCGCCAAAGAAGCGAATATTCTTCTCTGAAAATAGCCTGTACCTTGCTCTCGAAACGGACGACAAGGTCCGACGACGTGGCCCGCGTCGAGAACCGTACCTTCATCTGCTCCGAAAAGGAGGAGGATGCGGGCCCCACCAACAACTGGATGGCCCCGGCAGAGATGCGGGCCGCTCTGAACGCGGCGTTTAAGGGCTGCATGCATGGGCGGAC
>JAJDOL010000127.1 GCA_022340195.1 Chromatiaceae bacterium
AATTTTTCACCGAACGCCGAATCCGATCAAGAATCCTACACCCTAATGGGGCCGTAGCTCAGCTGGGAGAGCGTCGCGTTCGCAATGCGAAGGTCAGGGGTTCGATCCCCCTCGGCTCCACCATTTAAAAACAAGGAGTTATAGATAGCGCAAAACGCTCAGTAAACGCCTTGCATCCCAGTCGTCCCCCTTTCGCACTGCGCTCGGCGACAACTCGTTTGTACTCCGGCCGTCCAGCGGTCGCCGCGGCGCTCACGCGCTCATAGCGGCTTGATGTTGCTTAGCCAGAGAAGCGAAAAACGTGTCTTGATCGGCTGCGTCTACTCCAAGATACTCGAGACCAGCATGCAACCGCGCATACAGTTGCGGGAGCGATGCCACGAGCCGGCGTCGACGCTCCGCGTCCTGTTTGGGGCGCACACTCCATGTCAGATCGGTCATCGTTACGACGGCATCACGCCACCTCTGACTATCCCTGCCACCGTAGATGAAAGTCCGCGTTATGTAAGCGCGCCAGTGTGCGTCAAGGAATCGGGCAATTGTTGGAGAGAACGATTGAATCTTGGTGTGCTGATCGATGTAACGTGCCGACGGGCAGATCTCAAGCCTGGACTGTCGGCCTGGTGCGACGATTTCCATCTCAGTTCTAATACGGGCAGCAGCGGTTGGCACTGCGCCAGTCCCTCGCTTCCCTCACATGCGCGTAATCTCGAGGAAATGGGCCGGTTGTGCGACGGCGAAACTTGACCCAGTTCGCATTGTTGCGAATCCATTAGCGGTCGTGGGAATTATGGCCTGCGATTTGCCTGATTCAACCTGCAACACCCGGCCTCGGATCCAGCGGACTGACAAAGGAAAAGTCACATCGGTACCGCTGCGGCCCGCAGACTAGCGCAGCTAAAAGATCAAGAGTGAGACCGTTTGCAATGAGTGAAAACGTAAAGATACCAGAATCAGAAAACCGACGTAGTGGTGATTACACCTACAACCTGTTGGCCACTTTGCAGGAATACGAGGTGAAGGAATTGACGTTTGTGGAGTTAGCGAGATTTCTTCCCGAAGCTCCTTCGGAGGATGTTTTGGGACAGTAAGCGGCTTCGGTATCGGCGGAATAAAGGAGGCACCATGAGCAACCGCAAGTCGTAACGGGGCATATCAGTTGCTGTTTCGCGCATGGAGTACCTGAGACGCTCGCGCTGTTAGCGGAGGGACGAAAGGTGACACTCCACCCGTCATTTCCGGATCACACGGCAAGCATCTGTCTGTTCCTTCCCGGATTGCCCGTCGCTAATCCAGAGCCGAGAAGAGTTTCGGCGTTTTCATCTGCTTCGTTGATCTGGATCGAGTGCTTGTGGATCTGCGGCTCGCTAAATTTCTGCACGTGGACTAAATGTATGAATATCTACGCCGTGCCCGTGGGTGGTGCTTAGGCACCAAGAACAACGCTGAACCAACCTCAAAACGTTGGGGGCGACATATTTCGGATATGTGGTTCCCGATCGTTTGGGGATCTAGGAGGTCGAAACCTGAGGGTGACCATTGCGAGGGTCATTCGAGGGTTTCGGCTTTTTGTTTTGAGGCACGTGGACGTCAAGGAAAAACGGGACGCTGAAAAAATCCTGAAATATTACGCGCTCTAATGCAGGTACATAGACATGGCCGCCAACGCACCTCCTGCGACAGGTTGGCTGACGCAAAGCCGTCTGCGTCAGTTACTCGATTACGATCCCGAGACCGGGGTCTTCCGTTGGCGAGCACAAGCGAAAAGCTCGTTCGCTACCGAGACAAGTTGGAAATTGGCAAAGCGGTTTTTCGGCAAGGAAGCGGGAACGATGTCGACTTCAGGGTATCGCATGATCCGCTTGGAGGGGCGGAATTATGCAGCGCACCGCCTGGCCTGGCTCTACGTACACGGGAGGTTGCCCACTGAAAAACTCAAGCATCGAAACGAGGACCGGCTCGATAATCGGCTGGCAAACCTGCAAGAGGGAGGCCCTACAAAGTAAGGTCGAGGCAGTAAATTCCTGTCCCACGAAAGGACCCTCGACAACCCAGGTTACTTCGGCAAAAACTCCTGATCGATCACCTGCGCCCCTGGAGTGGTGATTTTCGGCAGACGTTTTGATGGTGCCGGGAGACGCGCTGCCTTCAATGCCTTACCGTTGCTAGTCTGAACGCGAATTTGCTTGGCGCAATTCTGTCGCAGGTACGAACAAAAAACGCGCACTTCTTCAACCCAGGCATATCCCTGTGCCAATATCGCAAATTTTCCTTCCATCGATTGTCAATCCCTCATCCCGCCTTCGGAATGGTCACAGTCAGCACACCGTCCCGGTACTGGCTACGCATACCCGACGCGTTGACCGGCCCCGGCAGGGTGAAGGCCTGCTGGAAGGAGCTCGAATAGCTTTCCTGGCGTGTCACCTGGCCATTATCGGCGGTTTGCTTCTCCTGGCCCTGGGTCTGGGACGAGATGCTGAGCAGGCGTCCGTCCAGATTGACGTCGACGTCACTCTCCTTGGCGCCCGGGATGTCGGCCTTGACCAGGTAGTTGCCGTCCCGCTCCTCCAGGGTGACCTTGCCGCCGCCGGGTTGAAACGCATTGTCAGGCATGGCGTGGACGCCCCGGAAGGCGTTGTCGAACATAGAGCCTATCCGCGCCTGCATGCGCATCATGTCGGCATGCAGGGCAGTCCAGGGATCCCTTTGTCCGGCGGACGATGCCGCAACGGACGCCGCGGAAGCCTTCGAATCGTTCGACGCTACGCGGCGCGCCAGTTCGCGGGTGTAATAGGTCTGGGCACCGACGGCACCGACGAGTGCCAACACACCGACGGCGATCAGAGGTCGCTTGAACGCTTGCTTGTTCATGATTCTCTCCTCGAGGGTTCGGGGCGCCCGTTGGCCGTCGTACCCTGCTCGGGCGGCGAGACCGGTGCGGACACCGTGTTGCGTGAAATGGACTGCCCACGGCTGGGGGGACACTCCGCCGAAAAGCCAATAGAGCAGGGAAACCAAGTCTGCGAGGACAATGCCGGCCACCCACGGATTGATAGGGGTCAGGGAGCTGTGAAAGTAGCCGTTTTTCGCCATTCCGGGGCGCGCACCTGGAGGGGACGCGCCCCGGGGAGCCCTCAGAGCTGTTGAATCAGCGTGGCCAGCTGCGCTTCCGCCTTGTGAAAGGACTCCGCATCGTCGGCGCCGCTCTTATCCGAGCCGATGCCTTTCTCCAGTCCCTGCACCAGGCCGGCTACCGCCTCCACCTTCGTCTTGATGTCGGGGCTGCTCTTCCCGGCCGCGGCATCCAGATAGCCCGTCGCCGCGGCGAGATCCACCTTGGTG
>JAJDOL010000151.1 GCA_022340195.1 Chromatiaceae bacterium
TGGAATCCCAGCTCGCCGCCCTGTTCGAGGTGAGCTCGGTGTTGAGCCGCTCGCTGATGCTGAGCCAGACATTGACCGAGGTGCTGGAGGTGCTGCACCAGCACGGGCGTTTGAGCAAGGGCATGGTCAGCCTCGTCGACCGGGAGACCGGCGACTTGCTGGTCAGCGCCTTGCACGAAGACGGGGTCGCTCCCTTCGAGTCCGTTCGTTATCAGCCGGGGGAGGGCGTCATCGGACGCATCCTCGAGCGCAATCGGCCATGGGTCGTGCCCCGGGTCGCGGACGAGCCCCATTTTCTCGACAAGCTCGGCGTCTATGATCCGGAGCTACCCTTCATCGGTGTTCCGATCCGAATCGGAGATGAAGGTGTCGTCGGTGTCTTCGCCGCTCAGCCGCCCGCCTCGGAGACCCACCTGCATCAGCGGGCCCGGTTCTTGGAGATGGTCGCGAACCTGATCGGCCAGGCCGTTCGTCTCGCCGGCATGGTCGATGACGAGCGGCGGGAGCTCAGGGAGGAGCGCGACAAGCTTCGCCGCGTGGTGCGTGGCAAGCACGGCTTTGACAGCATCATCGGTCACACGGACGCGATGAAGCTGATCTTCGATCAAGTGCGCCAGGTCGCCAAATGGAATACGACCGTTCTGATCCGGGGCGAGTCCGGCACCGGTAAGGAGCTGGTCGCCGATGCCATCCACTACAATTCGCCGCGTGCCCGCAACGTCTTCATCAAGCTCAACTGCGCTGCGCTTCCGGATAATCTGTTGGAGTCCGAGCTCTTCGGTCACGAGAAGGGTGCCTTCACCGGCGCGAGCGCTCAGCGCAAGGGTCGTTTCGAGCAGGCGGACGGCGGAACCCTGTTCCTGGACGAGATTGGTGATATCAGCCCCACCTTTCAGGCGAAATTGCTGCGGGTTCTCCAAGAGGGGGAATTCGAGCGTGTCGGTGGAAGTCGCACCCTGAAGGTCGATGTGCGCATCATCGCCGCCACGAATCGGGACCTGGAAACCGAGGTCAAGGCCGGCGACTTTCGCGAGGACCTCTACTATCGCCTCAACGTCATGCCCATCCATATGCCGTCTTTGAACGAGCGTATCGAAGATGTACCCGACCTGGCGCGTTTTCTGGTCGCCAAGATCGCCAAGATGCAGGGCCGGGAGCTCAGGATCACGGACAGCGCCTTGCGCGTGCTCATGCGCCACAGCTGGCCGGGAAATGTTCGGGAGCTCGAGAACTGTTTGGAGCGCGCGGCGGTGATGAGTGAGCAGGGCGTTATCGACCGGGACGTGATCCACCTCGCGGGTCTCGATGTCGGTGTGGCGGATCAGGATCCAGCGCCTTCATCCGCCCCGTCCCCAATGGTCGATCTGGACGACCCGAACCTGGACGAGCGCGAGCGGGTCATCGCCGCACTGGAGGAGGCCGGCTGGGTCCAGGCCAAGGCGGCAAGGCTGCTCAACATGACGCCGCGCCAGATCGCCTACCGGATCCAGACCCTCAATATCAGGGTGCGGCAGTTCTGACAATGGATTCCACGAAAAGGTTGCCGGGAGCTGGATTCGTCGCGTCGACCTGGCTGGGGCAAAGCGAGGTAAGGTGAGGAAATAGCGCAGCTGGCACATCCTTGTGCTGCGACAAACCCTTCAGGATCGCTAGTCACTTTCCGAGGTGCAGCTGTCGTTGTCCACGGAATTCGCGAACAGAATTCCCCACACGAAGTCGATCTGCAGTGCCGTCAGGTCCACTGTTGTATTGGACGTGAAGTAATCCAACACATTGCCATCCGAGTCTTTGCCATAATCCACATCCCAAAACCAGGAAGGATCGGGAATGCCATTATCGGTGGCAAAGCTGTCACCAGCAGGCGGGGTTTCGTCCTTGGCGGTCTGGGAGATAACAGAAAGCGTCGCCCCGGAGGAATCAACTGCGGCCCTGGCGTGGCAGGTTATGCATGACGCGGTCTGGAGTTGGTTTTGTTCGGTGATGGTGTTGCTCATCAATGTCGGATTTCCGCTGGGGTCGACAAAGTTGGTCTGGATTCCCACGAGGCGATAGTTCCTGAAGACCGGATCCAACCCTTTTGCTTTAAGCATGGCCTGCAGCGGCAGCGTAACGGCGCCGGCGCGGTAAGGATAGTTTGTCTCGGAGTTGGGCGGCGTGTAGCTCGGATCGTTGCCAAAGTCGTCTCGGCATCCGTAGTAGTCGCAGCGTCCGAGAACGTTTTTGTTCAACCAGGTGGCCCAAAACCATTGTGGGATGTCCTTGGTCATGATGTGCATGGCCACCAGCGCGTACTCCTCTGGTTCGCCGTCGGTCCCGGTCAACGCCCAGTTCGTGTAATACTCGCCTTGCTGATCTTCGGGGATAGCCGAGATCGGAACCCAGTCCGCCTTCATCTCGATTGCGTCCGTGGGAAACTCGACGGTATCCAGTACCGCTGTCGTCGATTGCGCAGTGCCTCCGCCGGCGGCGTCCACCGCGTCTTGCGCCTCGGCGAAGGCAGCCTCCAAACCCTCCGTGTAGTACAGGTCGTTGTCCACGATGTAGTCGAAGCTCGCCTCATTGCGCCGGACCTCCTGCGGGTCACTCACCTGGACGGGGCTTGGTTTGCCATCGACCAAAGTGTACCAATCGAGGTCCACTGTGCCTTCGTCCGCGATGGCCGTCTGCGCACGTCCCGACAGTACCTTGTCGCGGTCGGTTTCCCCGGGCCACACGGGGGGGACTAAAGGATTGGGGCAGGTCGGGAAGGTCTCGGTATCGCTCGCCCAGCTCTCCCACTTGACCGCCCAGCCGCCGCCGATTTTCCTGATGCGCGAGGGTCTATTGATGTCCGTGAATAGGTGCCATGCCCAGAAATAAGGGAAATTCACCGCTGGATTCTCGAAACCGTGAAGCTTCGCGAATAGGTCTGCTCCCCCCCAGCCAAGGCCCGGCGAGGGGAATTGCCAAAATGACCGTGATCCGAAGTCCACCGCCTGTGCCCCAAAGCCGAATAGCGCCGTAACGATCGTGACGCAGATTGTCGAACGTCTAAACATCGTGGCTCTCCTGATTATTGGTTAATTAAAAATCCTGCGCGTTCACTGAAAAGAGTCCGAACGCCAACTAATGTTAGTACACGATCGAAGGGTCTCCAACAATTCGCGAAGAGTAACAATGGCGCGCCAAACCTGGCAGATTCATTTCGGAATCAGGGGATTGATATCGCCTTGCTGACAAACGGGCGATCTTACGTAGAGCAGGACATTGAAGCGGGCTTTCCGTTGCGCTTTATGATCTGGACCGTTTTGCTCATTTGTAGATACCTCGGTAACGCTGGGTTTTGGCAACATCCCGGCATCTGTTGAGACGTTGAGCACGCGATGTCCCGGTTCCGACAGGAGCGTCTGATTGCGTCCGTAGCAAACCCCACATACTGAGCTCACCTGACAGAATAATCCTAAAAAAATCAATTAGGAAAGTGAGAGCCCCGGATTAGGCACACGTTTTGCTGAAAGACTTGCAGAGCCATTTCGAATCACCGGGGGTTTCAGCCCCGCGACTTTTCTGGAGGCCGATTGATGGAGTGGAAAGTCCTGGGGCAAGATAGGCCGGCGATACCGGAGGGGGGGAGCGGTTGCTCATCGAGCGGTTGCGGCGGCAGTGCGGATCAGCTCGACCACCTGCCGGCGGCTGTTCGCGAAAAGGTGCACAATCATCCTTGCTACTCGGAAGAGGCGCACCACCATTTCGCGCGCATGCACGTGGCCGTCGCGCCTGCCTGCAACATTCAATGTCATTACTGCAATCGCAAGTACGACTGCGCCAATGAGTCGCGCCCCGGCGTGGTCTCCGAGCTGCTGACGCCAAATCAAGCGGTGAAGAAGGTCATGGCCGTTGCTGCGACCATTCCGCAGATGACGGTTCTTGGCATCGCCGGCCCCGGCGATCCCCTAGCAAATCCAGAGCGCACATTTGCGACCTTTCGGCAGATCGCTGAAAAAGCCCCGGACATCAAGCTTTGCGTCTCCACGAACGGGCTGGCCTTGCCCCCGCTGGTCGACGAGCTGTGCGCGCACAACATCGACCACGTGACCATCACCATCAACTGTATCGACCCCGAGGTCGGGGCCAAGATCCATCCCTGGATCTTCTGGAACAACCGCCGAGTCAAGGGAGCCAAGGGCGCGGAGATCCTGATCGAGCAACAGCAGCGGGGCCTCGAGATGCTGGTCGCGCGCGGCGTTCTGGTCAAGGTCAACTCGGTGATGATCCCGGGCGTCAACGACGCGCACCTCGAGGATGTCTCCAGGGTCGTCAAGGCCAAGGGGGCCTTTCTGCACAATGTGATGCCGCTGATCGCCGAAGCGGAGCACGGCACCTTCTACGGTGTTATGGGGCAGCGCGGGCCAACTCCCCGCGAGCTTCAGGCGCTGCAAGACGCATGCGCCGGGGATATGAACATGATGCGCCACTGCCGCCAATGTCGGGCGGACGCCGTTGGTATGCTCGGCGAGGACCGGGGAGGCGAGTTCACCCTCGATAAGATCGAATCAATGGAGATCGATTACGCCAAGGCCATGGAGCAACGAGCGCAGGTCCACGCGGCCATCGAGGCAAACCGGGAGGCGCAGAAGATGCGCACCGGCGAGACCCGTGTTTCTCTCGCTCAAATCAGGAGGCCAAGAAGGACCGAAACGCGACCGGCGCTGATGGCCGTCGCCACAAAAGGCCAAGGTCTCGTCAATCAGCACTTCGGGCATGCAAGCGAGTTTCTGATTTACGAGGCGACGGCGATCGACGTGCGCTTCATCGGTCACCGCAAGGTGGATCTGTATTGCTCGGGCGGCGATACCTGCGGTGACGCGGAGTCGGCCCTGAAGAAGACGATTCGGAGCCTGGATGGCTGCGAGGCTGTGCTTTGCTCGAAGATCGGATTCGAGCCTTGGGGTCTGCTCGAAGAGGCCGGAATCATGCCCAGCGGCGAGCACGCGATGGAGCCGATCGAGGAGGCAGTGGCCGCGGTCTATCGCGAGATGGCCGCGAGCGGACGGCTGAATTTGCCGATGCCGCCCGAGCAGCGAATGACGGCATGAGCGCCATTGCGGATTTAGTTTCAGACCGCCCGGCGGGAATTGCCGGCACGATGCCGGTGGTCTTAGGCGATTGACGGGGAATCTTATACCAGAATGTGCCGGATTTTCGTTCGTCTTCAAGGCGCGACAACATGCGCATAGTCGGACTATGTAAGTGTTGTCGCAACGCGCAAGACGGACAAGAAGACAAGCAAGCTGGTATGAGGTTTTTCGGAATTTGCCTTAGTTGCTCCGCCCCTTTGCTTGTTGACCGACAGAGTCGGTCCCGAAAGAAATGAGACTGAACCAAGAGGGTTAGAAGCGTGGCATTCAAGATCATCGAGGGGTGCGTCAACTGCTGGGCCTGCGAGTCCCTGTGCCCCAGCCGGGCCATCTATGAGGCTCAGCCGCATTTTCTCGTCGACGCAATGAAGTGCACCGAGTGCGTGGGAGATTACGCCGATCCCCAGTGCGCAAGCATCTGTCCGATCGAAGGGGTCATCCTGGATGGATTTGGTTTGGCGGTGAATCCGACTGGCTCGCTCACCGGAATACCGCCGGAGCGCATGGCAGCGGTGATGGCGGAGATTCAGGCTCGTTAGGTTGGGAGTGAGCTGATGCATTGGACGGGAGCCGAGGTACCCACACGAGCGCGCGGCGATGCGAGCGCCGACCCATCCCTCCGCCGCGATGCGGTGGAGATTGTGCCCGGTGTCCACTGGATCGGTGCCTTGGACCCCACCCTGCGCACCTTCGATATCATCCTGCGCACCGCCAACGGTACGACCTACAACGCATTCGCTATCCGCGGGAGCGAAGGGGTCGCGATCGTCGATACCGTCAAGCGTGAGCTCTCGGATGAATTCTTCGCGCGCCTGGAATCCGTGGCCGGGTATGAGGAGATACAGGCCATCGTGTTGAACCACCTGGAGCCGGACCACAGCGGAGCGCTGCCCGAGCTGATGCGGCGTGCCCCTCGAGCGAGACTCTACATCTCGACACGCGCGACCTCCATGCTCAAAGCCCTGCTCAAGCCGAAGGAGGGGAATCGCCCTTTCGAGTACACGACGGTGAAGACAGGGGATGAGGTCAGCCTCGGGGACCGCAGGCTTCGGTTTCTGCACACACCCTTTCTCCACTGGCCGGACACCCAGTGCACCTATCTGGTCGAGGACCAGTTTCTATTTTCCGGAGACGTGTTCGGCTGTCACTACTGCGACAGCCGTCTGTTCAACGATCTGGTCGGCGACTTTCGATTCTCCTTCGACTATTACTATGCCCATATCATGCGGCCGTTCAAGCTGCACGTGATGGACGCGCTCAAGCTGATCGAGCCGCTCGCGCTCAAAACGATCGCTCCAGCCCACGGCCCCATCCTGCGCGATCGCCCGCGCCGCTACGTTACGCATTACCGGGAGCTCTCGACCTCCAGCCTGGCGGACGACATCTGCAATCAGGAGAAGACCCTGGTCGTCTTCTACATGAGCTCCTACGGCAACACGGCCCGTATGGCCGAGGCCGTTTGCAGCGGTGCCGAGGAGCGCGGAGGCGTGCGGGTCTCCCTCTACGACCTCGAGGGTGGCGAAACCGGGCCCTTCGTCGACCTGATCGAGGAGGCGGATGCGCTCGCCTTCGGTTCCCCGACAATCAATGGCGACGCCGTCAAACCCGTCTGGGATCTGCTCTCGTCCCTTGCGGTCGTCAACCTCAAGGGAAAGATCGGCGCTGCCTTCGGCTCCTACGGATGGAGCGGGGAGGCGGTTCGAATGATCGAGGACCGGATGCGCGGTCTCAAGATGCGGATACCTATCCAGGGTCTTCGCATCAAGCTTATTCCGACGCATGAGGAGCTGGAAGCGTGCCGCGAGTTCGGTCGCAGCCTGTCCGGGGCGTTGCTGGGAGAGCGCGAGGAGGGCCGGGTCATCGATATGGCCGATCTCGGTTGAGCTGAAGCCGGAGCGTCGGCATTTGGCCGGCCGTCACGAAACATTTCGACAACCAGGCAGTTAGGAGTAAGTAACTATGCCAAAAGCCAAAATCACGTTCGAAGATATCGAACAGACAGTCAATGTCCCTGCCGGTACCCGCGTCATCGAGGTCTCCGAAAAGATAGGTGCCGGCATCATCTACGGCTGCCGCGAAGGCGATTGCGGCACCTGCATGATGCATGTGACCAACGGGTGGAACAACCTCACCGAGCCGTCGGTGCTGGAGGAGAAGATCCTGCGCGAGAACATGGCCAGTCGCCACGATCGTCTGGCCTGTCAGGCGCAGATTCTCGGTGACTGCAAGGTCAAGCCCGCCTAATTTCGATCTGGAGATATGACATGGCCCTCGTTACCTTTTCGAACCCGGAGTACAAGGACAAGACCGTTTACGCCGTGGCGGGAAGTCACACCGAAACCGTTCTCAAGCTCGCCAAGGAGCACAAGGTGCCCGTTCAGTTCGATTGCCAGGACGGCGAGTGCGGAAACTGCCTGGTGCGCGTGACCAGTGTCGACGGTAAGGAGCGCATGGGCGGGCCACTTACCGAGAAGGAAAAGAAGGTCCTGCGCGAGTTGGGAAAGATCACCAGCGAAGAGCTGGAGCAGATGATCGTCGACGACCTGCCGAGCGAGTGGCGCCTGGCGTGTCAGATGATCGTCCGCGACGAAGACCTGCTGGTCGAGTTCTGACCGTGTGCGCCTTGGCGGTCGTCGCCGTTGATTCCGGGGCCGGCGTCTATCGAGCGCTGATGTCGAAGGCCGCGGGAGACGGCAACGATCATGTCTTCGCCTGCATGATTGCCAGCTGGCAGGCGGGCGAGGGTGCCTTGCCCGACTGGCTGGGTCTTTCGCCGGCCGCCTTCCGCTGTCTGATGGCGCACCACTTCCCCGGAATGGGCATGGGTGGAGACACCCTCGCCCCGTTGGGACGGGAGCTCTACAAGGATCGGGTGGACGAGGTCGACGACCTGGTGCGGTTGATGCTGATCGACAAGGCCGGCGAATCGCCGTCCGAGGTATGGATGGCGCATGTGGTGGCGGCCGGTTGCATGGCCGATGACCACTTGTGGCATGATCTGGGCCTCTGGTGCCGGGAAGATCTGACGGAGCTGATGCGCCGGAACTTCCCCGCCCTGGCGGCACTCAACGTACGAGATATGAAATGGAAGCGTTTCCTGTACAAGCAACTGTGCGCGGCGGATGGTATCTATACCTGTCGCGCCCCGACCTGCGGAGTTTGTGTCGACTATCATGTTTGTTTTGGACCGAGGTAACCTGGCTCACCTTGTTCTGCAGGTTCAGTGATCTGCAGGTTCAGCGAGGTGAGAAGCGGTAAGATGCAAGGCGTCTGAACGCAGGAATAGCCCCTTACATTTCAAGCTCACGCAACGCAGCGGATGGGCGCTTCCCGTCCCGGCCGAAGGCAGCCCCCAAAGACGCCAGTGCAGCGTTACAGCGCTTGGAAATAGGAGGGGTGAGCTATTCCCTGCGGGCTGCGCCTTGCCTTGGCGCCTTTTGCGGGGCTCTAAACAGGTACGATAAGGTGATCCAAGTTACTGACATTGCGTTGACATCCTTCCTCGCCCAGGGTTACGGAGAAAACAGCCTCAAGTCCCGTGCTGCGGGCGCCTACCTGGGGCTGGCCGTTGGCGATGCCCTGGGGGCGACGGTGGAGTTCCTGACTCCGGGCGAGATCCGCGAGCGATACGGCGAGCACAGAGACATGTGCGGTGGTGGCTGGTTGCGCCTGCGAAAAGGCCAGGTCACGGATGATACCGAAATGTCGCTTGCCCTGGGACGCAGCATTCTGGATGCTGGCGGGGTCGACCCCGAAACGGTAGCCGAGGCTTTCAGCGTCTGGATGCGCAACAAACCGGTCGATATCGGCCACACGGTGCGACGCGGCATCGTCCACTATCGCCAAACCGGTGAGACGCAAGTACCGGAGGACGACTACGGTGCCGGCAACGGTGCCTGTATGCGTTGTCTCCCGGTGGCGCTGGCCTACCTGGGAGCCGACGAGATCGCCGTCACGAGAGCGAGCCAGCTTCAGTCCCACATTACCCACAACAACGCACTTGCCGACCTGGGTACGCTGACCGTAATCCGTATGGTCCAGTCGGCTCTGCTCATCGGCGAGAGAAAGGAGCTTAAGCACCTGACGGACGATCTCGTCGCCGCGGACGGGAAATACGCGTACGAGAACAAGCGTATGGACAGCCCCAGCGGCTATATCGTCGACACCTTGCGGGTCGTGTTCCAATCCCTTTTTGCCACGGGTGACTTCGAGAGCGCGCTGGTGGACGTGGTGAACCGTGGCGGAGACGCCGACTCGACGGGCGCTATTCTGGGTATGATCGCAGGTGCCTTGTACGGTGTGGGATCGATTCCCGGACGCTGGATATCGGCGCTTGACGAGGATATCACCAACGCCGCCCTGGAACAGGCGCAATCGTTGCTGCACCTCTCTCCCTTCTGTCGCGGTATTTGTTAGTCGGATCGAGCACTGCAGGCGTTTCGTCCGTCTCGATGCGCCCTGTCCTGCTTGCCCAAGCATTTTCGCTGACAACCAGGCCGGCTATGGGCGCGAGCGCGAGCCCGAGTAGGTTGAGCTTTACAAAACGTCGACGGCCCTGATCAGTGGCCTGGTCTGTGCCTGGAGTCAGCTCCGTTGACGTGACGTCATTGTGCGCTTGAATCGAGTTGATTGAATGAATGGATTGAAGATGTGATGCCTGGCGGCGCGATTCCCCTGACGACTCTCTGAGATTATTTAGGGCGCGGTTTGTGAAGATCACGGGACACCGCACGAAAAGCGTGCGTGCCGCTCTATCGACCAGCCCGCCGTCAGGACGCTTAGAAAGCGCTGGGCTATAAACAGCGCATCAGGTGGTGGAATCTGCGGAATCCGTTTCGGCCGATGCCGGAGCGATCGACCGCCGGCTGATCACTGTTTCTCCGAGCGTATCGATCTGCTCGAAGGCCTTGCGGATCCATACCTTGACGCGCTGGCGGTCCATGAGGCCGAGGCCTGCCTGTTTATTGTTGCCTGCGGCCCAGAAGCTCAGGTTTCCGTGATCCACTTTTCGCATCGTGGGGCCGTGCAGCTCCGGGAGCTCGATGATTGGCGTGCCGAGCCGGTCTGCGGTGGCTTTGGCCGAGGATGCCTCGAAGGTGGAGAAATCCTTGCCTCGGCCGAAATTCTTTACGACAACGTAGCCGACGTTCGTACCGAAGCGGTCGAACAGGCGCTCGAGCAAGTCGATGCCGTCCGCTCCGTCGTCGAGCAGGTGCCACATCGACAGTCCGATCCCTTCCTCCGCCGCAAGCCCAGGGAGGTCGTTCTCGTCCATCCAGTTGAATAGGGGGGCCGAGGTTTGAGAGGCCAGGTCCACCAGCACGGCCTGCCGGCGTTCCATCGCCGCTTCCATCAATTGGTCCGCACTGGCGAACTCGTCGAGAACAATGGGCACCGAGTAATTCCCATAGAAGCGAAGCAGGGCACCGTGTGATCTGTCTGTGTCGAACGCGCGAAAGGGCAGGCCTTTGTCAATGTGATACTGCGCCAGGAGGCGTGACAAGACGGACTTGCCGACCCCGCCCTTTTCCCCACCGATGAAATGAATCTGACTCATGCTCCGCGCCTCTCAAAGGGAATGCTGAAATGGAAAGAAAGCGGGATGCTAGTCGGCGCCGGACTCCTGTCAAGTGGTTTGTGCACGGCGCAGGCTGCAGTTTCGGGGTTCACTCGATCTCGTCGCGGGAACGCAAGCAGGAAGCGGCAACGACCCGCGTGTTCGGTGCAGGCGATCTTCCCAAGGCATGGCCTGAAGCGTCTCGTCAGCACGCGTTGTTTTGGACCGCGCCCCTCTCAGCCTTACGGATGAAGTCGGTGCATGCAAGTAGATCGCTTATGCCGGCGTCGACGATGTCGATTCGCTGCTTCTCGCAGAATCGCCGTTCCTTGTCGGTCGGGTCTTGGATCAGCGCGTAGCCTGCCGGGTCGCTTGCTGCATAGATCATGTCCGTGAGCACCATACGCTCCGTGTCCCTCAGTAGCCGAAGACCCAGGAAGACGTACTGCCGGTTTCGACGGTAGTGCTTGAGGAAATCGGGGATGGCGAAACCACCCATGAGCTCGGTGATGTAGTCCACATAGTCGGCGTCGGATGCGATATAGGTGGGGTCCGGCCGCGGGCTTCCCATGGGCTTGAACAGGACCGGCAGCGTCGCGTCGACAGACCCCTGTTCCACCTCCCTGTAGCTGCTGCCGTCATAATGATGGATGCGGAAGCGGTAATCTGTTCCGCCCGTGCGGGCAATTCCGCGCACCAGGGTGTGGGGAACGTCCGC
>JAJDOL010000280.1 GCA_022340195.1 Chromatiaceae bacterium
GCCATTGTGAGAAAAAAACCAATTGCGTCAACAAGGTAGGTCGGCACTACAAGCGGTTTTCGCCCGGTTTCCGCCGCTCAGCGACGCATAATCAGTGGGTTACGTGACCTGCTGGCCCCGAGATTCGGCCGATCGGGGGTCGAGTTGCGGAAGTCGGGCTAGAGCGCGTTTGACGGATTAGACGCTGTCTTTCGGTTTGGCGTATTACCCGCGTGCGGAATCGGTATTACTGTCCGCTTGCTTAACGAAGCCTGAACGGTTCACGACGGATCGCTCTGGATTTGTCAGCTCACTTTGACGCCCAAGCCGACGATTTTTTCCAGCACCCTGAACTGCGGATGGTGGTCGGAAGAAGTTGATGCTGATCCCGCTCCCATCGACAGGGGAGCAGCCGGTGGAGAGCAGCGCGCAATGCCTGCCGCGAATGCTGCTACCTATTCGCCTGCGCCGGTAATCCTAGAACCACGACATAGGCCTTGACGAGCCGCCCCTTCGGCCATTCGACTTCAACAACAAAATCAAGGTAAGGCTCGCGAACTGGCGCATGACTGGTGATTCGGATCACCGGGCGTCCGCTCGGCGAGACTTGCGGTTTGAAACGAAGTTTCGTTAGGAAGTGGTACCGTTCGCTACCGGTTCTGCGGAACTCGCTTTCCGAGGCGAGGTTGACCTTGACCGTGTCCAGTTCGTCGGGATTGACATCCAAAAGCTCTACTTCGGCAGCGAATGGTTGATTGACTTCAGAGTAGGTCCGAATGCTGCCGAGGCCAAGCGCTAAGGCATTGGTGGCCAGCAGTGTAGAAAAGACAGTAAGTAGCATTAATCGTGTGTGACGCATCTTCTTTTCTCGGTTTGCGCGAACCGAACCGCCTAACGTAAGGCAGCGGACATTCCCGACCCCCAAACCAGACCCGCAACGGACACCTAATAACGCATGGAAAGGGGCTTTCGAGAATATTCGCCCACCGCTCCGACAAGAGACAGCTCTTGCTGAAATTCCGTAACCTGCATTCCGACCGTTTCGTCGACTCTCGTGTCGCACGACATCTGGAATACCGAGCTTCCGCCTAGGCTGAGACGCTTCCAATATAAAGTAAAATCTCTTTTTTTTCTACAACTGTTTATTATTGATAATAAATATATGCGTAATTATGTGCGATTTGTGAGCAAGCTCTCCCTGAGCTTAGAATGCGCCGGATCGGCCTCGGCCAATGAGCACAAATCATAGGCTGGCAGCGATAAGGGACAGGAAGCAGATTCAACGGCGCTCAACGCGACCTGCTCGGCCCGTTAACCCCGATGCGGAAACTGGTGGAGACAACTCGGATGTTCCGCGGGACCGGTAGCGGTAGCAGTAGCGAGCTTTTTCATGGAATATTTCCTCATTTATTAATTACTGAATTTTTATGTCTTTTCGCGCATTTTTCCCCCAAGATTTGGACATTCACCTCCCGGCCCAGGCTGGTACAGGACGACAATTTCCAGGGTCCGCCTACCTGAATACTGCAACCATTCCGCGCTGGAAGTGTTACGGTGGCTCTTGGCCGAAAACAGACCTTGGTTCGGACATAGCGGCGCAGTCGCTCAGTCGGACTGCGATTTCGTCAGGTATCCCCGAATAAACCGAATTTCCGTGCCTGTTTTATTCCGCCGGAAAGGGCAACAATCGGTTTCCGCAACAACTCGGAGCCAAGTCATGCGACGCGAGATCTACGCCGACGACGTCGAAACCGAAATGAGCGAGGAGCAACGCGAAAACAAGATCAGCGAAAAGCAACGCGTCGGCCTCGAATCCGGGGCGATGCCGGCACAACACCAACCAGGCCCATCCCCACGCTCACCTGTCCCCGACAGCTTGTAGACCTCCCGAATTGCTGCGCCTTCCGGCTGCCACGACCTAGCCTTGATTCAGACCCCGCCGCTCCGGCGGGGCATTCCTCGCATCTTTTAGATCTCGCGCGACTCCCTTAGCCTTCGGAACGTTACGACCTGGCAAAGGGCGGTTTCGGCTGACGACGCAGACCACCTCAATTTGTGCACAGCAACACACCGGCTTACAGAGGGATCACAACCTAATCAAGGCTAGATCGCTTCAGTAACTGGTGGATTCGTGTATCTTCTTGTTTTGTGGATCAAACATTTGTTTGAAAAGAAACTGGTCAGTCTACAGAAACCGCCATGTGTCTAGTGGGTTATTGTCGCCGCTACAGCTTTTTCCACAGACTTACGCACAGACTCTGTTAATAGATAAGCATTTCTGCACGTCGTCGCTTGGTTATCACGATTCGTGGAAAATCGACGTTAATAAAAACCGGGAGTGCGCGGTTAACCTGAATTTGCGCTGGGGACGTTGACACCACGCTTCTTGCCGAACACAGCGACCCCACGCAAGCCTCGAGCTCAGCGCCTTCACCGATTGCGACACGCCCGCTGTCGGACCGCTCTTGTTCTCGGGACCAACCGGCAACCAAGACGAGACCAATCCAAATTCGATCCGACCCGAATCACAAGGACCTTTTCATCGAGATGGACTGGCGCGCGGGATCGGAACCCACGCGTGCCGGGGTCCAGGCACTCAAGCAAGCCTTTGCCCTTGCGCCGAAGGATGCCGGGGTGTGGTCAATCCCGACAACGCGCTCGGCATCAACCTGTGGGTCGACACCGGCGGTCTCATGGAGAACGGGATACTGGTCGGGGACGACTTAGGCGGCGGTAACCAGGTGCCAGGGCCCGTTATATGCCAGGATGAGTCCTTCTATACGTCGAAAGCTCGGAATATTGCCGCTGTCCGGCGCTACGTTTTTCGCTATGGCGTCATGGGTACGAGTGACAACGATGAAAACCTGTGCGATGGGGCGCTAATTGCCCCGGAGGAAGAGGCATGCTCCCGCTGCCGATCCTCTTCGAGGACGACCTGGACGAAACTATCATCCTGGATTCCGACGACAATGAGAACATGCTCCAGTTTCGCGACGCGGCCGCCGTCACCACCAACTGGCCCATGAACAGCGACTGCGATGGCGACGGTGTCAGCGACGCGGTTGACTGGAACGGCGACGGCGCCATGAACCAATTCCGCATGCCGGCCACACTCGGCGACAGGGGGCTTTCGATCGACCTCAACGAGGACGGCGAGATCGATATAGCTGCTCTCGAAGGGTGCGACGTCGACCCATCGAGCAACGAGGCAACGACCGTCAATCGGCCACCAATCTCGAAGCCGAACGGGCCCTACATCGAAGAGTGCCAGGGAGCCGTCGCCCATGTCCAGCTCTGTTCGAGGCTTGAAATTCAAGATATCAGTGCAGGAAGCGGCTGAGCAAATGGCCGCACATCGGGTAGGAGCAATCCCTTTTGTAGATGCTGGGGAATTGAAGGAGATCTTCACGGAGCGGAACCTCTTAAATCGCGTTGTATCAAAGGGGCTGCATCCGCAGGAGATGCGTCTCCGGGACGTAATGACGTGAGGCCCGATCAACGTGGAAACCGACGCCTCCTTGGTGGAGAGCCTCACGATTACGTTCGAGAACAAGTTTCGGCATTTGCCCGTGACGCAGAACCGTCAGGTCGCCGGTGCGTTGTCGTGCCGGGACATACCAGTGGATTACTGGATCATGTGGAAGAACTGGGTAACCGCAGAGACTGAGCCGAAATCGGCGCCTGGTTGTTGACCCCGGTTGCCCGACGCGTTCCCTGACCCCGCTTCGGCGAGGTCTCTCTTGCATCTTCCCTGCAAACTGTGAGCGGGTTCACAACAAAGGGGATGCAATCGGATTCATAGTAGTCCTGCCGTAGCAAGCACGCTACCAGTACAGCTGGTAGCCAGAAAAAGAAAACTGCCTACCCTAGCGAGGGAAAAATGACCCAGAGAAAAAATTCGGCCTGTGCCGCGACACGCGAGTGCCAATCTCCCGAAGCTGCTTGGCCTGAAAATTCGATCGAGCCCTATGACCTCCGAACCACGCTCGAGGCATATGAAGTACAGGATCTGGACTGTCAAAAACTGGGGCTGTTTCTTCCGGAAATCGTCTCTAGCGAGAGTAGCCAGGAGGAGTTGGATCTCGCGAGTCCCGACAAAGCTTGAATTTCGCCAGATCTCGATGAAAATAGAACTTGGCCACGATGCCGGTTTTTTTGCGCGCGTGTGCGCTGCAAGGGTGCAGAATCCAGCCCTATTCCCTTGCCTGGGCGCGTAGGAGGGGCTAAACACCCCCTCGCGCCAACCTGACGCCCGCGCCGGGGGCGTCCGCGTCCGCTCCGTGGCATCGCCGCTCTGGGTTCCGCGAAGCCCTAAGTAGCCGCAGAAGAAACCGTGACCAACCACCGAGATTGTTGCTTGCGCATGATCGCTTTGCCGAGACCCTCATGGCCGCGCATTCTTCGGATCGTTACTCAGCGTTGAATGCGCAGCCATGGAGGAGTGAAGATTCGAGTCATCTCTATCAGGTGGCTGTAGATGCTCATTTGGACAGGTTCGTAGACGAACACCTGCTGCTCATACGAATACCCAGCAAGGAGATAACGCTCATCCGGCGCTAGTGGCTGAAAGCTTTTAATTCGGTCCAACAGGACCGTCATCACGTTATGAACTTCATTGGGCGAAGAGCGTTGAAATAAAATTACTTTGTGCCCGGCTTTAGCCACCAGGAGCTTTTCGAAAGCATTGACTATCTCCGTCAGATGCCGGCCCCATGCAAGCTGCATCGCTAGCGGCATCCCGGTGAAACGATCGTTGTCTTCCTGTTTATCCACCCACACCAAATCGAACAGCCATTCTCCGGTGTCTGCTTCCCTGCAGCCTTCGCTACGCACCACGAAACCATTGCGGTGCCCCAAATCGCAGATTCGTTCCTTAATGCGACTGGTCCAGCTCGCATCTGCCAAAACGCCGCGCTGCTTTTCTTCGGGGATCGCACAATCGAGCTCGCGTGCAATCTTCCTCTCGAATTCGTCAAGCATAGTTATCTCCGGATTCGGCTCATTTGCGCCGGTCGGTCTGCTTGATGCCGCCAGAGCCGCCGTTAACGAGCAGGTTAGCACCTCCATGAACAAAATGTCACAAGGCGGTTGCCGAGCAGCGAGACGTACCGATCGCAGTGTACGGCTGAGTCGAGCAGTCGAGTCAAACTAGTACCTTGATGCCTCTGGGTAACGTCGCAAAAGCTGTGACCAAAGTGATCGACAGTCCGGGCGCAACCGCCATCACTGAGGATCTTACCTTCCGCGCCGTCCGGTACGGCGAAAGTGACGGACGGCATTCCTTCGATTTCGCCTCAGGTACGAAGATAACTCTGTCTTACGCTGTTCGCCAAGCGTTGTTTCCAACGGTCTCTCGTCGCGAGCTTCTCGGATTCGGCCAACTCGCCACCGGCTATCCATCCCGCACAGCGGCACCGATGAGAACAACCCCATCCGAAGTAACAATGATCCCGTAAGTAGCGTTGTTGCTGAGATTCTCGGGCGTTCGATCGCCAAGTGGACCGACCAAGGCGACTACGTTGTCTCTGACCGTCTGAACCTCAAAGCCCTCAGCGGTACACTCGGGTTGCGCTCCGAATGCGATTCCGATTAGCCGCACGTGGACAAGCGTATTTGGTGCTCTAGTAGCCACAACCCCTCCATACCATTACCCACATCTAGGCGTGATCGGCGACACGAGCCGGCCGGACACGCGGACCTGCATCTGTTGAAATTCAGCCCCATCACGATTGATTGGGTAAGAGCAGTTGGGCGAGACGATACCGAGCAAGCTGTGTGGACGGCCGTTCGACGGGGCGAACCTGGAGACGATTCATCGCGAGATCGCAGTAGCGGATCCGCCGTTGCGAGCCGCGATCGCACGACGTGTGTGTCGGGCGTTGGACTGGAGCGATGCGCTGGGTCGTCCCAAGCTGCGAATTCCGCTGGGGTGGGATGGTGCAACATGGGGTGTCTCCAGTGGTTTGGGATCAGTGGCAGTAATCCGAGCCGCGGATATTCTCGTGCTCGATGGATAGCTCCAGCTCCTGCTGCTCCGGTACGCGCTTGCGATCGAGTCCTTGGCGCAGGATGGACTCGATGCTCTTGTGGCTGCAGGCGCCGAGCGTACGCGCCCGCCGGCGGGCCGCCTCCAGGCGCTCTTCGCCAAAGCGCTTGCCCAAGCGCATAATGCCCAGACACGAGCGAAAGCCCTGCTGAGGATGAGCACGGCGTTCGAGGATACTCTGTACCACCGAGGCCGTGGCCGGTCCCGTCTTCTCGGCCCAGCGCACAAGCCGTTGCGGTGTCCACTGCGCGTTCGCATTAAACCACCTCACTTCGTCCGGAATACGCAGCAAGTCGCGCTGCTTGCGACCTACGGGCGCTTCGACCTTGCATTGACGCATCTATCTGCGGTAAAGAGTGTGTTGGCGCATCAGTCCGAGGAAGGTCTAAACCGATCGCGCGCCAAGTATGAGGACGAAATTGCTCGTCTGGGTCCAGTTCTCAGAGAGGACTTGAGGAATTCAGCGCAACCAGCAATAGGCAAAAATGGAAACGACGAGAATGCGAGCAACCCTTTCTATCAGGCTCGAAGTTCGGAATAGTGCATGAGGATTAACGCTTCAGATGTAAAGCCCGGAGAGCTGTCTATCGTTCTGCCCGCAAAAAACGAGGCATCGTCCCTGAAGATCCTGGCACCCGCATTGCGCCAAGCGTATCCGTCTGCCGAGATAATCGTCGTCGACGATGGCTCGACGGATGATACGGCCCAGGTCGCTGGTTCGGCCGGTCTGCGCGTTATATCGCACCCTTACAGCATGGGCAACGGCGCTGCGATCAAGACTGGAGCGCGCGAAGCCGCCGGAAACGTCATCGTTTTCATGGATGCCGACGGGCAACATCAACCCGATGACATCGCGCGGCTTCTCGACAAATTTTCCGAAGGTTATGAGATGGTGGTCGGCGCGCGCCAAGTGAACAGCCACGCATCCTTCGCGCGGCGCATCTCCAACGCTCTCTTCAACCGCATCGCCTCCTATATGACCGCCCGCCCTATACCGGACCTCACCTCGGGCTTCCGCGCAGTCCGCTCTCGCCACTTCCGCAGGTTTCTGTATCTCTTGCCAAATGGGTTTTCCTATCCAACCACCATTACGGTTGCGTTCATCAGATCCGGTCTTCCACTCGCTTACGTACCCATAAGCGCCTCCAAGCGCCTCGGCAAGAGCCATATCCAACCGCTTTTTGACGGGTTTCGTTTCCTGGTGATTATTTTGCGAGTCGGCGCGCTTTTCTCGCCAATGCGTCTGTTCCTTCCGGTCAGTGCCATGTTCTTCGTTATCGGCCTCGCCTACTATGCCTACACCTATATCGCCTGGACGCGCTTTACGAACATGAGCGCATTTCTCTTCATTGCGTCGATCTTGACGTTTCTCATTGGCATTGTTTCCGAGCAGGTCGCGTCCCTTCACTACCGCGGCGTCGAC
>JAJDOL010000296.1 GCA_022340195.1 Chromatiaceae bacterium
GCGGGGACTATGACCCCCAGCCGTATCTTTACGATATCGCCCGGAACCAGTGTCGCAGCCTGCACCGTTTGCCATTTGCCTTCACGCAGCGCGGTAGCCTCCGGCGCCAGGCTGTTCTTTAGCGCGGCCAGGGCGCTGGAGGCCTTGCGGTCCTGCCAGAGCTCCAGGGCAGCATTGAAGACCAGCAGGCCGAAGATGACAGCGAAGTCGTCCCAGCGGCCCAGGAAGGCCGAGACCAGCGCCGCGGCCTCGATCATATAGGCGATGGGCCCGGTGAACGGGCCGAGCAGTTTGGCCAGAAGTCCGACTTTCTCTTCGACCAGGGCGTTCGGCCCATACTGGGCAAGCCGCTGCTCGGCCTCCGCGTTGCTCAATCCGGTCTCTGCCTCGACACCCAGAGTCTCCAGTACCTCCGCTACCGGTCGCTTGTCCAGATCCACCGAGCCGTCCGCTGCCGGCTGCTTGTCCACGGGCGTCGCGTTGCTCATCTTCAGCTCCTCTCCTCTAGTTCGTGAAGATGTCGCGGACCCGCTTGTCCGCGACCCGATCGAATTCAGTCATAAAGCGCCCCGGATGGCAGTTCAGTGGAACGCGAGTACCAATGGTCGGAGCAGTGTCGACTCCATGCGCTATGGCCGCCGCCGGGGCACTATGCGGATTCCGATTGTGAATCACCCGTGTGGTTGGCGATGGCGTGATATTTTTCTTTGATTTCGTCGATGGCCACCGTTGGCTCCGGAAACTTCATGCGTAGAGATTCGAGCGTCTCGGTAACGATTTTCGAGATGGCGAGGTTGCGGAACCACTGAAGATTGCCACTTGCCCCTTGCCCGGCGTGTGCTGGTGATAGCGCCACAGGAAATCGTGTGCGGCTTCCTCCTTGGACGGCACCTTGAAGCCCGTGACTGAACAGCCCTGCGGATTCATGGCACCGAGCACGTGGTTTATCGTGCCATCCTTGCCAGCAGCGTCGCGGCCCTGTAGTACGATCAGCAGGGAACGTCTACCCTCCGCGTACATGAGGTATTGCAAATCGTGAAGTTTCTGGTTGTGAGCTTCGATTTCCGCGAGCGCGTCCTGGTGGGTTTCATGCTCGTCTTTGAAACCGGCGTCGACCTTGCCCAGATCGACCTTTGAGCCGGGATCGACGCAAAATTTCTTCCGGTAGTGCATTCGATTGATCTCCTTAGAGGCTTAGGGTATCGATAGGGCAACACCCGCAAAGGAACCTTTCTGAGCCGCCCGGGCCGTATTGCCCGTTATCCGATTGGGGGCTAACATCGAGACCGAACTGTCAGCATAGCCTTAACCATAGCAAAAGATAGTAAGGGAACCGCATCGCGTCGCTGGTGCGAGTGCCACGAAATTTGCTTTTGGTTGGTCTGTTGCGCGGCCTGCTGCGGCTTCGCGAATCTCCACAAGAATTTGATCGGACGCTTCGGGCGGGAGCGGAATCTCCGTGCTCGGCGCCGAACCACGAGGCCGAGTACCTTGTCTATTACGCTGATCGTCTTCGTGCTGGTCTATCTCGGCATGATCCTGGGTACATTGCCCGGGCTGAAGATGGACCGTGCCTCGGTGGCGCTCGGCGGCGCCGTCGCTCTGCTCGCTGCCGGCGAGCTGGATCAGGCGGAGGCACTCGCAAGCATCGACTTCGGCACGCTGGGCATGCTGTTCGGGCTGATGCTCGTCTCGGTGCAGCTCCAGATAGCCGGCTTGTATGCCGCGATCTCGGGAATGGTTGCGCGCCTAGACGCCTCGCCTCCATTGTTGTTGGCGCTGTTGACCGCGTTGGTCGGGGTGCTCTCGGCCTTTCTGACCAATGATGTGGTCGCGGTCGCGATGACCCCGGTGGTGCTCGCTATCGCGTTGCGCCGGGGCATGAATCCGTTGCCCTTTCTGCTGGCGATTGCGCTCGCGGCCAATGCCGGCTCGGTCGCGACCATCATCGGCAGCCCGCAGAACATGCTGATCGCGCAGCGGCTGAATATCAGCTTCGGCGGCTATCTGGTGTATGCGCTGGTGCCGGCGCTGTTGGCGCTGGTGGTGGTCTGGGCGGTGTTGGCCCTTGCCTATCGGGGTCGCTGGATGCTGGATCATGGCGACGCGCCGAAGCCGGACGCTCTGCCTGAGCCCGCGCTGGACCCATGGGAGACGATTAAGGGTCTGTTGGTGTTGGGCTATATCCTCTACGCGTTCGTATTCACAGAATGGGACCGTGGGATGGCTGCGACGGTCGCGGGCGTACTGATGCTTTTCAACGCCCGATTCATGTCCCGGACCATGTTGGAGCGGGTCGACTGGGACCTCCTGATCCTGTTCGTCGGGCTGTTCATCGTCAACGGTGCCTTTGCGAAAGCCGGTTTGGCGACGCAGCTGGTCGCCTGGCTCGGCGCGCGGGGGATCGACCTGCACGATGCCGACGTGCTGTTCGCCGTCACCGCCGTAATGAGCGACATCACCTCGAACGTGCCGACGGTGATGCTGCTGCTGCCATTTGCCGGACACGACCCGCTATCCGCGCCGTTGATGGCGCTCGCCAGCGGTCTCGCCAGCAACCTGATCATCATCGGTAGCCTCGCGAACATCATCGTCGTCGACGCGGCGGCCGCGAAGGGATTAAAGATCTCGTTCGGAAATTTTGCGAAGATCGGCTTGCCTGTGTCCGCCGTCACGCTGGCCATCGCCTATCTATGGGTCAGGCTCGTGGTGGCGATCTAACGGCGGCCATCAATGCCGCTGGGGGAAGGGACCGCTATCTGCGGAGCGACCGACCGGCGCCATCGTCGCCAGAGCCCAGCTTCACTTCATTTGCCCTTGCATCGAATCTCCAATTGTTCACCGAGGGCCGGAGCGAGAAATCTGCGCCTTATCCGAAAATGGACGAACTTGGCCCGCCCTAATTGGCAAGGGGGTTGTTTCCGCCGCAACGAAAGGGGCGGGAACCTATCGATGCGGCAACGCTACGTGAGTGCGCCACTCGTTCCCCCCGGGGGAGGGCCGCGAGGCGGGAGTGAGCGGTCAAGGGAAGAAGAATCAGCAGTCCTCCTTGCATAATCCGAGGTTTTCTTCGCACTCGGAGAGGCAGTCGCCCACCGGGAGATCCGTTTCCTCCAGCTGCCGTTCTCGGACCGTTGTGCGGCTGTTTTCGCATTGCGCCTTGCAATCGGAAAAGACCTGCTCGCATTGGGTAAGGCAGGCCCCTTTGGTCCCGAAGGATGCGGGGTCCGCGATGTCCAGGGGTGGCGCCGCGCCTTGCGAGAGCGCCAGTGGAGAGCCGAGAAGCAGGAGAAGACAGCAGTTCGCTTTCATAAGGTAACCCCGAAATGGCCGAAGCGTTCGGCAATGATAGTGTATCTGCGCGACCCAGGTTGGCGCGATGTCACCCGCTTACGCTGGGCTCGTCGATTGCCCCACAGGGGGAGAGTTTTGGGCGGGGTGAAAGGCGTTGTTTTCTGCTCGTGTTCCCCTCTCCTTCACCCTACCCCGGATAGGCTCCACCCGGCGCTGATGCATGCTCGTCTTCTCCGCCCAACGCGACCGCACGCATCCGACTCCAAGATCTGCTAGAGTCGACCATCCGAGTGCGTTCAGGCAGCGAAAAGAACAACACACTGATAGTGGAAGGAGTGGGTCGATGAGCCTGGTAACAACCATATGCAATGTGGGGACTGCAACCGTCGTGCTAACCTTGTTGGCGTCGGGTACCCTTCAAGCACAGGCAACGGAGGCGACGCCGACACGGGCCGAAAAAGCGGCGATCGGAAAAGAGGCGACCGCAGCCGGCAGCGTCACCCTCTGATCAAGAATTAGGCGCGCCTTTGCTAGAAAGCTCGATGTTACGCGCAAGGAGCCTCGGATCCGATGCCTTCCAGCAATGAATCCAAGCTAGGCACATTCTCCACCCTGTCTATCGGCATCGGCGGCATGGTGGGTGGCGGGATCTTCGCCGTGACCGGACTCACGGTGGAGGTCACGAAAGGTGCGGCCCCCATTTCCTTCCTGATTGCAGGGGTCGTGGCATTGCTGACCAGCTACTCCTACCTGAAGTTGACGCTGCGCTACCCAGGAGAGGGCGGCACGGTCGCTTTTCTGAACCAGGCATTCGGCGGCGGCCCCGTGACGGGTGCGGCGAATATTCTGCTGCTGCTCAGCTACGTTGTACTGCTTGCGGTCTATGCGTACGCCTTCGGCAGCTACGGCGCCGCCTTTTTTCCCGAGCACGACAGGGACTTCTGGCTTCACGTCTTGATCAGTGCCGTGATCGTCGGTTTGGTCATCGTCAACGTCTTTGCCGCCGGCCTCGTCGTCCGCTCCGAGAACTTCTTCAATGCCGTCAAGATGCTGCTGTTGGCGGTCTTCGTCGCGGCCGGTTTCCTCACGCCTATGGAATGGACCCGACTCGGTCCAGACAATTTCGTGACGCCCCTCGGTCTGGTCGCCGGGGCCATGCTCATCTTCTTGAACTACGAGGGGTTCGAGCTCATTGCCAATGCCTCCGAGGATGTTGCCGATCCGGAGCGCTCGCTGCCGATTGCCTATATCGGCGGCGTGCTGATCGTGATCCTGCTCTATGTCTTGATCGTCACGGTGGTCGTCGGACACCTGAGCTTCGGGGAGGTGGCGAAGGCCAGCGATACCGCCTTGTCCGTTGCGGCCCGGGACATCATGGGCACGGCGGGATATATCGCCATCGCAGTTGCCGCCTTGATGGCCACGAGCTCGGCGATCAACGCGACCTTTTACAGTACGGGACGCCTGACCTACATCATCGCCAAGGCCGGCCAACTCCCAAAGGAGCTCGAAAGGTCCCTGCGTGGCCAACATTTCGAAGGCACCCTGATAACCGCCGTGCTCGCCCTCGTCATCGCAAACTTCGTGCCCCTCGAAGCGATTGCGACCATGGGCAGCGCAGGCTTCCTGCTGCTGTTCATGGCGGTCAATATCGCCAATGTACGGCTGGCCCGCGATACAGGCAGTCGAGCCTGGATATCCGGATTGGCGGCGCTGAGCACGGCGGTCGCCTTGGTTGTGCTGTGTGTCGAGGTGGACGAGAATCCGATGACCCGCAACCACCTGTGGATTCTCGCGGGGATGATTCTGGTGTCCTTCGCGATCGAGCTCGCTTATCGCGGCATTACGGGTCGGGAAATTCGTGTGGCTCGAAGGGCGGTGAAAAACGGCCCGGAAACGGCGCAGAACTGAGCGCCGTAGCTAAGCTGAGCACGAACTGCGGACGTCCCTCGCGACGTCGCGAGCTCCATCCGGCGCGGAGTGCCTCGGGTACCAGACCGAATTCGGCGTATTGACGATAATGACATGTACAACGTGCAACAATGGCCCCCGGCGCTGAACGGACAGTCAGCGACTATCGCGGCTCTTGATGCGCTTTCCTTGCTCGAATGAGGTGAATCCCGATGCCCAATCAAGACACTCAGAAGGTTGAAAACAGTGGTGCAAAGCCGCAAGCAGGAGCGGTGCCGGACTCAGGCAAGCCATCCTTGTGGTCCGGCCGATGGCTCCAGTTCTGGCTATTCTGTGTTCTGCTCGCACTCGCCCTGATCGGGATGGGCCTGACGCAGGCGACCCAGGGTGGCGGTGCGCGTTATTGGTTGATCCTGCTCTGGATCTATGCGCTTTTCAGCCTGATGCGCGCCTGGTTGCAGGCGAGGAAACGGCACGAGTCGATCTGGTCCGACATCCATCTCCACCTATTCCATTGGCTCGGCGCGTTGATTGCACTGCATATCGTCTTCGTGCTCGAGCGGCACGACATTCTGTCCCGGGACGCGTCATCGAACGTCTCGATGGTTATCCTGGCCCTGTCCAGTTATCTGGCCGGACTGCACTTCGAGCGCATGTTTCTACTGATTGGGCTCGTACTGGCGATCATGGCGGTCGTCGGCGCCTTCGTCGAGCAATACACGCTCTGGCTGATTCTCGGTCCGTCGTCGCTTATCGCTGTTTGGCTGTTTTTCAAGAGCAAGCACGCGCTCGCGGGTCCGTGAGGGCGCCGCGGTACGTGGGGGGTTCATCCTTGACCGTACAGCGAGGGTGTCGTGGAACCTGAGGAAAATAGGCTTAGTCGCCCCGGTGCTTTATTTGGCGCCGTTCCCTGGGCCAGCCTGCTGGTTTGGGGCACCCTCTTGGTTGCAGTTTATGCGTTGCAAGAGCTGTTCTTCATAATCCTGACGACCTTTCTGCTTTCGTTCATGGTACGCCGAATCGTCGTCAGGCTCGCCAGCCGGTTGCGCCCGGGGCAAGAGAGTCCAGGGCTCGAGCGCTGGCTCACCCTGGCGAGCTTCACGGCGATGGTCCTGGTCGTCTGGGTGGTATTTGCCGCGCTCGGGTCGCGGTTCATCGAGCAGGGCCACATCATGTTGGCCAAGGCGCAACAGGTGCGGCCGGCCGAGACGCTGAATAGCCTTCTCAGCCGAACCGTCGGCGCCTATCTGTTTCACAGCACCTACGGCGATGCGGGAGATCCACGCTATCAGCAGGCGTTTAAGGACTACCAGGCAAAGAACCGCCACGGAGAAGGAGAATATTCAGCCTTCACCCGACTGCAGTCGGACCTTCGGATTGGGTTTGAGCTTCGCTACGAGCAGACAGAGCGGCAGCGGTTGAGGGATGAATTGCTCCAGGGGGGGACGGCGAGCGAGGGTTTCGACCGCTGGTTTCTGACGGTCGAGGCGCCGGCCATGTTCGCCCGGCACCGCGAGGCGTATCTCGCGCGGTGGGCGGCCTCTGTCGGCGAGCCAGCCGATGCAGGCGCTACGGGCGATGAGCGGGTGACGCCGGTGGTTGTCGACGATCGCGATCGCGCGATCCGGCTCATGATCCTCGACGATGTCAAGGCCGACGCTGCGAAATTGGCAGGGCTCAAGCGGGAGTGGGAGACCGCGACCGTCGCCAGGGCATGGCGGGAGTTGGCCGCTTCCGCCGAGTATCGCGCCGCGTTCGAGCATTACTACGAGCAACGCCGACAGGAAGACCCTATAGGGATTCCCTTCGACTACCGAACCTATGTCGCTTTGGGGGAAGCCCACGGCCAAGGCAAGCAGGTTTTCGGCGCAGCCTTCCGGAAATATTTGGCCGCGGAGGAAAAGCTCGGCCGCGCCCGTCTGCGGGAAGACTTCGAGCAGGCCACGCGCGCGGAGCTCGCTCGCCAGTGGTGGATCACCAATCCGGCGGCGGTCTCGCTGCGCGCCCATCTGAGCCAGGATGTGGCCGGGATTGTCGAGACGGCCGCAGGACGGATCGAAACAGCCATGGCGCACCTCATCTCGATTCCGGCCCAGTTGGTGACCTCGCTGCTGCTGACGGTCTTCATCACTCTCGACATGTTCGGGCTGAAACAGGGCGCCAGAAGCCTCGGCACCAGTCGGTTGGCACCCTTTTACAACGAGGTTGTCCCCAGTCTGGTCGTTTTCGGCCGCCTGGTCGGACGCGCATTTTCGGCTCAGGGGCTGATCGCCCTCTGCAATACACTGCTGACCTTTGTCATGCTGTGGTTGCTCGGAATCCAGAATGAGCTGCTGCTCAGCGGTATCGTTTTGTTGGCCAGCTTCATCCCGGTGTTGGGCGTGTTCATCGCCGGTGCTCCGATTGTCTTGCAGGCAATCCTGCAACCGGGTGGCTCCCTGACGCTGGCGCTGATCGCCGCGGTCGGAATCCTCCTGATCCATCTACTGGAAGCGGCGGTCTTGAGCCCGCGAATCATCGGCAAGTCGTTGCATCTACACCCGGTGCTGATACTTGTGATCGTCGTGATCGGCGAGCACCTGTTCGGTCTCTGGGGTTTGCTGCTGGGCGTTCCAGTGGCCGTCTACGTTCTGCGTGTCGCGATGCTGAGGGAGCCCATCCCGGGCATCTACGAGCCTGAACCTCAAGGGTCAAGCGGTAAGTGAGCTTCAGGGGGATGCGTCGTCACGGGCTATCCGTATTCGCGTCCCGATCCTGCTCCACCGGCAATGGCTGGTCTCGCCGTCCGCGAATCAAATAGACGATTGCCGCGAGCGCCCCGATCGCGACAATGCCGATGACCCATGGGTTGAGCTTGCGTATGAAGGTATCCACGGCATGCAGGTGCTCGGACAGATAGTAGGTTCCCAATCCCCAGACGCCGACCCATAGCACCGCCCCGATGATGTTGAATGCGGTGAACACCCACCAACGCATCTCGAACGTTCCTGCCACGATGCCGTTGAGCTGGCGTGGGCCATCGAAAAAGCGCGCTAGAACGATTATTCCACCGCCATAGCGCGCGAACAGCGCGGCGATCTTTGCTTCCCGCGCCTCACTGACCCGGAGCTTGCGCAATAACGGCGGGCCGCCGAGCTTCCCGATCAGATAGCCCAGGCTGTTGCCCATCACCGCGGCGAGCGCGGCTAGCGTCGCCACGAGGCCAATGTTCAGATGGCCGGTAGCGGACTCGAGTGCGGCGGCCATCAGGAAGGTCTGGCCGGGGGCGGGCAGTCCGAAGCCTTCGACCGAGATTGCCCCGGCGACCCCGGCGTAGCCGTACCGCTCGACCAGGGGTTGTGCCGCCGCCACTGCATCTTCGATGTCGTGGACCACCTGCTCTGCCGACGCCGTAAGCTCGTGCGAGGTTTGCGCCAGCACAGGTGCCGCCGCCACCAGCAAGCCCAGCAGGGCAATCCTCAGGTGTTCTCGTAGGATGCGTAACAATAGAAGGAATCGGCCCATGGCTCATTCCTGGTGTGACGACGGAGGTGCAGGTAGGGCTTCTCAGTTCTTGCTCAACTGCGCGAAGATGCAGTCGAGCGCGCGTTGATTGGTCTCAGTCGGATAGAAGCTGTTGATGTCGTTGGCAAACGTGGCCTTGTCAATCTCGCCCGCCGAGAGCTTGCTGGCCTCGTCGAGGAAATAGGCATCGTTGCTATTGTCGCCCAAAAGATAGTCGATCGGTTGATCTCCGATGCTGAGCTTGCCGCAACTGGCAGACAGCTGATTGAGGAACGCGTCCGATTGCGGTCCCTCGGGTGCGACGAGACCGCCGCCGCAGCCCGAAAGGGCCAGGGAGGTGACGGCGAGAAGAAAGCTTTGGGGTACGACACGCTTCATGGTTGGTCCTCGTCTTGATGGTGGATGCCAGGCTTACTGTGAAAGTACGCGCCGAAGTTATTCCAAGCTTCCCTCTCCCTTTAGAGAGGGGTCGGAGAGAGGGAAACCGACATGGCGATTCACGCTTTCATGTTTTTGAGAGAAATCGCCTTAGGTCGATGTCTGTCCGTTTCTCCTCAGGGGACGGTGGCGGACACGGATTCCGCACTTCGGTCTGATGGCCGATGGGTTACCATAAAGGCCCCCAGGCGCCCCAGGCGGCCCAGTTCATCGAGGCCATCTCGTTATCGATCGCAATCTGCTGGTTGATCGAAAGTTGCTGGTAGCGGTCGTATGCCGCCTCCGTTCCCACATAGATACATTTGCAATCGGCTGCGTCGGCCCACACAAAAAGATTTTGGCCATCCGGACCGGCGGTGCGCGTCAGCTTGCGCTGCGTCAGCGATCCGACCTCCGCGACTTGCTCGGGGGTCTTGGCGAACTTCATCTGGAATCCGGCAGCGGCCAATTCCCGCTCCGTGGCTATTGCGTTTGACTCCTGGATTTCCGCGCAACCCGCCGTGACCAGCAGTGTGGATATCGCGATCGCCATGCTCATGCTCTTGTGACCCATGATCATATCTCTTTGTTCTCCATTCCGTTAGACCCCGGCGGGGTGCTTTGTCATTGGTTATTATTGTGGGATCTTAATATCTTCTCTCTGCGTTGTATGTCCCACAAGGGATTTTTCAGTGCAGCCAGCCTTGATCGTGCCTTCTGTCGATGGTACGGTCGCTGGCACGCCAACTGTACGGTTGGACTCTCTAAGCGGTCGGCTCGTAGAGTACGCTGGTACCTGGTCAGCGCGGCGAAAATACAAGACACCGAATCCTGACGATTGGGACTGATGAACCGGAAGCCGATCCGAAGGCGATTTCCTAGAAATCTCATACCAGCCTGCTTGTCGTTATTGTCCGTCTTCGTTGTTGCGAAAACAGTTGGGTAGCTCGCTACACGCGTGTTTTCGCGCCCGGAAGACGAACAAAGATCCGGCACAATCTGGTACGAGATTTTCCGTCAATCACCTAAGGAAGCCGTGCTCACTCCCAGCCCCTTCGACGAAGAACAATGGTCAAGCAAGAGGTAAGAAACATGGCAGCCTTAACTGTTTGGAAATTCCATACCGCGACCGGCGCGCGCGAAGTGCTGGCTAAGCTGGAGACCCTGAAAAAGCAGCATCTCATTGAAATTGCGGATGCCGCCATTGTCGAATGG
>JAJDOL010000014.1 GCA_022340195.1 Chromatiaceae bacterium
GGTTGGCCGTTGCACCAGCTCGCGTGGGTCAATCCAAGCCCGAATGCCGCCAGCCTGAACATGGCGCGTTGCTTTCCCGGTACCGTTCTGTTCGAGGGAACCACCCTATCCGAAGGGCGTGGTACCAGCACGCCGCTGGAATTGATCGGTGCTCCGGACCTCCAGTTCGATCGGGTGCTTGGACGCATGAGAAAACTACGGTACGAGTGGCTGGAAGGATGTTTGCTGCGAGCATGCTGGTTTCAGCCTACGTTTCACAAGCACGCCGGCGAGCTGTGCTCGGGCGTCCAGATTCACACCGACAACGACACTTATCGGCACGACCAGTTCAGACCGTATCGGATTGCGGCCCTGATTCTCAAGGCCGTGCGGCTGGAATACCCTGACTATCGGATCTGGCGCGATTTCCCCTATGAATACGAGACCGATCGACTCGCCATCGACCTGCTCAGCGGAGGGACCTTTCTGCGCGAGTGGGTGGACGATCCCGGTTCCGAGCCCGAAGACCTCGAAGCTCGTCTGATCCCGGATGAAGCCGCGTGGATCAGGGATCGGAAACCTATTTTGTTATATCCCTGAACCGGCCGCCTGAATCTAACTTCTCGCTCGCTGGATCAACCAAAGGTCTTCCAGAGATTCGCCATGGAAAACGCAAGGTGGAATCTGTCTATCCATTCAACAGCACAATTACGCTTTCCAAGCGTACTGTGAATCTCGTGTCGATCGGCTGCCGCTCATGCGCTACGCAAGCGCGTCATCTTGACCAGCACGATCGCCGTCATGGGTAGCAGAAAGGCGAGGGCGGTCACCGTGATCAGCAGCCAGCCAAGCTCCGAGTAGTCTGCCGGGACTGTTGCAGCGCCGGTAACCGGATCCGTTACCTCGCGGGCTACGGTAAAGATCTGGTTCATGTACTTGGTGCCGAGCTGGCTCAGGGACAGGGCCAGATTGCTAAAGGAAGCCATGACCGCGAAGAAGGTCGCCTTCAGGTGCTTGGGGGCGGAGTTGGCAATCCAGGCAAGCATGGGGATCATGGCTACCTGGCCGAGTGGCGACTCGATCGCTGTGTCCACCAGGGCGATGAAACGAGCGTCCACGACGCCGGCGGTGTGGGCAGAGGTCCAGGTGTGAAGACCATAGTACATGCCGATGATGGGTAGGGCGAGAAAGGTGCTGATGATGGTTAGAAAGCCCACGATGTAAGCGATGGACTTCTCGGCCATGAAGCGGCGGAAGATGAACATGCCGAGCAAAGTGAGTCCGCTGCTGATAAGGGACAGTACGGACAGGAACTGCTGGTCGAACAGGAGCTCGTCAATCATCCACCAGGTCTGCCCCGCTCCAGGTGTCGGCATGGCGCGGTAGACGAAGATGATGATGGCCGTACCCAGAAGAACGCGGCTCGCCTCGGGTGAAAGCTCCCGCATCAGGCGCGCGATCAGGAACACCACAATCGCCAGGGACCCGACGAAGATGATCTCCTGATTGAAGCGTATGTCCCCCAGCCCCATGGACAGGGTAAAGACTACAAATACCAGACTGCCGCCCAAGATCCACCAGTTGGGCGCGGTGCGCTCTTGGTGGCCGCGCAGCATCTCCTTTACTTTAGCTGCGTCGTAACCGTGGTCGCGCAGGCGCCTCAGCTCGCGGCGCCCGAGCAGGCCGCCGAGCAGTACACCCAGCACGGACACCGCCGGGATAAGCAGCGCGAGTTGGTAGATTTGCACGTAGATGGCGGCCTTTTGATCCTCTGCCATGGTTTCCACGCCTTGGAACAGGAAGACATTGAGTAGAGCGACGGAGACGCTGCCGCCGATGATGGCGACCCGTCCGAGGGTCTGCATGGTGGTGTGCATCAGGCGTTTCTTTTGGGCGGAAAAGGGTTGGCCGTCCTCGTCCAGAACAGGTACAGCCTCGACAGTCATGGCGTCCGCCACCACGTCTTGGACCACGTAGCCCGTGGGTGCCAGCAAAGCGCTCAACACATACCAGGCCTCCAACGGCAGGACCGTGCGCATCGTTGCAGGGTCGCTGAGCAGGCCGACCATGATCAGCAGGCTCGTTGCGATCAAACTGGCCCCGATGTAGACCAAGATCGACTTGTAACGCCAAAACAGGTCTACCAGGTGACCGAGGGGCATCTTCAAGGCCCAGGGAATACCGGCCCAGAAGCCGAGCGCTGCTAGAAACTCCGCCGACACGCCCAAATAGTCCTTGATGAAGAAGGTCCCGACGATGTTCGTAAGACTCGACACCCCGGCGGCCAGGTAGACCATCAGCGGGGGCAGATAGGAGAGCCGCATCTCCCGCCCCAACTCGAGGATGTTACGGTCGAGCCAGTTGTAGATTCCTCTAAGCATCAATGGAGGGGGAGCACATAGCTCATCCTGGCGGCCATCCGGAGCAGCACCTTGCGTATGACGCCGACGTGGTGAAAGTGCTCGGTGGACCCGCAGAACAGGACAACGGCCACGAAGATGAGCAGGCCAAGGGCGAAATAGTCGAGAAGCATCGTCTGGCTCCCGAAGCGGCCTGTGCCCGGGATAAGTGGGCTCGGACGGGGCCGCCGTGCAGACGCAACAACAAGCGCCGCATTAATGGATGAAAAAGGAATGATCGGACCTGAGGACGTTTGACGCAAGCGCCCTAGCGATGGACTGCTTGGTTGGGTGGGTGTACCTACGCCCGCGCTGGCTTTCGGGTCGGCATCGACTGATCGACGCAAATTTTTCGCCCCCATCGGTTCGGGAACCCTGGCGGTGCGGAAAGTAATGGTACCTGTTCAATGTCGTGACCAGGAGGCGTGGGAAGCCCAGCAAGGGCGATCGTGTTAACGGTGCTCAATGCGGTCGACTTCGCGGATTACGGCGTCCGGCGTGAGGGGTGGGCGGCAGCGAATCGCATTCCAGCATAGCATGAGCTCCAGTACGACCTTCCCGTCAACCCCTTTGCCGAGCAGGTAGCCCGCCAGAGACGCGATGGCCTCCCGGCGCCAGCCCTCCGCGGTCTCGGTTTGCGACAAGTGTTGCCAGTGCGCTACCGGGTTTGCGGTCTGGTCCCGGACGACAAGGGTGCGCGACAACCCGATCGGTAGAGGCGCCAGCGGGAAAACGTCGGGTGAGCGTACCCAGCGGTAGCTTTCGCCCGAGACATGAATGGAAGGCGGGACTACGACATAGTTCCCGTCGCCGTGCAACTCGATGCCCGCGCCGAGCGCACTGCAGCCGTGCAGAATTCCTCCCGGATGGCGGAAATACATGTGACGTACGCCGTCGTCGATTTGGGCCTCCACCGTCTCGGGCATGGGACCATGGTCTTGTTCCAGTCGTGCTCGGCCCGTTTTCCCATCCTTGCGCGCATCCAAGACCAGTACCACTAGGTCGGAGACCACACCCGTGACGACTGCGAGGTTCGCATTGGGCCAGCGGGTAAACCAGTCGCCGATCTCGGCCGTTTCGGGGCGCCGGTGACGGTAGACTTCCCAGTCAATCGTCGGCACCTCGCCCAGTGGCTCAATCGGTACGACGGACCAACCGATTCGACCATAGTCCATTGCCGCCTTCATGAGGACGCCGCTCGAAGGGCCGGTTTGCTTTCTGCGCATTAACATGAGCTCGAACAGCACATTATGATTCGACTCGCGTGCGGTGGATTGATTCGGTGGCCGATCTTTTGCCAGGTCCGCGTCGGAGAGAAGTCTTTCTGCCATGTCGATCGGCGCTCGGCGCCGAGATTCCTATTCTTTAATCTTAGAAGAACAGACGGGCGTTTTTCGGGTCGCGCTGTTCCAATATCGACGAAGGTTTGGAGAGAATGCGGATCGGCGGCGCCATTCTCGTTAGAATCCAACTCTCGGCTGACGCGCGAACCGCCATTGGTCCTGTGCGGGATCAGCCAAGACACCAAGGGGAAGTCAGTGAAGAGGCTCGGCTCAGTTGTCGCGGTGTTGCTCCTTTCCGGTTGTGGATGGAGGCTCGGTCCAATAAACAAGCCGCCTGCCCCGAAGGGTGCCGCGCCGCCATCGAGGGTAACTGTGTCGCGGGTTTCGTCTTCTATGGGTTGGCCGGTACCCATGATCTTCACCATCAACGCGGTCGAAATCTACGGCCTCTGGGGTGGCCAGAGCTACAGCTTCATGCTCGAGCCGGGGAACTATGTTTTCGGGTACTTCCTCGGCTTCAACCAATGCCGGCGATTCGTGCGAGTCCTGAATAGGCCCAGCCAGGTTTTCTACCTCGGTCCTCCGTGCAAGATCAGACCGGCCGACCAGGTTCTGCTGGCAAAACCGCCACAATCGCAGGACTTCTTCGAATGAAGGCCGTTTGGGGTTTGCTCGCTGTTTGGCTTCTGACTGCCTGTGCCACAGCGGAGGATCCCAAGTCGAAGGAACCGTCAGCGCAGGTGACCGTCTACAGAGAGCCGTCAACGCGCGACAGCCTGTTTCCGATGCTCTTCTCAGTCGACGGTCGCCTGCTGTTGCGGCTGTACCCGGACGAAGAAGGCAGCGCCGAGCTTCCGGCGGGGGAGCATAGATTCGAGTACGAGCTCGGGCTCTATAACTGCTCAGCCAACGTTCGGGTCGAATCCGGCAAGACCTACCGTTACAGGCTGGCACAGGGGTGCGTGATTGCGCCGGACGACGAGGCGTGATGGCCGACCTCGGAAAAGGGATCAGCTCATGTCCATTCCCAAACCGCTGGAATCCGCCAGCAGGCGGAACAGGGCGGCGGAGTCCAGATCCCCAAGGCCTCGGCCGACGAGCGCGTTGAGATGTTGGGAAACGAGCGCGGTACCTGGAAGCGCGATTCCCAATTCATAGGCGGTTTCGAGTACGACACGCAGATCTTTCTGGTGCAGGCCGGCCTTGAAGCCAGGATTATAGTCGTTGTCTATCATGCGCTGACCATGGATCTCCAATATCTTGCTCTTGGCCGACCCCCCTAACAGGGCCTCCCGTACCTTGACCGGGTCCACCCCCGAGGCTTTTGCCAGCAGGATGGCCTCGCCGACTCCGGCCATGGTCTGACTGATCGCGATCTGGTTGCAACACTTGCAAACCTGGCCGGCCCCGTTTCCTCCCACGAGCACGATGTTTCGGCCCATCGCCTCGAACAGGGGCAGCACACGCGAATAGGCTGCGTCTGTCCCGCCGACCATGATGGAAAGAACACCCTGGACCGCGCCGGCCTCGCCACCTGAGACGGGAGCGTCAAGCATCTCGGCTCCACGCTCGCGCAGGCGCTCTGCCATGGTCCGGGTCGCCGAAGGTGAGATGGTGCTCATGTCCACGACCACACTGCCTGCCCGGACGCCTTCGATGATACCGTCGGGGCCGAAGATGACCTTCTCGACGTCCGGCGTGTCGGCGACCATGGTGAAGATCACGTCGGCCTGTCGTGCCACCTCGGCGCCGGTCGCGCAGGCGATCGCTCCCGCCGCAACCAGCGGGTCCATGGATTCCTTGCGCCGCGCATGTACGAACAGCGCATGGTCCGCCCGCTTGAGATTCAGCGCCATGGGTCGGCCCATGATGCCAAGTCCGATAAAGCCCACTTTGTCGCTCATTGCCAGCTTCCCCAGGTTCTTCACGGGTCAAATCGTCGCCCAACCAAAAACTATAGCAAAACCCGCGAAACAACCCATCGATCGGAGCTCTGTTGCCAAAACCGTGCTTTCGTCCATGACATTGCATCCCGGCATCCGTACCCCGTGACCGCGGCGCGAGATAGTTTTTCGGGAGCTGTCTTCTAAGATGTGCTTTGTCTCGCCCCGCGGGTATTGTCGAGGTCAGGGCTCGGTTCCGTCGATTAATCCCGAAAAAGTCGGTAACATCTTTTCGGTAACCTACAGCTACTGGAATTGGAGCCATCGCCTCATGTTTCGGATCGGGGTTGCGGTCGCATTCGTGTCCTTGGTGTCGCTCGCGTCCGCTGCCAGGGCCGAAAAGCTGCCGCAATGGGAGATCGGGATTGGTGGTGGTGCCCTGACGATTCCCGACTACCGTGGAAGCAGCGAATCGAATATCTACCCTTACCCTTTTCTATTTCCGATCTACCGAGGGCGGAATTTTCAGGCGGATGAAGAGGGAATCAAGGGAATGCTGCTGGAATCCGATCGCATCCGTTTCGACATCAGTTACGACGGCAACGTGCCGGTCAGCCGCGACAACGATGCCCGCAAGGGCATGGACTCCCTCGATCCGACGGTCCAGATCGGACCCATGTTACGAGCAAAACTCTGGAGCTCCGAGGCGAATGCGCAATCCATAATCGCCGAGTTCCCCGTCAGGGCGGCCTTCGCCGTCGGCTCGGGTATTGAGCACATCGGCTATACGGCCTTTCCCAGGATCGCGTACCGGCGCGAGCTCGAGCTCTTCGGTCGCAAATGGAAGTGGAGTCTAACCGGCGGGGCCCTGTTCGGGTCAGAAGACTTTCACCGCTATTACTACCAGGTCGATCCGGCCGAAGCGACACCCGAGCGACCTGCCTACGAGGCGGATGCGGGCTATGGCGGGACCCGGTTCATCGCGAATCTCTATCGTCGCGACCGCAACAAGCTCATCAGCTTCTACGCCGCCTACGACGATGTCGAGGATGCGGTTTTTTACGATAGTCCCTTGGTGGAGCAGCGGTCGGGAGTTACCGTCGGATTTCTGGTGACTTGGTTCTTCTTTCAGTCGAAGGATCTGATCGACGTCAGGCAGTGGGAATGGAGCACAGATTAAGTATCCCGTCCGAGCCAGAGCCGCAATTGGAGGTTCAGCCCGAACGGGTGAAGTCGGAGTCCCCTCCGCAACGAAACTGCACACAGCCGGACGGCGTATGTCATCGGATCGATGGGGCACTGCGGCCCTGGCGTCCCAGTTCATTGATCAGAAGCAGTTATATCGTTCATTTGGGGGCGGTGGTGGCGAGTGTCGCAAGTCCCGGCGTTTGGCCCTGGGCTGTCGCAGCCGTAGCTGTGAATCATTTGCTACTCACGATCGGGGGACTTTTTCCGAAAGGCTCTTGGCTGGGGCCGAACCTGAGTCGATTGCCGAGCGCAGCACGAGAGGAAGGGGTGGTGGCCATTACCTTGGACGATGGACCGGATCCCGAAGTGACCCCTCGCGTTCTCGATTTGCTGGATCGGTATCGGGTGGCGGCCAGCTTTTTTTGCGTGGGCACGCGGGCTGCCCGGTATCCCGATATCGGCCGGGAAATCGTTCTTCGCGGACACGCCGTGGAAAATCATACCTACCATCACCATCGCCGATTCGCATTGCTCGGACCAGCGGCGATTCGTCGCGAGCTGGCCGAGACTCAAGCGGTGTTGACCGGGCTCACCGGCTGCCGGCCACGCTTCTTCCGTGCGGTTGCCGGATTGCGCAATCCTTTCTTGGAGCCGGCGCTCTGTCGGTCGGGTTTGCGGCTAGTGAGCTGGACCCGGCGTGGGTTCGACACTCTGGACCCTAACCCACGCCGGGTAGCAGCACGGCTAACCAAAGGCTTACGGGCTGGCGACATTCTTGTTGCGCACGACGGCAACTCGGTGCGGACCCCCTCCGGCGTGCCGGTCGTGCTCGAAGCATTGCCAAGGATATTGGATTCGGTTGCAGAGGTTGGATTGCGTACGGCTCGTCTCGACGCCCTGATCCGTGACCCGTGACATCCATCCCCGAAGCGGACCTTGTTCGGCGGGCCCTGATCGAGCGCGCGGCGCTCGCCTATCGCAAGTCAGGGCGTTTTGCTTGGCACTTTGCCCGGGGAAAGCTGGCGGGAGATCAGGTATTCAATGCGTTGTTGGCTCATGGGCTGATTCCGAATCGGTGTCGGATTCTCGATCTCGGTTGCGGTCAAGGTCTGCTCGCCGCATGGTTGGCGGCGGCTCGGACGAGCTACTCGCAAGGCGAGTGGCCGGCGACTTGGCCACCTGCTCCCGCGACCGTCGGATATCGCGGTATTGAGCTGGCGGCTGCGGATCTGACCCGGGCACGGGCTGCCTTCGGGGAATCGGTGCAGCTCGAGTTGGGCGATATTCGCGAAGCCGAATTCGGTCGTGCCGATCTGGTGGTGATCCTGGATGTCTTGCATTACCTGTCGCATTCGGATCAAGAGATGATTCTGCGACGGGCTCGAGATGCCCTGCCCCTGGCCGGCCTGCTGCTTACGCGGGTCGGCGACGCGGGCGCAGGATTTCCTTTCTTGCTCAGCAAGTGGGTCGACTATCTGGTTGCGTTCTTGCGTTGGGGGCGCATGGCGCCGCTGCATTGTCGCACCCTGACCGATTGGCGCGATCTGCTTTGCCAATGCGGGTTTTCGATCGAGATGCTGCCGATGAGAGGAACACGAGCCTTCGCGAACGTGCTCTTAATCGCCAGGCGCGTCCAGTAACACTGTCTTAGTGCTGTCATGGCGGTTTCTTGTGTGCTCAACAGGGGCACAGGGGGCCGCCGAAGGCCTCGGCTTCCACTAACAAGTCGGCTCGACAGATATCGGCTTGGAGGTAGGCTACTTGCGTATCGGTGCCAATCTTGGACTCGATCTCCGAGCGGACGACCCTCAGATCGTCGGGGTGGCGCACATAGACGTTGTAACTCATCTCATCCATACAAAAGGCAATGCCGCCTGCGATCTCATTTGCGGCGGCGACCACGGCCTCGATATTGCTAAGGGTCTCCCGAGTCTGTGCGGCCGCGTCCCCGACGTGTACTGTCTCGTGGCCTACGATGCTCGAGGTCCCCGAGACAAACAGGTTTTTCTGCCCGTCGAGCTCCAACAGCCCCGCGCGCGAGAAGGTGGGGCTGCGCGAGCCGTAGCGTTGCGGATAATGGAAGGCGTCGACTTGTCTCGGGTTTCCTACGCTGGCGATTTCACGGTTGGTTGCCAGAAAGGCGACCGAGAATGACTTTCCGGCGGAGCACCCCAGAGCGCATGCCGGTGGGACGGCATCGACGACCGTGCGACCGCATGCGAGAAAGGCGTTTTGGCGCCCGATGTTGAACTGGCGGTAGCGCTCGATTCCATGGGTCACCCGGTTGACTAGGGGAAAGTAGTTCCAGAACCGCACTACGGTTGAAAATCCGAGTGCCTCCAGGCATTCGAAGATCTTTCGATAAGCCGCTTCGGCGGCTTGCTGTAAAGGGGGGAGCGGCGCTTCCGGTCCGGAGGTGATCGCGAGCTCCTCTTCCGATCCACGTAGGTAACCGAACAAAAGCGACGTTCCGCGACGGTATCGAATGGGGCCGCGAATGCCCAGCTCCAAAGGTTCTGTTGTCCGCCATAGCTCGAAAAATTCTTTGTCGTCAGCCA
>JAJDOL010000024.1 GCA_022340195.1 Chromatiaceae bacterium
AAAGCCCACGCCGGGTCATCGCCAATTCCCGAACAGCATGGCTCCTGTGCTTGACAGCGCTCAAACCGGCTAGAACGCCGTCTTCGGGCTGAGGTACTTCATCAGCGCCGTCAAACCCCCTTTCATGGCGTATACGTTGTCGAAGCCAATGTTTTGCAGAGCAAGCGAAATCACGGTGGCCCGTACGCCCGACTTACAGGTCACGATCACTCTCTTGTCCGTCGGGATTTTCGCGAGGTTCTCCGGTTTGAAAACCTCGTTCATCGGCATGCTCAGGCTATTGCGATAGGTCAAGCCAACGATCGATTGCTCTTGCTTGGTGCGTACGTCCAGCAGAACAATCTCCTCTCCCTTCTTGATCGCCTCGACCACCTTGTCCGGTGGCAGGAGATGGAGAGCCTTTACGACCTGCTTCTCTTCGAACGGGGCGAAGAATTGCTCGTACGTTTTCGCCAACGACTCGTCGTAGGCGAGTGCTGTCCCCGAGACCAAGAAGGCAGCAAGCATCAGGAAGACATACTTTTTCATCTCAATCCCTCCTATTAAAACGTTACTGCTCCTCCATATATAAGTGTAGTCTAATATATCGAATGGTTCGTCCCGTGGGGGCGCTCCCGCATCAGGCATGAGGGGGCTGAGCACGCCGCTGAGTCTCTTGCGCTTCGCGCAAAATGCAAGCTCGACTATCCGCAAGATCGGCGCCTGTTGAGAGCCGATAGGTTTTGGGCACTTCCGAGTGCCTAGCGCCACTAGTACCCTGTTCCACCCTATATTGCATGCTCAGAGCCCCCGCAAACGCCTCAAGGCAAGGCACAGCCCGCAGGGAATAGAACTTCTATTGCCAAGGGCTGTAACGCAGCATTGGCGCGTTTGCGGGGCTCCCTGCGGGCGGAGCGAGAAGCGGCCATCTGCGGTGTTGCGCGAGCTTGAAATAGGGGTAGCTATTCCTGCGCTCGCGCGCCTTGCAGCTGACCGCTTCTCGCTCCGCTGAGTCCGCAATATAAGGTGGAACAGGGTACTAGTGACGCAGCCGCAGGGTCGCTCGCAGTCCGGGGTCGTTGTCGCCGAGCTCGATGGTTGCACCATGAAGGTCGGCAACCGCACGCACCAGGCTCAATCCGAGTCCGTTGCCCTGGGTTGCGCGGCTGCTGTCGATTCGGAACATGCGCTCGAAGACCTTTTCGCGCAGCTCCGCGGGAATACCGGGACCCGTGTCCGAGACAACCAGGTCGATCCGGCCATCTCCGGCCTCCGCGGACAAGGTGATGCGGCCTCCCTCTGGAGTGTACTTGATGGCGTTGTCCACCAGGTTTGCCAGGGCCTGGAACAAGAGGTCGCGGTCACCCGATACGATAAACTCACCCTCGACACGAGACTGCAGACACTGGTTCCGTTCTGCGGCGACCGGCTCGTAAAGCTCGCTAATGTCTTCGACCAGGACGGTGAGGTCCAGCTCGCGGAAATCGCAGCGCCTGTCTCCTGCTTCGATGCGAGCAATGCGCAACAGGGCATTGAAGGTTCGGAGCAGCTCCTCGGCGTCCTCGATCGCGTTGTCGATCGCCTCTTTTGTTTGTTGGGTGTCGTCGCCGCGGGCAAGCTCGAGGCGCGTACGCAGACGGGTCAGCGGGGTGCGCAGATCGTGAGCGATGTTGTCCGAGATCTGGCGCACAGAGGCCATCAGGCCTTCGATGCGCTCCAACATTCGGTTGAGATTGGCGGCCAACTGGTCGAAGTCGTCCCCGCTGCCGTCCCTGACCACTCTTCGGGACAGATCCCCCTCCATTATTTCCCGGCCGGTCTGATTGATGGCCTCGATGCGACGCGTTACGCGAGAGCTGACCAAGAGACCGATACCAAGTGCAAGCGCAGCGGTTATGGCCAGGCCCCAGGCCAGGGCGTTCAGGATAAGCCGACGTGTGGCCTCGAGGTCGCGTACGTCCCTGCCCACGAGCAGGCGCGGTCCACCCCGCAACCGGAAGGTCCGAGCGCGCGCCTCGTGCTCCTCGGATTTGTCGGATCCCCATTCGACGAGGCGAAAGCGGGTCCAGCCACTCTCCGCAATCGGCTCATCGGGCCATCGGTCGAGATTTCCGACGATCGGGGAAGAGTCCTTGTTGGTAAGTAGATAGACGGACGCGCCGTTCGGATCGTGCGATATCCGCTCGAGGATGATGCGGGAAAGTCCGGTCAGGCCGCGGCGTCTGTATTGTTCGGCCAGACCTCGTATTTCGGCCTCGATGGTTTCATCGGTCTGGCGGTCCATATAGCCGGCGGTGGCCCAGTATATGAAGCCGAGCAGGAGGATGACCGAGCCTACCGACAGCCCCGTGTAGAGCAAGGCCAGACGGAAGGTCGAGCTGCGTAGCAGCTTAGTCGTGATCACGCAGTATGTAGCCGGCGCCGCGTACCGTGTGCAGCAGCGGAGCCTCGAAGTCCCGATCGATCTTGGCGCGAAGACGGCTGATATGGACATCGATAACGTTTGTTTGGGGATCGAAGTGGTAGTCCCACACGTTCTCCAACAACATTGTACGGGTAACCACCTGTCCGGCATGACGCATCAGATATTCCAGAAGACGGAATTCCCGCGGCTGCAGCTGAATCTCCCGTCCCCCCCGGGTGACCTTGCGGGCCAACATGTCCAGCGTCAGGTCTGCCACCTGAAACCGGGTTTCCGGGGCATCACCACTACCGCGGCGCAGGAGGGCTTCGAGTCGGGCGTGCAGCTCCGAGAAGGCGAAGGGCTTGACCAGATAGTCGTCTCCGCCCGCCCGCAATCCTTCCACTCGATCGTCCACCTCGCCGAGGGCGCTCAGGATCAAGACCGGCGTTTGATTTCCGGAGGCGCGTAGAGTGCGTACGATGGCTAAACCGTCCAGCTTCGGCAACATGCGGTCGATGATCAAGACGTCATAGTCCTCGCTTGCGGCCATGAGAAGTCCCTCTCGTCCGTCACCGGCGTGATCGATCGAGGCCCCCACCTCTCTCAGGGCCTTCTGAAGATAATTGACGACCTGTTGGTCGTCTTCGATCAGAAGCAAACGCATTTGGGCAGGGCTATTCGCGACCCGGGGTGCACGTGGGACTTCGCGCTTCGATACGGCGTGATTAGGATAGCAGGTGAAGTCGCGCCCGTCCGAGCTGGACGGACGCTGCAAGGCCGTCAAGGACATTATGCCGCCGGCTCTACCGCTATGAATCTCGTGTGCCCCTTTTGCTCGACACGCAAAAGCACAGCGCCCTCGCCGTGGGAGAGTGCCTCTCGCACCGAGGTCGCGGCCTCGTCCGGCGTGGACACCTGCCGAGAGCCAACCATGGTAATCAGTGTTCCCGGACGTATTCCTGCCTTTTCCGCGGCGCTTCCTTGCTCGACGCGCGAGACCATGACCCCTTTGGTTCCGTCCTCGAGACCCTGCGCCTCACGGACATCGTCTGTCAGAGGTGCGAGGTAAAGGCCGAGACGGGGCTCAGCGTGCTTGTCGTCGGACGCCGGTGCCGTGGCGACGCGCTCCTCCGCTGGCATCTCGCCAATGATCAATTTGAGATTCCTTTCCGCGCCGTCGCGCTGAATGGCGATCCTCGCCTTGGTGCCGGGCTGAATTCCCGCCACCATTTGCGACAGATCCCGTACTTCTTCCACCGGTGTTGCGTTGACGGACAATATCAGGTCGCCGGGACGGAGACCGGCCTTCGCAGCGGGGGTGTCTTCCATGACCTCGGCCACGAGTGCGCCTTGCCGGTCGTGGCGGTTCAGCGCGGCGGCAATCTCGTCAGTCACCGGCTGAATCTGCACACCAAGCCACCCGCGCTCCACACGTCCATGGTCCTTGAGATCGGCGATGACCTGCTCCGCCCTTGCTGAGGGAATGGCGAATCCGATGCCGACATTGCCGCCGCTTGGTGAGTAGATGGCTGTGTTGACACCGATCACCCGACCTGCGGCGTCGAACAGGGGGCCTCCGGAATTTCCGCGGTTGATCGGCGCATCGATCTGAAGGTAGTCATCATAGGGTCCGGAGTGTATGTCGCGCCCGCGGGCCGATACGATCCCGGCGCTCACCGAGCCGCCCAGACCGAACGGGTTACCGACGGCCAGTACCCAATCGCCGACTCGCGCTTGATCCGAGCTTCCGAGCTCGACATAAGGCAGTGGTTTCTCGGCATCGACTTTCAACAAGGCGAGATCGGTCCTGGAATCCCGACCAACCACGCGCGCCCGGTAGTCCGTTCCGTCATTGAGCACGACCTTCACCTCGGTAGCGTTCGCGATGACATGATTGTTCGTCACTATGTGACCCTCCGGGTCGATGATGAAACCGGATCCCTGTCCGTGCGTTTCTCTGGGAATGTCAAATCCCTGAGCAAAGGGCGAGCCTTGGTGGAAGAACCGCTCGAAAAAATCACCAAAGGGCGTGCCGTCCGGTAGCTGGGGCAGCTCCATTTTGGGGTGGGCATCGGTGAGCCCGTTCTGGGTCACTGCCACATTGACCACCGCCGGGGTTACGCGCGCGGCGATTTCCGCAAAGCTGGGGGGGCCTGCGAAACCCGCGGTTTGGGTCGGCGTCGCAGGCTGAAGAGATGCCGCGGCCTGATTGGTCGTGATCACGTAGGTCCCGGCCAGGGCGAGAAAAACAGCCCCAGCGACAGCGCTTGACGCAGCAAGCTTGCGTCGGTGAGGGGAAGGTTGAACGATGGCTTGGGTCCGGGAATTGGTGGTTGCGCGTTGCATTGCTTCGTCTACTCCGAGTGATTGCTATCGAGAAAGCCGGTGGCACGCCTGTTGGAGGCGGGTACGCCACCCGTGTTTGCCTGACAAGCAACCTTATAAGGGAGTCATCCTTACCCGATGCATACGGGGATATTACGAAAGGTTAACGCTGGGCAAAAAAAAGCGCGTGATGAGCTCAGGAAGCCCAAGTCCCGGCGGGGTGAGCAGCGGAGCGCTGTCGACCGACAGATGGTTTACATCCGGCGTAGCCGACCCCGCTGTCTATTGCTCAGGTGCGGTGGGCCAAGGTGCCGTCTACGCTGGTCGTCGTTCCGCCAGGGATTTGCGAATAGACTCGCAAGGGCTTGATTTCCGCTCTGCCATCCATGGCTCCCGGGTGACAGAAATCACCTTAGTTCATCGAATGCAGGCCGATGCGGTTGCCCTCGGAATCGAGGATCATCGCGATATAACCGAACTCGCCGATCTGCTCCTTGGGCTGCAGCACCTTGCCGCCGGCTCCTTCGACCCGGTCAAGCGGAATCTGCAGGTCGTCGCCCGCGTTGAGCCAAATGGTTACGCCGCTGTCGGCGCTCGGCTTGAAACCCATGAAGGGATTCAAAGAGCCGGAGACCCCGGTCTCCATCTGGGGAAACACGGCGCAGGTCCCACCGGGGGTAACGAGATCCGGCATCTCGATATCCAGTAGGGTGCTGTAGAAGGCCCTTGCGCGTTCCAGGTCCAGGACGGGGATTGCAAACCAGCTAATCGCGTGCGCATTCATGGTTGTACTCCTGATTCGGGTTTTCGTCGAAGCTGTGACAGCATGATTCGGGCGCCCCCGAAGGTTAGCAGCACATACGCAATAGCGTAAGTGCCGGCGTGGCCCAACGCGGGTTCGCTGCCTCCATGACGACAGCGTTCGCAACGCTGTAGCGAACGCTTAGCGGAGTGTGCGCGTGTTGGATCGAGGTGCACACGTGGCGGCCCGGGGGGGCTTCCGGCGGGATCGGTCTGGTCGAGCCAGTCGGACGACATGCGGGCTTCATCACGGCCTGCGCGTCCGTCGTCGGTCAGGAAGTAAACTGTGTTCTCGTGCCGGAGATTTCATTTCCGTTGCCGGTGTCGCCGCATCTTGCTACCAGGTGTAGCGTTCCAGGATCTCCTGGAATTCCCGACGGCCATCGGCATCGGCGAAGTCGATACAAGCGGTTACATGCCGGGCGGGCAGGTTGATCGGGGGGACGTTGCCGTCGATGCCGGCCATTCCGCGTACGCGCGGTCCGCTATCTTTTCGATCGAGCGTAACCACCAATTGCGCCGGTACCTGTGACAATGAGCTGCCGTTCGACGGGCCGTGGTCGACGCAGAGGTTGCTTGGCGCGTTGTAGGGATACTCCGTAGGCGCTCCGTCCGCACTCGGATAGTCCGGACTCCATGCCGGGTACGGGCATTGGAGCACGTAGGCTCGTGCCTCGCGGCAATCGAAGAGGTCGGGTCGGATCATCGCCACCAGGGCGTACTGGTCGAACGGTCCTTCCTCCGTTCCGAAAATACCGCTCCAGTAATCGTTACGTGGCGCTGCCGCATCGAGCAGCCACTGAAAGCTGGCCTGGCTGTCGGGCGTCACGACGGGCGGACCGGGATAGGTGTCGGAATTGAACGGGATCAGGTCGTCGGATTGCGATGTCTGGCCCGTGAGACTGAACGACATGAGCCGGATCCTCAGGTTCCGGGCGTTCTCGGAGCCGAGCAAGAGCGCGGCGCCGATCGGATCCATCCGCGGATTGAAGTCGTTGACCGTCAGTCCGTTGATCTGCACGCTCTCACCCTCGAGCCGTGATGCCAGGACGATGATCTCTTCGATATTTCTCAGCACGTTTCGCGGCGCGGTGTTGAGCAGACAGGCGACATCGGTGAGTGGCCCGACGGCGAGGAGCGTGACTGGAACGCGGCTTGTGGCGATCAGCTCGATCATCTTGCTGCGGCTGACGGATTCGCAAATTCTCATCAGCATCGCGCCTCGAAGCATCTCCATCAGTTGATCTGCCGATTAACGGTCGATGATCCGTGCCGTCTCGTTACCCGGGTGGTGGACCTGTCGACGCGCCGGTGAGCTACGAATGTCACTCGGTCGCACCCCCTGCTGATCGGCCCCCGGGTGCTCTCCACACGTTGCACGAGTCCGGACTCGGATTGTCCTTGCTGATAGCAATCGATCTGCGAAAGGTCCGAAACGAAGTGTACTGCGTGCAGCAACGCAGCGTACCCGTCTTCACGGCAACGTCGAGCGTAGCATGCGCGCCAGCCATGTTTGCGGGGACTCCGGGTCCGGAGCATTGCGCCGTTATACCCGCGCCGACGTCGATGGTCACCTTTCGGCATGCTCCCCGGACACCCCATAAGTCCCGGTACTCGTAACTTCTTGGATTTGCCGGATCACCTCTCAGGTGCCACCCTTCGCAGGGAAGCTCAATCTGCGGATGTGCAAGGGCTGTCCCGTCGCGTACGAACCGCATGAAGGCTTTGACCGTCCCACGCGGATCGTCGTTACAGCGCGGATCGTCGACACTCTTGGCGAGTCCGAGTAACACCCCGGGAGGTTTCATGCTCCACGCGACGGATCGTGCTGACGCGTGCCACGCGGGTGCATCGTGATACGACAGCAAGGTGCCAGGAAGAAGCAGGCCCGGAAGCTGTCCGACCTCGAGCTTGAGCGAGTAGGCGAAATCCGTGCTGAAGCTGTACAGAGCGCAGGTCCCGCCGACGCTCGTGCAGTCGCCGTCGTCGGCACACTGCAGTGAGGGGTCGTTCTCGCAGAAGTTGCCCATGTAGGATTTGGCGTGGCATCCGAGGTGCAGCTGACACTGACATCCGCTGAGCAGACGTAGGACGGAACCTGCCGGCACAACCGCGAGACACTGGCCACCGGGTTCGCTGGCAAGTCCAGGCACCAACTATCATCGTCGCTGTCGAGCGGATTGTCGCACTGGCCCGGCGCGCCGTTCGGCTCGGGAGCCGTGTTGCATGCGGCGCAGCTCCCATTGTCGTCGCAGGTCGAGGGAAACAGGCAAGAGAAGACTCGGAAACCGATTCTCCCAAAACAAAGACTGCTTTTAAAAAGCCCGCGTGCATTTGCCTTGTTAGCACTTATCTCCATCCACAGCGCGCTTACCTGCTGTAACCCATAGAAATATTTCATTTCCGATATTTCGATAATCTGTCGATTCAATATTGAAGCCGATACTTTCTAAATCTGCATAAAGCTCGTCAGGTGTTTTATGGCTGTAATATAATTCTTGCCCCATGAATGTTTTATAGCCATCAAATTCCTTACTTCCCGTGTATTCTTCCGTTGCATAGGTAAATAATGTTTTGCCATCAGGCCGAAGCCATCGATGTATTTTTTTAAACAATTCCGCATGATTATCAACTGGAAGGTGGAAAAGGCTATAGCTCGCTATAATAGCGTCAAAAAGGTCTGGCTCAAAATCGACTTCACGTATGTCTGAGTTAATCGTTTGCATTTCTGGAACATATTTCGATGCCAATTCAATCATTTTTTCTGAAAAATCTATGCCGACCGCAGACCAATTACGATCAATGAAATAACGGGCAACCGGTTCGCCTGATCCGCATCCTAGATCAAGTAATTTACCTTCTTTTACCTCTAGTTTCGCGTAGAAAGAATCCAAAACCTCCGACATATCAAAAAGCCCACGATTTTTTTCATAGGTTTCTGCAAATTGATCATAGATTTCTCGGAGTGTATCTTTCATCTGAAGTGCCTTGGTTTCGTCATGCCGCGAGCCGCATGACAGTTGAGATGAGAGAATCTTGATCCGGATTGCCGTGATCCTGGCAATCGATACCAAAACGCTCGCGTGGGACGAATAAGGGGCCGCGCTCAATTTCTGCCAAGGTGCTTTCATGCCCTGGCGTCCGCGCATCCACATCGACGGTGTACCGCTGCGCATCATATAGCGTGGTCACAATCGCGGGGCCTGCTTTTTCGGTGATCAGGATCGCCACGCCTACCTTGACTGGCTGCGCGAGGCGTTGCAGCGCGTGCGCTGTCGACTCGATCTCCACGTAGATGTGTAGAGCACTACATAACGACCCAAAGTGGTCGCTGGCGTTCAGGCTGCCGAAAGTCCGGTCTGCCGCGAAAGCGGACTTCTGCTCTTACTGATCTGATGCGCGTAACGGACAACGTAGGAGTGACACGCTGACACTTTATCAAAATAAGGGATGGTACCCCCAACGCCCGGCGACGGGCCTATCACCCGTTGCACCGAATGGCGCGGTTATGTCCTCCGCATCCCAGTAATCTGCAGCAGTGCTCGCCGCACCCATGAAGGTGTTCCACACGAGGACGCTGTTTGAGGGTACCAAGCTGGCGCTGACGGTCTGGTTTCTGGCCATTTACCTCATCAGTCAAGCGAAGACCGGGCTCTCGGCCCTGGCCCTGAAGCGCCAGCTGGGGGTGAGCTATCCCACCGCCTGGCTCATTCAC
>JAJDOL010000076.1 GCA_022340195.1 Chromatiaceae bacterium
GTATTTCGCACCCTCCTCCGCGGCCGTCCACGCGCCGAGGCTTTGCTTGATGGGGATCACGTCGTTGTCCACGGTTTTCGGCAGACCGACGACATTGAGCGCGTAGTTGTTCTCCCCGAGATAGGCGGCGAGGTCGGCGGCCGCTGTGTTGGTGTCATCGCCGCCGATGGTGTGAAGGACCTCGACACCGTCCTTGATGAGCTGTTTGGCCGCGACTTCGAGTGGGTTCTCCCCCGGTTTGACCAGCCCTCGTTTTTCGCAATCCTTCACGTTGGTGAACTTCACCCGGCTGTTCCCGATGGGACTTCCGCCGTGCTTGTAAAGGGTAGCTGCGTTGGCGCGGATTTCCGGGGTGACGGAAATGCTGTCGCCAAGGAGCAGGCCTTTGTATCCGCCGATGTAGCAGATGATCTCCGTACCCGGGGAAACCTCGGTGTAGCGCTCGACCAGTCGCCCGATGGCGCTGGACAGACACGGCGCCAATCCGCCGGCCGTTAGAAGTGCAACTTTTTTGATTGCCATGGTGGTTAATTCCTGTCGACAAGCCGAGGGAAACGCTGGTTTCCGACGGCGTTTGTTATTGAAGCGCCCGTTGCGCTCGCGGATCGTAACATCAGTGACCCGGCGTATGTACCAGGGCATCATCGGGTCGAGGGTATGGACGCCGAGCCGGGAGCATAAGGACAGAGCGCAAGGTCGGGTCCGCAAGTCCAGGAAATAGTGGCATCGTAAAACCCGGCGGCCAGCGATAGAGCCCGCGCCGCGGAACCCGTTGCGCTGCGATTGCCCATCGCTCAGGCCAAGCGAACGGGTTCGAGAATCACCGATCGGTGACGGTGACGATCCGTACGGCGGACCCTGTGAATCGACCAAGAAGCGGCCACATAGCAAGTCACGCAGAAGACCTTGGCATCGCGCGCAACCACATTAAGACTGCGGTTGCACGTCCGTTGCGTCAAGTCCGACGGCTTGTTCGCTGAGGTACAATTTGTGCGATGCAATATGCCTTAAGTCCCCCATGACCAAGTCCTCCGCAAGCTCTCAAATCCAGCGCATCCGCGAGATCCCCTACAACTACACCTCCTTCTCGGACCGCGAGATCGTGATCCGCTTCCTCGGAGCGGAGATGTGGGCCCTGATCGAGGAGCTGCGGGCGAGCCGTCGCACTGGGCGTTCGGCGCGGATGCTGTTCGAGGTGCTGGGGGACATGTGGGTGGTTACCCGTAACCCCTATCTGCAGGACGACCTGCTCGAGAACCGCAAACGTCGGGACTTGCTGATCGGAGCACTGCACCACCGGCTGGATCAGTTCGAGCTGCGGCTCAATGACAATCCCAAGGCGGCCCGCCTGTTGGAGGCCGCACGCCGGGCTGTAAGCGAATTCAGCGACTGGTTCGTCACCCAACGAAGGCTTCGCGAGCAGATCCGCAAAGCCCTTGCTGGAATCACCCGCGGCGACAATGTCGACTTCGGCGGCCTGGCCCGGGTCTCTCACGCCACCGATGCCACCGACTGGCGGGTGGAGCTGCCCTTCGTGGTCATTTCCCCCGACACGGAGGAGGAGGTCGCTCGGGTGGTGAAGGCCTGCATCGACACTGGTCTTACGATCATTCCCCGCGGCGGTGGCACCGGCTACACGGGCTCAGCGGTGCCCCTGGAAGATCTGTGCGCTGTCATCAACACCGAGAAGCTGGACTTCCTCTCGGAGGTGGAGCGCTTGGAGCTACCCGGTGTCGAGGGAGAAGTGGCGACGGTGTGCTGCGGTGCCGGGGTCGTCACGCGACGGGTCTCGGAGTTGGCCGAACAGCAAGGTCTCGCCTTTGCGGTGGATCCCACGTCCCAGGACGCCTCCACCATCGGCGGCAACATCGCCATGAACGCTGGGGGCAAGAAGGCGGTGCTCTGGGGCACCACGCTCGACAATCTCGTCTCCTGGCGCATGGTAACCCCGGACGCGGACTGGCTCCAGGTGGAGCGACTGGATCACAACCTGGGCAAGATTCACGAACAGGCCCGGGTGCGCTTCCGGATCTCCCGATTCGAGCCGGGCCGCAGCGCGCCCAAGTGCGAGCCGGAGATGCTGGAGGTACCCGGCCCCGCTTTCCGCACGCCGGGCCTGGGTAAAGATGTGACCGACAAGTATCTCTCCGGCCTTCCGGGAGTTCAGAAGGAGGGTTGCGACGGTCTGATCACCTCTGCCCGATTCGTGCTCCACCGTATGCCTGAGCACGGCCGCACCCTTTGCCTCGAATTCTTCGGCACGGACCTGTCTCTGGCGGTACCGGCGATCGTCGAGATCAGGGATTTCGTGGCCGCCCTGCCGGAGGTTCAGATCGCCGGCCTCGAGCACCTGGACGAACGCTATCTGCGCGCGGTCGAGTACGCTACCAAGGCGCAGCAAAGGAAGCTGCCCAAGATGATCCTTCTCACCGACTTGGTCTCGGACGACGAGCAGGCGGTGGCCGATGCGGCCAATCGGGTAGTAGAGCTGGCCACGACCCGTGGCGGCGAGGGCTTTGTCGCCGCCAGCCCGGAGGCGAGGCGCCGCTTTTGGCTCGACCGTGCCCGCACGGCGGCCATCTCGGCCCACACCAACGCTTTCAAAATCAACGAGGACGTCGTCATTCCTTTGGAGCGGCTTGCGGACTATACGAAGGAGATCGAGCGCATCAACATCGAGCAGTCGATCCGAAACAAGCTTCGGATCATGGATTCGGTGTCCGAGTACCTGTCGGGCGACCTGCCCGAATCACGTGCTCGGTCGGACTACGAGGAGTCCGACGAGGCCAATGCGATCCTGAACAACAAGCAAAAGGCGGCAAGGGAAACGGTGCTCGAGGCTCGGTTCCGCGGGCAGCAGTTGCTCGACCAGCTCGGCGCGCCTGCCGCCGACCATCCCGAGCTGATGTCTGAGGAGGAGCGCGCCCGGATCCGGGAGGGCGATAGCCTGCTGGACATGATGCTGCGGCGGGACCTGCGCCAGTCCTACCGCGCGGAGGTCGTTAAGCGATTGAACGAGATCTTCGCAGGCCAGGATATGACGGGCGTGCGCGAGCGCCTGCGAACCATCCATGGCGAGGTTCGTGACTCGCGGCTATTCGTGGCTTTGCATATGCACGCCGGCGACGGCAATGTGCATACCAACATCCCGGTGTTCTCGTCCGATTACGAGATGCTCTTGGAGGCGGAACGCCTGGTGGACCGGATCATGGCGTTGGCGACATCGCTTGGCGGCGTCGTCTCGGGCGAGCACGGCATCGGGCTCACTAAGCTCCGTTACCTGGAGCGGGAGAAGTTGGATGCCTTCCTCAACTACAAGCTCCGGGTGGATCCAAAGGAACGCTTCAACCGCGGCAAGCTGATGCCAGGCTCGGGCCTGGATGATGCCTACACACCCTCGCTGCGACTGGTGCAGCAGGAGGCGATCATCCTGGAGGAAACCGAGCTTGGCGCCCTCAACGACGATGTCAAGCACTGCCTTCGCTGCGGCAAGTGCAAGCCGGTCTGCATGACCCATGTCCCCCGCGCCAACCTCCTCTACTCGCCGCGAAACAAGATCCTGGGGACTGGGCTGATCGTCGAGGCTTTCCTCTACGAGGAACAAACGCGCCGCGGGCTATCCCTGCGTCATTTCGATGCGATGAACGACCTGGCCGACCACTGCACCATCTGCCACAAATGCGAGAATCCCTGCCCGGTGGACATCGACTTCGGCGATGTGACCGTGCGCATGCGCCGCATCCTGGTGGATCGGGGCAAGAAGCGCTTCAGCCCCGGAGCCTGGGCTGCCATGCGCTTTCTCGGCGCCACCGATCCACGCACCGTCGGTCTTCTGCGCAAGGTGCTGGCGCAATGGGGATTCAAGGGACTGAATCTGGCTCATGCGGCGGTGAAAGTTACAGGCGCTTTCGGAAAGGGAAACCAGGCTCCGGCCGCTACAGGCGGCAGGACCAGGGCACTGACTCAGATCAAAGAGATTGCGCGAAGATCCGTTCGCGTCGAGCTACCCGGGCGCACCTTCCGCCAGGAGTTGGGTCTGGAGGACGCGACCCAGGTCGCAATTCTGAAGGATCCGGGCAAGGCTAGAGACGACGCGGACACCCTCTTTTATTTCCCTGGCTGTGGTTCCGAGCGGCTGTTCTCGGACATCGGGCTGGCAACCCTGGCGATGCTTGTCGAGCGGGGCGCCAAGATAGTCCTCCCCCCGGGTTATCTGTGCTGCGGCTACCCCCAGAGCGCCGCGGGCTTGGACGCAAACGGGCGCCGCATTGCCATGGAAAATCGGGTGCTCTTTCACCGTGTGGCCAATACGCTTAACTACCTTGATATTGGCACGGTCATCGTCTCCTGCGGAACCTGCATGGACCAGCTCCTCGAGTACGAATTCGGCAAGATCTTTCCCGGTTGCCGCCTGCTGGACGTCCACGAATATCTGATGGAGAAAGGTGTGAGCCTTGGTGGCGTCAAGGGGGTCGAGCTCCTCTATCACGATCCTTGTCACACACCCATGAAGACACACGCGCCGATCAAGGTGGCATCCGCCCTGATCGGCCAGCCGGTCCTGTTATCGGACCGCTGCTGCGGAGAAGCGGGGACGCTGGGAACGGCGCGGCCCGACATCGCCAACCAACTGCGCTTTCGCAAGCAGGAGGAGCTGGCGAAGGGTATTCGCGACCTCGAGGACAGGAACCGTGCGCGGGGCGACGTCAAGCTGTTGACCTCCTGCCCGGCCTGCCAGCAGGGACTGGCCAAGTTCGCCGACGATACCGGGCTGAGAACCGACTACATCGTGGTGGAGCTGGCGGAACGCATTCTCGGAAGAGGCTGGCAGCGGAGGTTTCTCGAAACAGTCCGCAACGGCGGGATCGAGCGGGTATTGCTGTAGCAGCAGACAGTCCCGGGAGGAGGTGAGCCGAAATCTGGAGTGGCTCCGCGTCACTGTGGTCGCGATTCCCTGCAACTGCTAGGCTGCCGTTTTGCGTGATCTTCTCAGGTTGTGTGGCGATGGGATCGAGCGCTCGTAGCGAGCGTCGAATCGATCTTTGTTCCGGTTGCGGCGCGCGCCTTCTTCTTGTCGGAATACTGCTGGCAACGACAGCCCTCGGCGATGATGCGGTCCCGGCCGCGTCACAGCCGCCGGCATCGGAACCGCAACTTCGCCTCGAGCTCACCAAGCTGGAGCAACAAGGCGAAAGCTGCGTGGTCTGGACGGTGTTGGAGAATCGGTTGGATACCGGCCTCGATGCGTTGAAGCTGGATCTGGTGTTCTTCGACGCCGATGGACTGATCCAACGCCGTTTCGCACTCGATGCTGCCCCGCCGGCCGCGGACAAGACCATAGTCAAGGTCTTCAAGATCCCGGCGATGCGTTGCGATGTGCTCGGCCGTGTGCTGGTCGGCGATGTCGTCGCTTGCGGTGGACCAAAGGGGAAACTCGGCGGTTGCCTGGAGCGGCCGCAGCTATCCTCCCGCGCCGAGGTCGAGTTGGTCAAGTAAGGGGAATCCCCGTTGATCGCGACGGGCATGTGCTCTCGTCCAGCATCGTACGCAGCTCGAGGCACGACGCCCTCGACGACGAGATTCGGGCCCTGATGCGCCGAGGCCGCATGCTGCGCATGCCGGCGGACATGAAACAGACGCGGGTGACGATGACTGTGCCGATTCGGTTTCAGTTGCGTTGACCCGCGTGCCGTCGAGATTCCGGGTTGCAAGGGGTTGTGCAATGCCCGCATGAATTTCTTCTCCGTGCGGCACGGCAATTGCTTGGGTTTTTGGCGACGAGAGAGGGTTTGGCTTGGGCTGGGGGAATCAGGTGGGCGCGACAAGCTTTTCCTATCGAGCTTGGTTCCTTGCAGACGGGGCTTTTGCCGCTTGAAGATTGGGCGAAACGGCATATTGCCTTAGGCGGTGTCGTCTCCCCACGGTCTGTCGGTGAGCAAATGGCCGCGCCCTGCTGTTGCCAGATGATCGAGCGGCCTTTCGACCGAACCAACTTCCGGGAGATTTCAGCATGCTGAAGGTGAGGGTTTTGGGCTCCGGGGCAGGCGGCGGCTTTCCACAATGGAACTGCAACTGCGATAACTGCTCGGGGTTGCGTACCGGCGACCTGGACGCCCGCGCGCGCACCCAGTCGTCGATCGCGGTCAGCCCCAACGGGCGCGATTGGCTGCTTGTGAACGCATCCCCGGACATCCGGCAACAGGTCCTTGCCTTTCCGGCGTTGCAGCCGGGCCGGGCGAAGCGCGACACCGGCATTCGTGGCGTGCTGTTGATCGACAGTCAGATCGACCACACGACCGGTCTACTCATGCTCAGGGAGCATAACGCCCCGCTGGAGCTGTACTGCTCGCGCATGGTGTATCAGGACTTGACGACGGGATTTCCGGTGTTGCGCATGCTCGACCATTATTGCGGCGTCAACTGGCATGAGATACCCGTCGACGGCGAGCCGTTCGAGGTCGCAGGTATCGAGGGGCTGCGTTTCTCCGCCTTGGCTCTGACCAGCAAGGCGCCACCCTACTCCCCGCATCGCGAAGACCCGCACCCCGGGGACAACATCGGCCTGGCGGTCAGGGACGAGCAGACCGGACGCGGGCTGTTCTACGCCCCGGGTCTTGCCGGCATCGAGCCGCACCTCGAACCGGTGATGACCAAGTCCGATCTGTTGTTGGTCGACGGCACCTGCTGGACCGACGACGAGATGGAGCTGCGCGGCGTCGGAACGCGGCGCTCGCTGGCCATGGGGCATCTGCCCCAGTCCGGACCCGATGGTATGATCGAGGCCCTTCGGCCCTTTGCGCATCAGCGCAAGGTGCTCATTCATATCAACAACACCAATCCCATACTGGTCGAGGACTCGGCGCAGCGCAGGCAGCTGGTCGCGGCGGGCATCGAGGTGTCCTACGACGGTATGGAGATCGACGTATGAATCATGTAAGGAGTCGAATCCCGTGCAAACCAAATCCTGGAGCAAGCAAGAGTTCGAAGCCGAGCTGCGGGCCCGCAGCCGTCGTTATCACATTCATCATCCCTTCCACCAGAAAATGGCGAAGGGCGAGCTCGACCAGGACCAGATTCGCGGCTGGGTAGCCAACCGTTTCTATTACCAGATCACCATCCCGCGCAAGGACGCGGCGCTGATGGCCAATTGCCCGGATCGCGATACCCGCCGTCTTTGGATCCAGCGCATCCTGGACCATGACGGCACGGCAGGCGAAGAGGGCGGGATCGAGGCGTGGCTGCGCCTGGGTGAGGCGTGCGGGCTGAAGCGCGAGGAATTGTGGTCTCTGGAGCATGTGCTGCCGGGAGTGCGCTTTGCGGTCGATGCCTACTACCACTTCGTCCGCGATGCGGACTGGCACGAGGGCGTATGCTCGTCGCTCACCGAGATGTTTGCGCCGACGATTCACCGCCAGCGTTTGGCGAATTGGCCGCAGGACTACCCCTGGATCGAGTCCTCGGGCCTGGACTATTTCCGCAATCGGGTCCAGCAGGCGAGCCGTGATGTGGAGCACGGCCTGGCCGTCACCCTCGCCTGGTTCAATACGAACGAACGGCAACAGCGTGCGCTGGATATCCTGCAACTGAAGCTGGACATCCTGTGGTCGATGCTGGACGCCATGCACATGGCCTACATTTTGAAGATGCCCCCTTATTTCAACGAGGATGACGTGCAATGACCGAGATCGACCGAGAGGCTTGTTACGGCGTTGCGCCCGGGCATCGCATGCAATGGGAAGAAGCGCAACAGGCCTGGGTGATCCTGTATCCGGAAGGCATGGTGAAGCTGAACGACAGCGCGTCGGAGACGCTGCGGCGCTGCGACGGCAGCACGCCTTTGTCGGCGGTGATATCCGACCTGGAAAGGACCTTCGGCGAGACGGGCCTCGAGCCGGATGTGCTGGAGCTGGTAACCGCAGCCGTGCAACAGGGATGGTTGGTGCGGCGTTGACGCGAATAGCGCAAATTCCCTGGCCATTGTGTCGTTTTGGAGCAGTTGGTGTCCAAAATGCCGCTCCGGGCAATGGTTGGACAGAACCGAACCTGGATAAAATTAACCAACAGTCGGTCGAATATCCGGTCCCGGACTCTGAGTTAGTCATTGAACCTGGCGACGTTTGCCCGCTCAACCTGGCTGGCATAGGTTTTGCTCAATTAAATTCGGCTACTCCGCAGCCATACATCTGCCAAAATCCGTGAAAACCGACTGCCAGAAGGAGAATGAGATCATGAAGAAGTGGTCAAAGCCCGAGTTTCAGAACCTGCGTTATGGTTTTGAAATCAATCTGTACGTCAAGGTTCGTTAAGTCGGACCCAGAGGGTTCAACCGGGGCGGGGGAGCGGTGCTCACCCGCCCTTTTTTGATTGGGAGTCCTTAAATTGTCGATGAACGGCCCCAAGTCCGAGTCACCCCTACGCCCGCTATGGTTGCTGGCGGAGCTGACCTACAGCTGCCCGTTGCAATGTCCCTATTGCTCGAATCCGCTGCTTCTGGGCGACCGGTCGCGCGAGCTTGCCACCAGCGACTGGCTGCGCGTTCTCGACGAGGCGCGCCGGCTCGGGGCGGCTCAACTCGGTTTCTCCGGCGGTGAGCCACTGCTGCGCAAGGACCTCGAGGTGATCGTCGCCGAAGCGCGACGGCTGGGTTACTACACCAACCTCTTGACCTCCGGGGTAGGCATGGACGAGGCGCGCATCGCCGCACTGAAAGAGGCCGGTCTCGATCACATCCAGGTCAGCTTCCAGGCGGATCGCGCCGACCTCAACGATCGACTCGCCGGGAGCGACAGTTTTGCCCATAAGACGGAAGTGGCGCACCTGGTCAAGGCCTACGGCTACCCGATGGTCCTCAACGTGGTGATGCATCGGCACAACCTGGATCGCATGCGGGAGATCCTGGATATGGCCCTGGCGCTGGAGGCCGACTATATCGAGCTGGCCAACACCCAATACTACGGCTGGGCACTGGTCAACCGCGACTATTTGCTGCCGACCCGTGAGCAGCTGGCTCGCGCCGAGGCGGTAGCCCACGACTACCAAGCCCGTTTCGGCGACCGCTTGAAGATCTATTTCGTGGTGCCGGACTACTTCGAGGGACGGCCCAAGCCCTGCATGAACGGTTGGGGTCGAGTATTCTTGAGCGTGGCCCCGGACGGAACGGCCCTGCCCTGTCATGCCGCGGCGGACCTGCCCGGACTGGAGCTGCCGAACGTACGGGATCACAGCATCGAGTGGATCTGGCACCAGTCTCCGGATTTCAACGCGTTCCGCGGCGAATCCTGGATGCAGGAGCCCTGCGCGGGCTGCGACAATCGCAGCGATTGCTTCGGCGGCTGCCGCTGCCAGGCCTATCTGCTGACCGGCGACGCGCGGGCCACCGATCCGGCCTGCAGCAAATCCCCGCAGCACCATGTGATTCTGGACGCCGTGCAACAAGCCGCGGCACAATCGTGTGTGCCGGATCCGGTGTTACGGAACAAGCGCAACGCGCGGCGGCTGCTCAATCGGGAGATACCGTTTCCGTTTCCAGCCGTGCGCTCGCGTACCCGGACGGCCGACGCGGTCGCGGACCGTGCCGGCGGTGCTGATTGAGACAGGAGTTATAGTCCGGGCTGGCGGCAGCCCGGAGACCCCCGATAATCGAGCCCCGGTCGCGATACCGGACTAGGTAGGAATCTATTGACCTAGAAAGAGCTGTTAGCTATTAGCGATTGGTTTAGGAGAAACGAACAGTTACGTTCTGACTTGACGTCGTTCGAGTCAACCGGGAGGTGACGAAAATCGCGGGATCTTCTAGACGATAAACAAGAGCTAACGGCTGATCGCTAAAGGCTAACTGCTCCATTGTAGGATAGGAACATTTATGAAAACCGCATTCTGGTGCTGGTGCTGTTTGGTATCGATGTTCGCCCTGCCGGCGCAGGCGGTCGAAACCGTGCGCGTCGGGCTGCTCCAATTCGGCACCGTAAATTGGGAGATGGCGACGATGGATCGTCTCGGGGTCGCGGCACGAGAAGGCGTCGAGGTCCAGATCGTTCCCCTCAGCTCGAAGAACGCGGTCAACGTGGCGCTGCAAGGTGGGGCGGTGGACCTGATCGTGAGCGACTGGATCTGGGTCAATCGCCAGCGCGCCGCCGGCAAGGATTACAGCTTCTTCCCCTACTCCCTGACCGTCGGTGGACTCTATGTGCGTCCCGATTCCGGCATCGCGGATCTCGCGGACCTGTCCGGCCACAAGCTGGGAATTGCGGGCGGTCCGGTGGACAAGAGCTGGCTATTGCTGCAGGCCTATGGCCGAGCGCAAGGCCTGGACCTTGCGCAAGCGCTCGAGCCGACTTTCGCCGCCCCACCGCTTTTGAACCGGCTGATGTTGAAGGGTGAGCTGCCAGCGGTGCTGAACTTTTGGCACTATGGCGCGCGGCTGCAGGCGGCCGGAATGCGGCCGCTGATCGACGTGCATGCGATGCTGAAAGGCTTGGGTATCAGCGAGCCCGTGCCGATGCTGGGCTGGGTATTCTCCGAGGCTTGGGCGAAAGACCACGCCGACGCCATGCGCGGCTTTCTGACGGCCTCCTACGCGGCCAAGCGACAATTGGCGCGTAGCGATGACGACTGGATCGCGTTGCGGGAGCTGACCAAAGCGGAAGACGATGCCACGCTCATGCTGCTGCGCGATGGCTATCGCCGCGGAATCCCGGATCGATTGGTAGATAACGGCGAGCCGGTGGCGGCCCGGGTCTTCGACATCCTATCGCGGGAGGGAGGCAAGCACTTGGTGGGGGATGCCGCGCGCCTCTTGCCCGGAACCTTTTGGATGGGCCTGAATAGTCAGGTGATCTACCGTACGGCGACCTCGAGCGACGATGCGTCAAGGTAGTGCATGGGGGCGATGGCTGTCTCTGGGGATCTTTTTCGTTGTCTGGCAAGTAACCGCGGCCATCCTGCAGACCGATCAGCTTCCCGGCCCCTACGAGGTCCTGCAAAGCATCGGTCATCATTTCAGGCACGGCGACTTGGTAAGCAGCATTGCCGTGACCTTGCGCCGGGTGGCGCTGGCGTTCGCGCTGGCCATGCTGGCCGGCGTCCTGGTGGGCTTCCTCATGGGGCGCTTCCCCCTCGCCGATACCATGCTGGATGGCATGTTGATCATGGGGCTCAACGTCCCCGCGTTGGTCGTCATCATCCTCTGTTATCTCTGGTTCGGGCTGGTAGAAGCGGCGGCGGTCGCCGCCGTGGCGATCAACAAGATGCCGCTGGTTGCCGTAACCATGCGCGAAGGGGTGCGTGCCGTCGACCCTCAGCTCCTCCAGGTCGGCGAGGTGTTTCAGGTTTCCTTGGGCCGGCGACTGCTGCACATCTATCTGCCCCAGCTGTATCCTTACCTCATGGCGTCGGCCCGCTCCGGGCTGTCGCTGATCTGGAAGATCGTTCTGGTGGTCGAGCTGATCGGACGCAGCGACGGCGTGGGGTTCCAGCTCGGAACCTTCTTTCAATTCTTCGATATCACCAGCATCCTTGCCTATACGCTGGCCTTCGTGTTTGTGATCTATTGCATCGAATCCCTGATCCTTCGCCCCCTGGAGGCGCGTTTGACGCGCTGGCGCGCCTGATGGTTTGTCAGGTTAGGATCGACCTCAAGCAGTTCAGCGATACCCCGGTGCTGCAGGACCTGAGCCTGGAAATTCCTACCGGCGCCTTCATCGCCCTGGTGGGTCCATCCGGGGCGGGAAAGAGCACGCTGCTGAACATTCTGAGTGGCCTCGACCGGGATTTCGTCGGCCGGCTCGACTGGACCGGCGGCAGTCCCGGAAAGGTTGGTTATGTGTTTCAGGAACCGCGCCTGATGCCCTGGTTGGGCGTTCGGCGCAACCTGGAGCTGGTGTTGCCGGATGTAGCGGCGGCCCGCGAGCGCGTCGACGAGCTGCTGGCACGAATCGGTCTGGCCGAGCGCGCCGACGCCTATCCCCGCGAGCTGTCCGGTGGTATGCAGCGGCGCGTCGCGCTGGCGCGGGGCATGGCCATTCAACCGGATGTCCTGCTGCTCGACGAGCCCTTCGCCTCCCTCGACGAGCCGACCGCCGAAGGCCTGCGCCAGCTCTTGATCGGATTGTGGCGCGAGCTGGGCATGGCGGTGTTGCTGGTGACGCACAACCTGCGCGAAGCCTTGGCCCTGGCGGATCGGGTGATCTTCCTCTCCCCCAATCCAGGGCGCATCGTGCTATGCGAGGATCTGCACCCCTGGCTCGAGCCGGGGGCCGAGCCGAGAGACCCGGACGCGTTGTTGCAGGATTTGCTCAGCCGCCACCCGGAGATACTGTCGGGCATTGCGTCCACCGAGGGGGCCTGATGGCAATTCTCGAAGTCAGCGACCTCTGCAAGCAGTACGGCAAGGTCAAGGCCTTGGACGGGGTTTCGGTGAGCCTGGACGAGGGTGAGCTCGTCGCGCTGCTGGGTCCCAACGGAGCCGGGAAGAGCACCCTGTTTCAGCTGCTGACCGGTCTGTTTGTCCCCGACAGCGGGTTTTTGCGCGTCGCCGGCCACGACCTGCGCCGGGAACCGGTCGCCGCTTTGCGGCACATCGGCGTGGTGTTTCAGCAGCCGACGCTTGATCTGGATCTGAGCCTGCGCGGCAACCTGCAGTTTTTCTGCCGCCTCCAGGGGGTCGACGGGGCGACGGCCCGCGAGCGCATCGACGCCGCACTCGCGCGTGTCGGGTTGGCGGACCGGCGGCACGACAGGGTACGGGACCTGAGCGGTGGTAATCGGCGCAAGGTCGAGCTGATTCGCGCGCTGCTGCACCGGCCGCGTGTTCTGTTGATGGACGAGCCCACCGTTGGCTTGGATCCGGCATCCCGGCATACCCTCCTCACAGAGGTGCTGAGCTTGTGCAAGGAGCAAGGCGTGGGCGTGTTGTGGGCGACGCACCTGGTCGAAGAGGCCGAGCAGGCCCATCGGGTGCTGGTGCTCCATCAGGGGCGCAAGTTGGCCGAGGGGACGCCCGAGGCGCTGGTCGCGGCAAGCGTGGCCGACACCCTGGCCGCTGCCTTTCTGCAGATGACCAAGAGAACGCCAGTTCCTGAAGAGCGAACGCCCTGAACGCAAATTCCCGATTAATTTCCGAAGGAGGAAACCGGATGTCATCGAGAAGCAGCGGGAGGTCGCTCCCGGTACTGGTCCAGGTATTGATCTGGGCCCTCGCCCTCTGTGCCGGCCCAACCCATGCCGCGCCCAAAGGGTCTTTGCTCGTCAGCAGCGAGAAAGACGACCGGGTGTATGTGCTCGACGTCGAGACCCTGGCGGTACGCGGTGAGATCGAGACCAGCGAACGGCCACGGGCGCTCGCGCTGGATGAGCGCAGGAACCTGTTGTATGTCGCCTGCGGCGACGGCGATGCCATCGACGTCATCGACCTGACCCAAGACAAGGTGGTCAAGAGCCTGGACGTGGGCGAAGACCCGGAGATGTTCGATCTCAGTCCGGACGGACAGCGCCTGTACGCATCCAACGAGGACGATGGGCTCTTGACCGTATTCGACCTGGCCTCGGAAGAGAAGCTGGCCGAGATCGAGGTCGGTGAGGAGCCGGAGGGCGTTCTGGCGGATCCCAACGGCCAGCGGGTCTATGTAACCTCGGAAACGGCCAACATGGTGCATGTCATCGATACCGCGAGCAACCAGGTGCTGGCCAATATCGTGGTGGGCAATCGCCCGCGCCGCTTTGCCCTGACGCCGGACGGCAAGCAGCTGTGGGTCACCAACGAGATCGGCGGCAGTATCTCGGTCATAGACACCGCGAGCAACGAGGTCGTCAGCGAGATCCGATTCGAGCCCAAGGGGTTTCGTGCCGAGAACGTAACCCCGGTGGGAATCCTCATGGACGCCGCCGGGCGCTATGCCTATGTCACCCTCGGTGGTGCCAATCACGTCGCCGTCGTCGCGGTCGACAGCGAGCGGGTCGAAGACTACATCCTGGTCGGGCAGCGTCCCTGGGGCGTCGCCCTGGACCAGGCGCAGTCGCTGCTGTACGTCACCAATGGCCGGAGCGACGACCTGTCGGTAATCGACGTCGCAGAGCGCAAGGTCTTGCGCTCGGTGCCGGTCGGGCGGATACCGCACAGCGTTGTGGTCTATGAGTAACCGCGGCGCCCGAGTCTTGCGCGCGTTGGCCCGGGTCGCGGTGCTCGCGCTCGCCGGGTTGGTCGCTGGTCCGGTGGCCGCCTTGACCCTGGGCTATATCGAGCTCGAGGATGATGATCGCTACGAAGAGGCGTATCTGGACCTGCGTCTGCCCGCCAAGGCCCTGGGCCGACCCTTCGCCGCCGCCGAGGTCGCCGTCAAGGAGGGGCGCTTCGCCCTGAAGCAGGTCGGCGATCGCATTGAGCTCGAGCGCGTCGACCTGCGCGAGCCCGAGGATCTCCCTGCAGCACTCGACAGGCTCTACGCGGAAGGCGTGCGCTTCATCCTATTGGATCTGCCCCATTCATTGGTCGCGCGGGCCGCCGACCAGCTGCGCGGCCGCGATGCCCTGCTGTTCAATCTCACCGCGACCGAGGATGATCTGCGCCGATCCTGCCAAGCCGGGCTGGTGCACATCGCACCCAGCCAGGCCATGTTGAACGACGCCTTGGCGCAGTATCTGGTGAGCCGCAAGTGGCGAAAGCTATTGCTGTTGACCGGACCGAGCGCCGCGGACGCGGTCCTGCGCAAGTCCTTCGACCGCTCCGCCAAGCGCTTTGGCCTGAAGATCGTCGCCGAGAAGCCGTTTGTTTTGGGCAAGGACCCGCGGCAGCGCGCGGGCAACAACGTGGCGCTGCTGACCGGCGGCCCCGATCAGGATGTCGTCGTGGTGCTGGATGCGACGGGCGAGTTCGCCCGCGATGTCCCCTATCAAGTGCAGCGCCCGCGCCCGGTGGCGGGCTCCGCGGGATTGGTCGCCGATTGGTGGCACTGGGCCTGGGAGCGGCACGGCGCCCCGCAGCTCAACAATCGCGTGTCGCGCAAGACCGGTCACCTGATGCGTGGTCAGGACTGGTCCGCCTGGGCGGCGGTCAAGCTCGTCGTGGAGGCGGTGCTGCGGACCGGCAGCACTGATCCGTCGCAGCTGCAGGCGTACATCCGCGGCGACCAGTTGGTGCTCGATGGCTTCAAGGGCTACCCGCTCAATCTGCGTCCCTGGAGCAATCAGCTGCGACAGCCCATTTTCCTGACCACCGGCAACGCCGTTGTGGCACGGGCGCCGCTCGCCGGCTTTCTGCATCCGCAGAGCGATCTCGACACCCTGGGCTTGGATGAGCGCGAGGTACGGTGCGAAGACGGAGGTGGCGGGTGACGGCGACACACGCCCTGCAAGCCTTGGTGGCGGTGGCCGGCCGCGAGGTCGGAAAGTTCGTGCAACAGCGCGGGCGTCTGTTTTCGGCCCTGGTGCGCCCGGCCCTCTGGTTGCTTGTGTTTGCCGCCGGGTTTCAGAACGTCTTCGGCGTCGCCGTGATCGAGCCCTACGAGAGCTATGTCGAGTACCAGGTCTACATCGTGCCCGGGCTGATCGGCATGGTCATCCTGTTCAACTCGATGCAGTCCTCGCTGGCCATGGTGTACGACCGCGAAATGGGCTTGATGCGCCTGCTGCTGACCGCACCCCTGCCGCGCTGGTATCTCCTGTTCGCCAAGCTTGCGGCAGGCGCCGCCTTGTCCGTGCTGCAGGTCTACGCCTTTTTCCTGTTGTGTGCTCTGCTCGGTATCGAGCTGCCCTGGATGGGCGCGCTCTACGCCCTGCCGGCGGTGATTTTGTGCGCCTTCATGCTGGGTGCACTGGGTCTGTTGTTGTCGGTAAGCGTGCGCCAGCTCGAGAACTTTGCCGGCACCATGAATTTCGTCATCTTCCCGATGTTCTTCATCTCGTCCGCGCTCTACCCGCTGTGGCGATTCGAAGAGGCGGGCGCCGGGGCGCTCTACCAGCTCTCGCAGCTCAACCCCTTCACCCATGGCATAGAGTTGATCCGCTATGCGCTCTACGGCAAATTCAACGGCCTGGCCCTGACGGTGGTGGCCGTCTGTTTGCTCGTGTTCTTTTCCTTGGCGGTCTGGGGCTACGACCCGCAAAAAGGCATGGCGGTCCGCCGGGGGCCGAAGCAATGAGGCGATCGATGCTGGCGTGGGGCTGAGTGGTATGGCGTTTGGTTCACCGACAAGGATTGACCGGGTTTGGGATACCGTTATGGCCCCTTCCAGTGTGCACGGGATACGCTGCCCCTCTGTGTGCAATGCTTTCATCCCCCACTTCACCGACCCTGCGTCGGTTCTCGGAGTGAAATGGCGGACAGGTATCGGAGCGCGAAGATCAGCTGTGGCGCAACTTGCGATACAGCGTCGCTCGACTTACCCCGAGTGCGCGCGCAGCGGATGAGAGATTGCCGCCATGTGCCTCCACGGCCTCGCGTATCGCACGGGACTCCATGGTCTGCAGTGATTCGACACTCACATCGCCGGCATCTCGGGTCGGCGGCGGGTTCCCTATGTCGTCCCAGAAGTCTTCCGGCAGATGCTCGCGGCGAATCACGGCGTCCACATCCACCATAGCCGCGGCCGCCTGTAGCACGTTGAACAATTGCCGGACATTGCCCGGCCACGGATGGTCGCGGAACACTGCCATGACGTCGTCACTGATCTCCAGTCGTTTGCCGGTGGCGTTGCGGTTCACCAGCCAATCGTCGATCAGTGCCGCAATGTCCGTCCGCTCGCGCAGCGGCGGTACGCGAAGCAAAAGTCGATCGAGGCGATAGTATAGGTCGGTGCGAAAAGCCCCTTCTTGGACGTGCTCGCGCAATGACGAATCAGTGGTCGCGATCACGTAGATGTCCGCGGGCAGCGGTTGTGGTGCGCCGATATGTGCAACCGCCCGGCTTTCCAGGCACTGCAGCAAACGCGCCTGCAGTCTTGCCGGCAGGTGCTCGACGTTGTGCAGCACCAGTACCCCAGAGTGGGCCTGTGCGAGACGGCCCGGCCCCGTCCCTTCGGTGCCGAACAGATCGGTCTCCAGGGCGGGTTCGTCGAGTGCGGCGCAGTTCACCGAAACGAAGGGTCCATCGCGCCAGCTGCCGCCATGATGGATCGCTCGCGCCAGCATACCTTTGCCGGTGCCTGGTTCTCCTTCGATCAGAAGCGAGATATTGTCGCGTAGTGCCCGTCGTGCGCGTGCTATTGCCGCGCTCATACGCGCATCGCCGGTATCGAGTCCAGCCAAGTCTGGTGCTCTGCGGCGCGGGTGTTTTGACTGTAGCCACATAGACAGGGATCTCGACGATCAATAACCACAGCCTGTTGGCAGCTTTCTATTAGCACGCAGTCAACCCGAGCGCAAATCGGCCGTTGGCTTGAGGCCCGGGGCAGCCATTTCGCGCTCACCGGCGGGATTACTTGCAATTGTATAAAAATGGTACAGTTGTGAACAATAACTCGCGAAGCTGTTTCCAAATAACACAGACCACCGTCTTCCCGGAATTCCCCGATAGGCACTTCTACGTAATCTCGATTTTCAAATAACGCACTGTATACATAGAAGTATTTTCGGCAATCTATCGGTTCCGTTCGGACGCGCCGGAAGTGGCATAGTGATTGCCTGCTCGTTCTTCATTCAGACTGTTTCATTTCTAAACAGAGAAACAAAGGAGCTCCGCATGCAATATGCCGATCCGAATACGGAAGGTGCCGTCGTTAATTTCGACGACCGATATGATAACTTCATTGGTGGAGCCTGGACCGCCCCGGTTCGGGGCGCGTACTTCGACAACATCTCGCCGGTGAACGGTGCCGTATTCTGCGAGGTCGCCCGCTCCACCAAGGAAGATATCGATCGTGCTTTGGACGCCGCGCACGCTGCGAAGGATGCTTGGGGAAAGACCTCAGTGATGGGGCGGTCGAATATCCTGCTGAAGATTGCCGACCGAATCGACGCCAACCTGGAGTTACTGGCCGTCGCCGAGACCTGGGATAATGGCAAGGCGGTGCGTGAGACCTTGAACGCCGATGTACCGCTGTGTAGCGATCATTTTCGCTACTTTGCCGGTTGCATCCGTGCGCAGGAAGGCAGCATCGGCGAGGTGGATGAGCACACCATAGCCTACCATTTCCACGAGCCACTGGGCGTCGTAGGCCAGATCATCCCGTGGAACTTTCCGTTGCTGATGGCCGCGTGGAAGCTGGCACCGGCGCTCGCGGCGGGCAACTGCGTCGTATTGAAGCCGGCGGAACAGACACCGGTATCGATCTTGGTGCTGATCGATCTGATCAAGGACCTGCTGCCGCCCGGGGTGCTGAATGTCGTCAACGGATTCGGCCAAGAGACGGGCGCAGCACTCGCCACCAACAAGCGCATCGCTAAGATCGCCTTCACCGGCTCGACCCCGATCGGGTCGCTGATCATGAAATATGCGGCGGAGAACATCATCCCGTCGTCCGTGGAGCTTGGCGGCAAGTCGCCCAACGTCTACTTCGCTGACATCCTCGAGCAGGAGCCCGAGTACATCAGTAAGTGTGTCGAGGGCGCTGTGCTGGCGTTCTTCAACCAGGGAGAGGTCTGTACCTGCCCGTCGCGTTTGTTGATCCAGGAATCGATCTACCAAGATTTCATCGGTATGGTCATCGAGCGAACAGGCCGGATCAAACGGGGCAATCCGCTGGATACCGAGGTGATGGTCGGCGCGCAGGCGTCGCAAGAGCAGTATGACAAGATTCTCGATTACATTCGTATCGGTCGTGAGGAGGGTGCCCAAGTGCTAATGGGTGGTGAGCCCGAATCGCTGGACGGCGCTCACAAGCAGGGCTTCTACGTGCAACCGACGCTACTGAAAGGCAGCAACGAGATGCGGGTGTTTCAGGAGGAGATTTTCGGCCCGGTCGCTTCGGTCACTACGTTCAAGGATGAAGCTGAGGCGCTGGCAATTGCCAACGATACCCAGTTCGGGCTCGGCGCCGGCGTGTGGACACGCGACATGAATCTCGCGTACCGGATGGGTCGCGGCATCGAGGCTGGTCGCGTCTGGACGAATTGCTACCATCACTATCCGGCTCACGCGGCCTTCGGCG
>JAJDOL010000083.1 GCA_022340195.1 Chromatiaceae bacterium
CACAGCGAGAGTGCTGGCGATCAACAGCGTGAATAACACCCTGGCACGGATGGACAGGTTCATGAGCGCTTTTCCCAATACCCATTATGGCTCGTCATAGTTCGGGAAATATCGAGGACGGTCGGCACAAAGGGCGGGCCCCGGGGCGACCCGCCATCAGCCGTATCAATCAGAAGCCATCGTTGTTGCCACGTCGTTTCTTACAGCCACTCCGGTTTCGCGATCCACGATCCGGGCGCGTTTCGTCCAGCTCGGCTAGCTGATCGTCTGTCAGCACGGTCGACAGGCGCTCGCGCAGCTTGTCGCGAGTCCAGTTCGGGTCGTCCAGCTTCTCCATCATCACGGCCGTTAGCTTGGTCCGCGTCTCCGAATTGAGCTCGAGACGGTCCGCAATGCGTGCAACGTGCCGCTCAACGCGTCGCTTGACCTGTGCGTCCCGCGTCGCACGCTGTTCGTCGGTCAGCACCGAATCGATTTTCTTCCGGACGGCCGTACGCTCGGCCCGTTGCTTCGCACGTTCAGCCTCGAGAATGGCGCGTATCTGTGCTTCCTGCTCCGGGGTAAGCTCGAGCTGTTTGGTCATTTGCACAACGCGCGCTTCCAAGCGTCCCTCATAGGCCATCCCCTTGTCAGTCCAGCGCGCATGTGCCGGTGAAACTGTGGCGGTCAGGAATATCGCAATGATTGCGGATTTCACGGCGTTCACTTTCATACTTTTCTCCTAAGAGTTTTCGGTCGTTTTGGGTTCGAATGTCAACTCGGCGGCCTCGCCCCCCTGCGACATCATCAAGATTAACGATCGAACGTGCAGTCTCCGTGCATCAATTGTGGAAAGAGGGTGCAACTCCGTCTTCGCCGAGGCGGGGATGTCGGTTGGTCGGTACCAATCCATGGGGTGTGGCGCCAGGATCTGAGCGAGGCGTCCGCGACAAGCCGTTGCGGTTGCTGACGGAAGAAGTCGGGGAATCGTCCGAAAGGCGTTTGCCGGGCACGCGCGACAGCAACAGACTCCGATCACTCGGATAAGCTCATCGAGAAATCCTAACGGACTGGTACCATTGCTTGATGATCCGAATTACTCCAACCATCAATCTCGACGATTCTGAGCTCGACGAGCAATTCGTCCGCTCCCCGGGGCCCGGCGGTCAAAACGTCAACAAGGTCGCTACTGCCGTCCAGCTCAGGTTCGACGTTGCCCGTTCTCCTTCGCTTGCGGATTCAATCAAGCAACGGCTGATGCGCCTCGCAGGCCGGCGCGTGAGCATGCAAGGCGTTCTTACGATCGAGGCACACCGTTTCCGTACCCGCGAGCGCAATAGGAAGGATGCCCTGGAGCGCCTCGTCGATCTCATTGGCAAGGCCGCCCACCAGCCAAAGCCACGTAAAAAGACAAAGCCAACACGAGCATCGAAAGAGCGCCGGCTGAAATCCAAGCGCCGACGAGCCCTAGCCATTAGCATGCGAGGTAGCCCCGGCTCGGAGGGTTAGGCGATTTCCGGCAACCAACCCACCCCCTGAACTCGGACTCGCAATGTATCAGGCTGGCCCGCCCGCGGCTGGCCGCATTTGATCGGGGCGAACCTGTGGCGTGAAATACAGGTCCGCATAGTCGAGATCGACAGATCGCCCTTGCGCATCCTCGAGTGGCTGATCATAGTCCTTCCAACCCCTAAGACCCGTCTGGAGCGAGACCACGTCCTGGTACCCCAGCACTTGCATCGAATGGGCCGCGAGAACGCTTCGGTGTCCAGAGCGACAGACAACTACGATTTCGCGCTCGCGCGCCTGTACGAGCTCGGGCACTGTCTCCTCGTATTCCCACTCGCAAGCGGACTCCAGTATGCCCCGGGGAACGTTGAGCGAGCCGGTTATGTGCATGGCATCGAACTCGTAGGGCTCGCGTACATCCAGAATCATCAGATCCGGGTTCTCCTGCAGGCGCTCCTCCAGGTCCCAGGGCATGATTTCCCGGACATCGGTGAGGCACCAGCGGATCAGCTCGATGAAGTTCTTCATAGCAATTGCCTGTTATGTTTTTCTGCAAATTAGGCTTGTTTCTCTGCGCGAACAGTGAAGACGGCGTCGATCAAAAGCAAAGGCTCCGAGCGAGGCACTAAGTCAAAGCAGCACAAGGTTGTCCCGATGAATGAGCTCCTCGTCGTCCAGGTATCCCAGAATCTCTTGGAATCTGGAGCTGGGCTGGCCCTTTATGCGGGACGACTCCAGGGCGTCGTAGTTGACGAGTCCGCGGGCGAGCTCCCTGCCCTGCTCGTCGAGGCAGGCTACGACGTCGCCGCGATGGAAGGCGCCCTGCACATCCTTGACCCCCACCGCCAAGAGACTCTTGCCTCGTCTCTGCAGGGCGCTTGCGGCACCCGCATCCAAGGTGAGCTTACCTCGGACCTGTAGCTGACCGGCCAGCCACCGCTTGCGGGCGGCCTGGGACTCCTGAACCGGGGAAAGCAGGGTACCGACCCGCTCACCGGCACCGACGCGTTGGAGCACGCCATCGCCCTTCCCCGGCGCGATAACCGTTGCCGTCCCGGACCGGGCAGCAAGCCGCGCAGCACGTACCTTGGTCACCATGCCACCACGGCCGAAACCGCTTACGCTGCCCCCGGCCACTGCGTCGAGCCGAGGATCATCGACTCGAGCCTCCGAGATAAGCCGTGCGGAGGCGTCGAAGCGGGGATCGCGGTCGAAAAGGCCGTCCTGGTCCGTGAGGAGAATCAATAAATCGGCCTCGATCAGATTGGCTACCAGAGCGGCAAGGGTATCATTGTCGCCGAAGCGCAATTCATCGGTTGCTACCGTGTCGTTCTCGTTCACTACCGGAATCACTCGTAGCCGCAACAGAGCGAGCAGCGTGCTGCGGGCGTTCAGATAGCGCTCCCGATTGGCCAGATCGTCTCTTGTAAGCAGGATCTGCGCCGTATGGAGTCCGCGTTTTTGGAAACATGCCTCATAAGCTCGAATAAGCCCCATCTGGCCGATCGCAGCAGCGGCTTGAAGCTCATGCAGGATTCTGGGGCGCCTGGTCCATCCCATGCGGGTCATGCCCTCCGCGACAGCACCCGAGGAAACCAGCACCAGCTTTCCGCCCCGGCGCAGGAACTCCGCCACCTGATCCGCCCAGGGGGAGAGCACCGTGCTGTCAAATCCTTGGCCGTCGCGCGTGAGCAACGCGCTGCCGATCTTCACGACCCAGCGTCTGGTCTGCGGGAGTCTATCTCGCGAGATCATGATCCATCCCCACCCTTCAAGACACGTCTGTAACCCGAGAATCCGCGCGGCCGAGCGACTTCGCGGACTTCCTTAGGCGATTGCAGGAAAATGATGTGCCAGGATGCGCCGGATTTTCGTTCGTATTCAAGGCGTGCCAGCCGGCGCATAGCAGGCGATGTAACGGCTGGCACAACGCGGAAGACGGACGAAAAGACAAGCAGGCTGGTATGTTATTTGACAGAAATCGCCTTATCTTGCGACACATCGCAAACGGAGCGGAGCTCCAGGCATAACCCGACGACGGCCTCACGGCAAGGGATGCCAGTCACCACCGTTCGAATCTTCACCAGGGGTGGTCTCGCAGGACCCGATCGGTACATTCCGGCGCTCCCGCTCCAGATGCCGCATCAGGGCCTGCGTCAAGCCCTCCGTGCCCGCGCCCGTGAGGGCGGAGATGCCGAATACGGGGGCGTTCCAACCCAGACGCGCCAGCAAGGTGGAACGGCGCTTCTCGTAGGCCTCGGAATCCAGCAAATCGCACTTGTTGAGCACCAGCCAACGCTCCTTCTCCGCCAGGTTTCCGCCGTAGGCCTTTAGCTCGCTCTCGATGTCGCGTACCTGCTGCGCCGGATCGATAAGCTCGTCCGGAGGCGCAAGGTCCACAAGATGCAACAGCAATCGCGTGCGTGCCAGGTGTTTGAGGAAGCGGATTCCGAGGCCCGCGCCGGTTGCGGCACCTTCGATGACACCGGGTATATCGGCGACCACGAAGCTGCGATCCTGTCCGAGGCTAACCACGCCTAGATTGGGGTACAGGGTCGTAAATGGATAGTCGGCGACCTTCGGCCGGGCGCTGGAGATCTTGCGGATCAGGCTGGATTTTCCGGCGTTCGGGAGGCCGAGCAACCCAACGTCGGCGAGCAGAATGAGCTCCAGGTGAAGGCGCCGACGTTCCCCTGGCGTACCAGGTGTTGATTGGCGAGGAGCGCGGTTGACGCTCGATTTGAAGCGGGTATTGCCGATGCCGTGGATCCCACCTTGCGCGACAAGCAAACGCTCCCCGCCGCGCAAGAGCTCGCCGACAGACTCCCCGGTATCCTCCTCACGCACCCGCGTACCGACCGGAACCCGCACCAGCAAGTCCTGGCCTCGGCGTCCGGTCATGTTGCGCCCCATGCCGCCCTGTCCGCGCTCGGCGCGGAATCGACGCCGGTGGCGGAAATCCACGAGCGTATTGAGATTGGTGTCCGCGATCAGATAAACACTGCCCCCATCACCACCATCACCACCGTCCGGACCACCCCTCGGAATGAACTTTTCACGACGGAAGCTCACGCAGCCGCCACCGCCGTCACCGGCCTCTACCTGGATAATGGCTTCATCGACGAACTTCATGATTTGGTCGCGTGTTTGTCGCCGAAACGAAAAAAGCCTCGTTCCCGGACGAGGCTTTTTTCGCCAGCTCTAAAACGGGATTCAGGCGGTTAGTACACTGACGTACTTGCGGTGCCTTGGGCCTTTGACCTCGAACTTCACTACTCCATCAGACAGTGCAAAGAGGGTGTAGTCTCTTCCGCAACCGACATTGACACCATTGTGGAACTTGGTGCCGCGCTGGCGGATGATGATATTTCCTGCCTTGACCGTCTGACCACCGAAAATCTTGACGCCGAGGCGCTTCGATTCGGAATCACGGCCGTTTCGGGAACTACCGCCTGCCTTCTTGTGTGCCATGTTGCCCCTCCCCTCAACCCGCGTTGATACCGGTAATCTCGAGCTCCGTGAACCACTGACGGTGGCCCTGACGCTTCATGTGATGCTTGCGCCGGCGGAACTTGATAATCTTGACCTTTTTGCCACGGCCGTGAGCCTTGACCCTCGCCGTAACCATGCCGCCTAGCAGGTACGGCTCGCCAACCTTGATATTTTCGCCATCGGCGACCATGAGCACCTTGTCGAGCTCGACGCTGGTGCCGGTTTCGGCAGCGATCTTCTCGACCTTCAGCCGATCGCCCTCGACGACCCGATACTGCTTTCCCCCCGTTTGAATCACCGCGTACATGTGCTCAATCCCCAACGGTTTATCCGTTTGCGCCCTTTTAAAAAGAGCGGGCTAAAGGGATAGAATGCTAGCCTAAGCCGTTGATCGAGTCAAACCGATCCACAGGTCGTTATCGGAGAGGAAAATGCGATCCACGACAAGGAACAGAATATAATTCCATTTGTAGCGCTTTCGAAGACCAAGCATACCCGCTGGCTTGACAGCTTCCTGCCTCGCACCTAGCATTTCGGCGGTTTTTCTTAACTTCATACGTCTTTATGCAAATGGGTTTGTCCGAGATTCGAGCACCGGTCGCAACCGAAATGCAAGCCGTCGATCGCTTGATCCTGCGACAGCTCGAATCCGATGTTGTCCTGATCAACCAGATCGGTCATTACATCGTCGGCAGTGGTGGAAAACGACTGCGTCCGCTTGCGGTGCTGCTATCGGCTCGGGCCTGCGGCTACCAAGGCAGCCGGCACCTTGATCTCGCGGCCATCGTGGAGTTCATCCACACCGCCACTCTACTCCACGACGATGTCGTCGACGCCTCGGAGTTACGCCGTACGCGCGAGACGGCGAATGCGGTTTGGGGCAACGAGGCGAGCGTCCTTGTCGGAGATTTTCTCTACTCGCGTGCCTTCGAGATGATGGTGGACCTGGACAACATGCGGGTCATGGACGTCCTTTCTCACGCCACCAACCGGATTGCAGAGGGAGAGGTACTTCAGCTGCTCAATTGCCACGACCCGGAAACCACCGAAGAGCGCTACATGGAGGTTATCGAGCGCAAGACTGCGACGCTGTTTCAAGCGGGAACGCGCCTGGGTGCGGTGCTCGCACAGGTTCCCGATGAAATCGAGACGGCCGCGGCGCAATACGGGCGTCAGCTCGGAGTAGCCTTCCAGCTCGTGGACGACGCGCTCGATTATCGCGCCAACGGCGAGGAGCTGGGCAAGAATCTCGGCGATGACCTCGCCGAAGGAAAGCCGACACTACCAGTTATCAGGGCTATGGAAGTAGGCACGGATCAGCAGCGTGAGCTGCTACGCCAGGCCATAACGAGTGGTGGCCGAGATCAAATCGGCGCCGTAGCAGCGTCGATTGAATCGACAAAGGCCATCGACTACACTATCGCGGTTGCGCACCGATATGCCCAGTTGGCCAAAGATTCGGCCGCTAGGCTTCCCGAATCGGCCGAGCGTATAGCGCTCGAAAAGCTGGCGGACTTCGCGGTTTCGCGCACCTATTAATCGGGGTGTAGCTCAGCCTGGTAGAGCACTACGTTCGGGACGTAGGGGCCGGAGGTTCGAATCCTCTCACCCCGACCAATTCTCCGCTGCAGCAATTCCGGCCGCAAACTTGGTCCTCCTGCCGGGGGCTCATCTTTTGAGCCACCCTCGACGCTAATCTTGACTCCGACCACCACCAATTGACCTCGGAGGCAACGATGAACACTGCGGCCAACCTGCTCGTTATCCTTACGTTTCTGGCGGCCTTCTACACTTTCCTGGGTCTGCTTTGCGGTATCGCCGAGTGGGCAGGGGCACTCGCGGCGAGACCACATCAACGACGAAGGGAGCGGCGAAGCTACCGGCGTCGTACCCCCCGTCGGGCACAAGCCGACCTGCGGAATCGCGCGGGCGCACAAAGACCGCGCGGCGTGACGTCACGGGAAACAGAGTCGAGCACGAGGCCCTTCGCACCTGGCACTGCCACCACCTAGTACGTGACGTTCGGCGCGGGTAGTATTAGGCGATCTCCGAATTCTTATGCACACATACCTAGGGCAGCTGGGTTAATGTGCCCGCACTAGTGTATTTCGGTGCCGGAAAGTCCGTATCTGCGAATTCCGCCTTTCTCGTAAGCAGCTTTTCCAACCTTGCCTTGGCGCACATATTCAGACCGAAGGGGCGTTTCGAATGCGAGCTCGATCTCTTCCTGTATATCTCATGGTCCTCATCGTCAGCCTGCCGCTACTGCTCCTCTTCGCCTGCCGCTCGCCGTCACGCAATCCCGGACTCCAGGTTTCCGTGTCCGGAGGATTGGGCATCGACCCGGGCCGCGCCGCTTTCGAGAGTATCGCTTTGCCGCAGACAGGCACGCTCGGCGACGATCCGCAGGTGCTGGCGGAAGAGATCTACGGCACGGAAGATCCTGTCGAGGATGACTATTCAGAGGAGGTCGTAACACTCATCTCGCTGGACGATGAACAGGTCGTGCAGTTCTCGCGCATGGAGCTACCTGACGACTCGGTACGCGGATTACGCTACCGGCTGGAATTCGTACCCCAGGGTGAGCAATGGGAGTTGACTTGGGTCGGCCAACAAGTGACCTGCCGCCCTGGACGTGGCCATGAGGATTGGAGCACCGCGCCGTGCCTGTGACCGTCGGTCGCGTCTTCGATCGCTGAATTCGCTTGAAGGCATGCAACACGGATGCCCGGTCATCCTTCCGCAGCTACTGACGCGTGCCGAAATCCTGGGTCCAGTAGATTCCGTAGTAACTCCCCGGCTTTTGCGCATATCCAACGCCAATTTCGCGGAAATCCGGGTCCATGACATTGATGCAGTGGAGGTCGCTGTCGATCCAGGCATCCATTACCTCGAGGGAGGTTTGGAAACCGGCAGCGATATTTTCGCCGAGTTTAAACCAATCAATATACCCGGCATTTTCCATCCGCTCCCAGGGATCGTCACCCATGGGACCGCCCGGGCTATTATGTGAGAAATCTTGCTGTTGTCCCTTATCGCCCATCCATTTGCTATGGGTTCGAGCCGATAGGCGGAGATTCGGATTCATAGCCAGTGGTGGCACGGGCGGGAACCAACCATGCGCGCCGCACTGGGCGCCGTTAGCACGCCACTCGTTAGTAATGCGAAGCACCTCGCACTCCAAGGCGGCCCATTCCGGGGACCAGAAGCCCTCTCCGCTCTCGTCGCAACCATCTACATCTGTTGCCTCTATGCCGACGTCGGCTTTAGTGCGTGCCACCGCAACCGCGCTGGCAAACGACTCGTTCAGCGACGTCCAAGTGCTATTGCCCATGAAGCTCCAAGTGCCGAAGTCGAAAGAAAGCACGACATCGTCCGTTCCATTGTCGTCGAGATCGCCTACGGCCAACTCGGTCGCGGGCAGTCCATATAGCTGCTGCCAGTAATCGTTGTTCATCCAATCCCAGATTCCAAAATCGAATACCGATATGACATCGTCGACACCATTGCCGTCGAGGTCGCCGCTTGCGAGACGAATTGCCTTGTAGCCATTCAGTTGTTGCCAGTACCAAGTGTCCAGTATGACCCAAACACCGAATTCGAAAGATACGACTAAATCGTCCGAACCATTTCCGTCTATGTCTGCGGCGGTCAGGTCAACCGCGCTTTCTTGGCTGAGCTGCTCCCATAGGGAACTGTCATAAACCGCCCAGAGGCCGAAGAAATCGAAAGACATCGCCAGGTCCATTTTGCCGTTGCCGTCGAGATCTCCCGCTGCCATGACGTCGGGTGTAACATCACTCATTTTGTTCCAGTAGGCGTTGTCCATCCAAGTCCATAGTCCAAAGTCGAATGACACTACGACATCGTCCTTTCCGCTTCCGTCGATGTCCGCGATTAAGAGTGCTCGCGCCGGACTCTCGTGAAGCAACTGCCAGCTGCTATTGTTCATCAGGCGCCAAACACCAAAATCGAAGGAGACGACGGCATCTGTGATGCCATTACCGTCTATATCGCCAACCGCAAGATGTTCGGCTTCCACCTGGTGCACTTGGTACCAATCGGTATTGTTGGACAACCGCCAAATCCCAGAATCGAAGTTCAGAAATGCGTCCGCCGACAACACGATCTGCGGGGCGACCGTTAGGATTAGGCTTAAACTGACCGCGAGGACACGGGGGATGAATCTAAACATGATGCACTCCACTGGACGTCAACGGCTACACGGTTTGGGGGCCGATCTCGGTTCGTTCTTGTCCGTGGCTGGCATGGACGCAGCGGAATCGACGGGGTAAAAGCACTCCGTTAGATGCTGTGGCGGGAAAAGGGCTTCATCGGCCGCTACGACGCCAGCCCAGAATTTCGACTCGTCCGTTGTAACTGCCACCGCTACACCCGTGGAATCCACGCTTGGATGCAGTCCACGTGCGGGTGACGCTGCTGCTAACGGGCCGCGGTTTGGATAAAACAGATGCCAATACGCCGGGTCGGGGCCGACATTCTGGTGGGCAACCTCGAATCCCTCAGGAAAAGCCTCCTGTTGCCAGTCCAACTCGGTTCGATCTCGTTGCACCCTGGGTGTAGGGTCACCCACGTGGGTCGGAGGTGGGACCTCGACATTCGACAAGTCAGCGCCGATAGGATCCGACAGGCGCTTCGAATCCCCGGTAGAAAAGAGACGTGCCTGGACGGTGCCCGAGAGCGGATCCTTATACAGTGCGTAATCGAGTCCAGACAGAATCTGATAAAGCGCATCGCGAAGCGATGCTTGCCGCAACACACCTTCGGAGATCTTGGAAAGTTGTTGCGTGTTTTCGCCGTAGTCAAACGGTACTACCTTCCGCAGTGCTTCAAGAACGTCCCGAATCGAACCGGAATAATGCCCAGATACGCCGTTTTCCGACGCATGGAATTCGATGGCAGGAGCCGATGTCTCGGCTGTGGAGGATACTTCGCGCGTTTCCGAAAGTGCGGCGGGGCTCGACAACGACGCGAGTGTCGCCGCAAACAAGGCCAAAAATCGACTCTCCATGGATGCTCGTCCAACGCCGATTGCAATTTTTGCTGTCACGCTTGACATCTCGTCCCTCGCGTTCGTGTTGTAATCACGATCCGACTGTTAGCCGTCGGTTCATATCGAGCGTCTGCTTTTCGGTCAGAAGCTAACGGTTTTCAGGTTACTGCCAAGTTGCTTTTCGATTTGTGAAAACGCTCACAATTTTCATTGATTTTCGCGGGCTCTATTCACAAGCTGATGTCGAACTGTCGGTATTACCGATCTTTTCCTTGAAGAACCTCCATAGCCGTTTGATTCAGATGACATTCGGTAGGTATGGTGGGAGAAAACCCAGCGTGATCCGCAAGCATGTCAGGCCATGCTGAACGACTTTGGAGCGTTAGACGCGCGACGCCTATTGAGCTTGCGCATAGGTTTTGCAACGGGCGAGCTTTGGCTTCTCGTACAAGAACCACCGCCTTGATACGGTCCACCTCGCGCTTTTCTTGCGTGCCGCGATGCGCCGCACGCAGCTCAGCGAGCTTTCCGCCTGAACGCGTGTAGTCGAGCATGGCAGCTACCATACAAGCTATTTCATATGGTTACAATTGTTTCTTCAACGAAATAATTAGATTATCTCTGTGTACTGAGGCTGGAGATGAGGCGTTTTGCGCAGAATTTGCGTACCAGACAACGCTCGCTGAGCGCCTTGAGCTCGAGCTCGACGGCAAGCAGATCCCCTGTCTGCGGTAGCATTCGGCCCGTTTTGAGCTGAGATGGCTAATGGCCCCGCCGCTAGAAACACTGCTCGGCTTGTGGGGCGATGCGCAGTGCCGCGCGGGGCCGCTCCACAACTAAGGGATTGAATGTCAGCCCAATGAGAGCAAGAAAGGTCTTGTAAATGCAGCCCGCTCCAGTTCGTTGACCGTGGGCAGATTGGCCGATAGCAGGCCAGTGCCGGCATACCTCACTCTGAGTCGTTCAATCAACGTCCTCGTCGGATTGCATGCTCATCTCGCAGAACCGGAAGAAGGCGACGACTCTTCCAGCTTAGATGACTCGCGATTCTGAACGGATGCGTTAAAGGACAAGGTGTAAAAAACCTTGAGGGATTCCAGAACGCCACCCAGATAGGCCTCCATGCCATCGGACCAAGTGTTTGTATTCTGTTGAATGGTCTTCACGAAATCTTCCCATTCGGCATGCCCCCAAACGCCCTTATGTCGATTGATGAAGGCGACGCTTTCGTTGAAAACGGTGCCCATCGCCTTCTCGACGTCCTCCGTTGAGGAGACTGCCGTGTGATACTCTTTCATCGCCTCGAGCAAATCACCGAGCTTCGATTGTAATTCTTCGGAGATCTCGACGCCCTTCTGTTGGACTCGCGAGAGGAAATCCATCCAGGCCGTATGGTCCCACATCCCTTTTTGTGACGCGACGAATTCCGACGCCAGTTTTGTCAGCTCTTCGAACGGGGCGATTCGCTCATTTGCCATGAAAACGTCCTCTCTTGATAACCCGAATACACCAACCTGCTCGATGGGTTGGATAGTCTATATCGTCAAAGAACTAAGAGCTCTGCTGGAAGTCAAACCTAATCTCGCGACAGCGCTCACGTAGCCAATTCACAGTGCTGGCATTGCTGAGGCGTTAAGCCTGGATCACCGGTACGCATTCCTGGACGCGCTAATAACATAGCGCTTCTACTGTGCGGGCACTGGTTCCCGGGATTATGAAGTTCTACTGCTTCTAAAATGTAAAGGCACCTGGAATAGGTTAGTCGAGGGAGTGTGCTAACAACGGCGAGATCATAACGCAAACCTGCCGCAACAGCGCGAAGCCCATACCTGTCTCCAAACACCCTGTCGCCAATGTCCGATGGAAGTGACAGGAGTCCGCTATGCGCCCCTCAAAAAAAACCCGGCCATGAGGCCGGGCTCAGTCGCGTGAAGACCCTGCTCAATTGCAGGCGCACATGGCGGATTGCGTACAAGGCGGGGCGGCGGCCGCTTTGCAGCTACCCTTGGAAGCGCCCTCGCCCACGCACCAGGCGTTGCAGTCGAACATATCCGGATGCCCAATGTCATTGGCGTGGCTGTGCAACACGCCTGCGCCTGGGTTGGACTCCACCAGCATGCCATCCGGAAGGCAGGCCTCACCGAACATTCGGCCATTTGGTTTGCCCTCGGCATCGGTGCCGATGTGGCAACCAGCAACGCCGGGGGCCACGCCGTCGCTGTCCTTCCACCAGGACGTCGTTCCCTCGATCCAATCGGTAGGCTTGAATTCGAACGTACCCAGGGCACCAGGCATTCCCTCGGCTCCCGCGGAGGGCTTGCCCGAGGCGCTGGCGATCGACACCGTTATCAACATCATGACGCAGACAGTCGATATCAGAGTGAACAGACGAGACATAAAAGCATCCCCAAAGTGGAATTTGATTTGAGCGCCGAACCCTACAACATCGAACCAAAACGCACAACCGGCATCGCGCTGAGCACACCGATTCGTTCGCTTCGATCGGCAGCCACTGAAGGTCTTTCTTTTGAGGCTCCGATCCGGCGGGGAGAGACGAAAAGATTAAATACCGAGCCGTAAACAATCCGATCTTTGGCGATCTGACTAAACCCTCCGGTAGACCGATAACCCATCAGGAGTTATCAATGATTAGGTCTTTTATGGCTGACTTGGGGATTCACGCCGAAATTTCGCTTCGAGGTGGCGAACATGTGCGGCCATGAGAAGGACCATCGCTGGGGCCAGGGTAAACCAAGGGAACTGACCGCCAATAACCACGACGGCAATAGAGGCTAGTCCAAGGAGATACGCACAAATTAGGAGTGCGGAAGGACCACGGGCTTCGCTCGCGCCCTCACCTTGCAGTTGGTCTTTGCAAGGTCGCGGAGAAGCTTGTTCTCCCGGCTCTGGGTTTGAGATTCGATTAGTCGACCTGAGGTGCGGCGATTGAGGTTTTGCCATATCGAGTGCCTTTAGGACGGGTTATGATGACGGCTGCTTCAGGTGTTGCGTTTTCTCTGCCTTTACCGCTGCCCTCTAGTCCTCGGTCCCGGTACATCCTGCGACCGGCAAGTGGATCTGTATCCGATTGGTCAGCTTCTGCGAGCAATGCCGCAAGTCCACCTTGCGACGAGAAATCAACAACATCTACGCGGACAACAGCCGATTAGAAGAAATATAGCCGATCCCCTGAAAAAGCCAAATTGATTTAGTCGGGTATTCCGCCGCAGACGCATACGAACCGTTCGAAAAGCCAAAGACCTAGCCGTCGACTGTCGCTCACCGACGACACCCAAAGGTTCCGGCCAGGTAGGACGACGCATCCACAGAGCAGAATCGGACATGCACTTTCGGTTCTAGTTTTTTCACTTTTTTGCACACGCTCAAGGTGTTATGCCCGCCATTTTTGTGACGCAGCTCACGATTTTTCACCCCACTGCTTTACCCGAAGACTGGCGCGCTAATTGCTTAGAAATTAATAATACTCTGTGATAGAGAATCTGAAATGACCGCATCTCTGGCCCAACTGTCTGATAATTCAAACTTCTTGACCGAGCCCCTGCAATTTACGACGGGCCCGAGTCATCAGGCGAACGCGCAGCGGACAGCAGTTAAAAAGTCCGCAACCACAGCCAAGAGCACGTCACGTGTCGTTACGCTTCCTGTACCCTCGGTGAGCGTTTCTCGCCACATCGATTGGTATGCAAAAAAACGACGCTTGCCAACGCTGATCGCCGATTTCATTGATATACATTGGCGCTCCTACCTATTGGGATGTTTTCTCAAAGGCGGCGAAGAAAATGAGAGTTTTCGTAATGCCGTCAGTGCTATGAAAGATCTTGCATGGAGCGTGCGCCCTAAAAAGGACTCGCTGAGTCGTCGTAGGCTCGTTGCGCTGATTCCTCAGCTGTACCAACAATTACATACCGGACTCGAATCCGTGGGATTAGGATCCGGCACGTCCGAACACGACACCTTTTTCGCCGAACTGGCTAAGCTCCACCAAGCGGCTTTGAACCCGTAGATCTCGGCAAACGTGACGTCGGCGCCCGACAAGAAGTAGCGAGGCAGCACCCCACGGAAGGCGATGTCTGTAAGCCAAGGTGTCGCCGCTTAGCGTTCTCGGAGAAGACCGCTAACGCGTGCTCCCGTCCCGGAGAGCTGTCGGTGGAGCATTGATCCGGACCTTATGAAGTGACAAGCGGCCCATTCGGCCAGGTCGGCGATCTGGATCTTTGTTGCGCGCCACCCGTCGCGCCATCCGGGACCCCTTGTTGCAGGCCGCCAACAAAGCGCACTTCCAGTAAGGGTTGGGAATTTAGACCTGCCTCGCCATCGCGCCGTGCGCTGCCGGCTTCAGCGGTCCCCGGAAGCCCGGTGTTTTGCGGCGATGAAGGCGCTGTGAGGCACATACAAGAGGTCCGCAACTTTGCGCACCAGGTGCTCCTCGTACTTGTGCAGCTCCTCGTTCGCATAAGCGATGCGCCAAAGCACCTCCACTAACTTGACCTTCTCCTCCGGCCCGTACGCATCGTTGATGAGCGATGTGAACTGATAATAGTCCGTGGAAACAGAGCGTTCCTCCTCGGCCAACTCGAGCAGCTCTGCCGCTTCGCGCTCGGTAAGGTCGAAACAGGTGCGCACCGCCTTGTCGACTGCCTCGCGTTCTTCGTGCTGGACTTCACCGTCCATTTGGGTCATTTCCAGCAGCAAGGCGCCCACTGCCAGACGTAGCACATGGTCAGCGTCATGGTCGTCCGCGATGGACCCGAAAACCAGATGCTGGTCGAAAAAGCCCTTGATACGTTTCAACATGGATAGAATTCCCGGGATGGCAAAGTCGGCGAAAAAAACAGTGACTGCTCCGCCGACCTACCTGCCCCTTCGGCAATTTCAATCATGGCAAGAAAACAAAAAAAGGGGCAAAAACCATGCTGATAACATGGGTCAAAAATGGATCGTGTCGATACGGCTCAGGTGAGCGGTCTGCGTGATTGGGATCCTAAAGCGTTGCCGTCAGGTTTGCCGAGAATCCGCCGGGTCCGATCGCCTGCCGCCCGTTCTCATCTTCACCGGCGATTCGGGGGCAGTGCGCGGCACACATCAGATGGCGTTATCCCACCGATGAATTTTGGCATGCATTGATTTCAAAAATCGATGGCGGCTCGCAAAGGGGGATCCGGTGCGTTCCGCACTGGATACCCCGCGAGCTCTCTCACGTCATTGACCGACTCTTACCTCGATCTTTCGCGGGCGCACCTCTGCCCGCTTCGGGATACGCAGTCTGAGCACGCCATCCTTGAGGCTAGCATCGATGTTCTCAGTGTCCAGCTCGCGACTCAGTGCAAAGCTCCGGCTATACCGTGTGGCGCGAACATCGGCATGCACTGCCTCCATCCCTTCCGGCATGGAGAAATGAACGTCGCCTTCGATGAGCAATGAGTCCCTCTCAGCTCGTATTTGGAGCCGATCCTTCGATACACCCGGCATGTCTGCTTCCAACGTTATTCCATCGGTGTCCTCGAAGACGTTAACGGCAGGGCGCAGGGTAGGCGCGCTCTCGCGGGTGTCCTGCGCTTGTGGCGACTGGCGGGATGTCACGTCTGTGCTCTGGTTCATTGCCTGGGTACCTCCTGCTTACTTCACTTCGATCTGACGGGGCCTTGACGCCTCGCGGCGCTGCACCGATATGCGCAGGACGCCGTTGACGTACTGAGCATTGACCTTGTCGGGATCAACGTCGTCAGGTAACGAGATCACGCGTCGAAAAGAGCCGCTGAAACGCTCCCGGCGATAGTGCTCGGCGTTTTCTGGAACCTCCACTTTTCGTTCACCGGCCAAGGTGAGCAGGTTCTGCTGAATGGATAAATCCAGCGCCTTTGGATCGAGGCCCGCGGCGAATACGTAGACATCGACACAGTCGCCTGTGGCACCAACGTTGATTGGAGGGTAGGTGCCCCGAGCGACGGACCGGATACCGGCCGGCCAGGTACGGGGGCCGAACATCTCGTCCATGTCCTGCTGCACACGTCGCAGGTCGTCGAACAGACTGCCTTCGAAGTTCGTCAGACGTCCAAACATCGTCATACCTCCATACGGTTGCATTTGAGCGCCTATGTTCTATTAGCACTCACACTCATCGAGTGCTAATAACTTTAGGCCGATTTTTTTACAGGTCAAGCCCTGGCGCACTGTTTCAGCCTAATTCTTGTGCATCGAGAAGACTAAACGTGAAGTCAGTAGACAAAAGCGCCCGAAACCTTACCGATAAGTCGACGATCTCGGAGTATTCCTCCGGGTCCAAGATGGACGGGTGCTCGGTCATGCGATTTCCTCTTGTGCTGTTCATTCGGCGCAAGTTTGCTCGTTACGTGGCGCGAGGTGGCTGGCTATTTCAAGCGGCCAAGCTACGCGGAGAGCCACATCGCGCTAAGCTTCGCGACTTCGGCCGTCCAATAGATAGGCGTCATGCGCCGAGCCGGAATTTCCATTGCCTCATCCGGTACCCAAGGCGTTCCCTGTTCCTCACCCCGTCGCTGTCCGGATCCACTCCACACGCTTGCGCATGACCCCGTAGTAGACCACGGGGATGACAACCAGGGTCAGGACGGTGGAGACAAACAGACCGAAGAGCAACGACACCGCCAGTCCGGAGAAGATAGGGTCGTCAAGAATGAACAGAGCACCGGCCATGGCCGCGATGGCGGTCAGGGCGATGGGCTTGGCGCGCACCACGGCTGACTTGATCACCGCCTGCTCGAAGGCCATGCCCTCGCGCACCTGTTGGTTGATGAAGTCCACCAGCAGGATGGAGTTGCGCACGATGATTCCCGCCAGGGCGATCATGCCGATCATGGAGGTGGCGGTGAATTTGGCCCCCAGGAGGGCGTGCCCTGGCAGGATGCCGATGATTGTCAGGGGGATGGGGGCCATGATAACCAGGGGCACCAGATAGCTGCGGAACTGGGCCACCACCAGCAGGTAGATCAGGATCAGCCCGACGGCGTAGGCGATGCCCATGTCGCGGAAGGTCTCGTAGGTCACCTGCCACTCGCCGTCCCATTTGAGGCTGTACTCATAAGGGTTCTGGGGCTGCTGGACGAGCCATTGCGGGAGTCCCAGGTCCTCGGCCAGCCCGGCGGAGATCTCGAACAGGCCGTAGAGGGGGCTGTCGATCTCGCCGGCCATATCGCCGGTGACATAGACGACCGGCAACAGGTCCTTGTGGTAGATGCTGTGCTCGCGGCTGGTCTCGACCAGGCTCACGATCTCCGACAGGGGCACCAGCTGCCCACTCATGGAGAGCACCCGCAGGGCCAGCACCTGCTCCAGGTCGGCCTTGTCGGCCTCGCCGTACTCGACCCGGATAGGCACGGCGTACTTGACGTTGGTCCCGTGCAGGAAGCTCATGTCCTCACCTCCGAGCACCGTGGCCAAGGCGTCCGCAATGGTGCTCTGCGCGACACCCAGTCGCGCCGCCTTGGCGCGGTCGACGACGACGATCAGCTTGTCCGCCGGGTACTCGACCGAGTCGTCCACGTCGACGATGTCGGGGGTGCTCTCGAAAACGCCGCGCACCTGTTTTGCCATCTCGATCTGACCATCGTAGTCGAGTCCATAGACCTCCGCGACCAGGGGCGAGAGCACCGGCGGTCCCGGCGGTATCTCGACGATCTTGGCGTTGCCCTGGTACTCGGCGGCGATGGCCTGCAGGGCGGCGCGCGCGGAAAGGGCGATCTCATGGCTCTGACGGTCGCGGTGGTGCTTGTCCACCAGGTTGACCTGGATGTCACCCATGTGGGCGCCCTCGCGCAAATAATACTGGCGCACCAGACCGTTGAAGTTGATGGGCGCGGCGGTGCCTGCATAGGCCTGGTAGTCGGTCACCTCGGGGACCGTTGCCAGATACTCGCCCATCTCGCCCAGGACCCGCGCGGTCTGCTCCAGGCTGGTCCCTTCGGGCATGTCGAGCACCACCTGGAATTCGGACTTGTTGTCGGAGGGCAGCATCTTGAGGATGACCGCCTTGCTGACGACTAGAAACAGGGAGCCGGCGATGAGCAGCAGGATCCCCAAGAGCAGCAGCCAGCGGTTGCGGTTGCCGCGTCGGCCGGCGAGGAAGGGAGAAATGGTGCGGTCGAAAAATCCCTGGAGCCTGCCGCCGCCGTCTTCGGTGTGAGATGCACCCGCATGGGCGTGCGTCCGCTTCCCCAGCATGAAGTTGGTCATCCAGGGGGTGAAGACGAAGGCGACCACCAGGGAGATCAGCATCCCGGTGGAGGCGTTGATGGGGATGGGGCTCATGTAGGGCCCCATGAGGCCG
>JAJDOL010000105.1 GCA_022340195.1 Chromatiaceae bacterium
CGGGCCGCCCTGTTTACACCGGAACGGGAGCGCGAGAGCTGGCGCAGCCTGCTGTCGCGTTTCGCCTGAGTCGGGTCGGCACCCTCGTACCGGCATGGCGGCGTACTCGAGCCTTGTTCACCGATCGATCGCATCTCCCTCCCTATCTCGCTCTGCTGAAATCCGGCGCGTTCGAGGAAAGAGTCGAGCAGGTGATCGCCTATCTCGGTTCCCGTGACCTTTGCCCGTTTGACCGTTCCATTGCCGGATCGATTGCCGACATCCGAGAAGTAGCTTTTCTTTTCGACATGAGAGGGCTGTAGCTTATGACCCTGAAGTTCATTGCGCTTCTGTTGCTGTGCCAACTTGCCGGTGAGGTGTGCGTCCTGTGGAGCGGACTGCCCGTCCCGGGTCCGGTCGTCGGCATGGCTTTGCTGTTCGCCGGTCTGGCGTGGCGGGGAGACATCCCGGGAGATCTCGGCCGCGTAGTGGACGGGCTCCTCGCGCACCTCTCACTGTTGTTTGTACCCGCCGGCGTGGGCGTCATGCTGCACATTGCCATGCTGCGCAAGGAATGGTTGGCGATTTCGTTGGCCCTTGTGGTGAGCACGGTGCTCACCATCCTGGTCACCGGACTCCTGATGACAGCGCTCATCGGTTGGGTGGAAGGCAAAGAAGGGGAGGGTTGAGCGATGGAGCTCGACCTTGCCCTCAATGACATCTGGGTCTACCTGTCCGCCAGTCCGTTGTTGCATCTGACCCTGACGATTTTGGCGTATCTCGCAGGGGACTGGATCTTTCGCCGCAGTGGCCAGAAGGCATTCTTCAATCCGGTGCTCCTGTCGATCCTCATGTTGGTCACCATCCTTACGGCAACGGATACGGACTATGGAACCTATTTCGCCGGTGCCCAGTTCGTCCACTTCATGCTTGGCCCCGCCACCGTCGCCTTGGCGATTCCCCTGTACCGCAACCTGCACCTCATCCGTCGGCTTTGGTTCCCCATTCTTCTGTCCATCGTTGTCGGTGCCCTTGTTTCCACGAGCAGTGCGATTCTGATCGCGCAATGGCTCGGCGCGCCGGAACAGGTGTTGATCTCGCTGGCGCCGAAATCCGTGACCGCACCTGTGGCAATGGGGATTACCGAGAAAGTCGGCGGATTGCCGTCCTTGAGTGCCGCGCTGGTCGTTCTAACGGGTGTGTTGGGGGCCGTCATAGGTCCCATGGTGCTCGCGTTCGCGCGGGTTCGGGACGATCGCGCGCGGGGCCTGGCGCTGGGCGTGAATTCCCATGGGATCGGTACCGCCAGGGCGTTCCAGATCAGCGACCTGGCCGGTGCCTTCTCGGCGCTGAGCATGGGGTTGATGGCGCTGATTTCGGCATTTGCGTTGCCTTTCCTGCTTCGCTGGTTTTTCGGTGGCTAGTACCCTGCTCCTCCTGATATTGCGGAGCATGCAATATCAGGTGGAGCAGGGTACGCCGGAATGTCGACATACAAATTGCCCCGACTTTTTTTTAAATGTTGAATGGTCGCGATACAAAAATGGTCCGCACAGAAGGTCCTACGCTCAGTCGAGCAGCGAGCGTAGGTAGCTGTGCATGCCTTCGAAATATTGCAGTACCTGCTGTATGGTTCGCGTCGACCTGATTCTGCCCTCGTCAGAACTGCAGGTCGGGATTTCCGCCGAGCCCCATGTAGATGTCAGGGTCGCTAACGGCACCGTTAGGGCCGCTGCGATCGGCCTTGAACAGGTCGGGGTTACCATCCGCCCAGCCGTGATAGCGGGAAACCCTGTCTCCGATGCTCGGCTGCACGCCCGCAAAGTCATTCGCGCTTACACGCTGCGGGGAAAGATCTGCATTCCCCTCGGCGAATCCGTGGTAGATTTCGACGGCGCTTACGTTGGTGGCGAAGAGGGCAGCGGCGGCTGTGATGATGATGGTCTTCATGGTCATGACTCCTATGAGTTGGGTTTGATGACGAGGCCGTTGTCGGCACTCGATAATCCTCAAGGCAGCCAGCATGCCAAGTTCCTGAATGACGGCTATCTAGCCAATGTAATCAATATGTTAGTAGATAGATCCATGGGTGCCGCAGGTGCATCTCGCGACCTGTCCCTGTAACGCTTCGTAGAAGAGCCTCAACGGAGGGTTCAATGTTTCGTTACGTTCTCCGCCGAGCGGTCGCTTCGCCGTGGCGCAACCGGTAGATTGGCTTGCGGTCGCCGAAATCGGCTAATCTAAGGCATTTGCTCCGAATGGCGCCACAGATGACAGTTCCTCACCTCGAAACCCGAAGTACCCCGGTTCTGAGGCTGCTGCTTCCGTTACTGGTGCTGCAAGTACTGGCGGCGCAGGCGGTCGAAGTGACCGCACAGACGACGGCCGGGCAGAAGACCGCTACGCAACAGAAGGTTGAAAGTGCCGAGCAGGACACAATCGACCTTTCGATCGCCGAGGTTCCTCTATTCTCTGCGCGCCTGCTGTCCGAGCTGTACGCGGAGCTCGGTCATCGCGACCTCTGGGACGAGGGGCGCGCCCGGCAGATGTTGGATCTGGCTCGGCAGAGCCGCTGGCACGGCTTTAATCAAAACGACTTCCATGCCGACGATATCGAGCGGGTTATCAGTGAGGGGCAGCTGAAGGGCGAGGCGTCGGATCGACGCTTCGCCGCGGACATACTGCTCAGTGACGCCTTGCTGCGCTATGTTCACCACCTCCGCTTCGGCAAGTACAACCCGCGTCGAATCAATCATGGATCCGCCTATGTCGAAAAGGCCGATGCCGAGAGCCTCGAGGCCGACATGCGGCTTCTGCTGGCCGCCCCGGACATGGCCGAAAAGCTGGATACGCTGTTACCGCATCCGCCGTTCTACGAGAACCTCAGGCGTGGCTACCGGCGCTATCTGGCGATCGCCGAGAGCGGCGGTTGGGACGACATTCCGGCGGGACCCAACCTGCGCGTTGGTGTCAGCGACCCCCGGGTTCCGGCGATTCGCGAACGTTTGGCCGTGAGCGATGGCTTCGAGGATGCCGCTGCAACGGATGTGGATGTCTACGACGAGGGCCTGGCCGAGGTCGTCAAAAATTTTCAGACGCGCGCCGGTTTATCGGCCGACGGTGTCATTGGTCCGAATACGATCCGGGCATTGAACTGGCCGATCGAGGATGTTCTGGTGAAGATCCGGGCCAATTTGGAACGCATGCGCTGGCTTTACAACGACCTTCCGGCGGATTACCTGTTCGTTGACTTGGCCGCCTTCAGACTTCAGCTGATGCGCGACCACGAAGAGGTCTGGAGTACCAAGATCATCATCGGTACGAAAGAGGATCAGACGCCGATGTTCCGCGACGAGATCGAGTATCTGGTATTCAATCCAACCTGGACCATGCCGCCGTCCATTCAAAAGAAGACGCGCAGTGTCGGCAAGAAATATCGGGTGTACGATCGGCGCACCGGCCAGCGCGTTTCTGCTTCCAACGTGGGTAACTACAGGCGATATCGTGTGGTGCAGGCGCCTGGACCGCGGAACGCGTTGGGACGCATCAAGTTCATGTTTCCGAACGGTCACGCCATTTACCTTCACGATACGCCGTCGAAGCACCTGTTCTCCAGGTCCAGGCGTGCCTACAGCCATGGCTGCATCCGGGTGCAAGCGCCGCTGACCATGGCCCGATATGTGCTCGATCAGCCCGGCTGGGACGAGTCTGCCATTACGCGAGCGGTCGCGCGCGGGCGCACACGTCATGTGAATCTCGACAAGCATTTGCCAGTGCTGCTCTATTATCTGACGGCGATCGCCGATGACCAGGGCCGGGTTGCTGTTCGCGCTGACCTCTACAATCGCGACGAGCCGCTGATTGCCATGCTGGACCAGCCGGCCCATGGGGATCGAATCGCTTTCCCAAAACCGAAACCCGAGCCGGATCCGGTCTCGGATCCGAGCGATCAAGAGGTCGTCGAGCAGTCCCTGATCGTCTCCGCGTCAGAGCCGGAGCCGGAGAAGAACCAGGGGCAGAAGAGTCCGGTCTCGAGCGGCGCGCCGGATACGCAGCCGAATAGCGTGCCGGCAGTGGAGATGCCGCAGTCGGATGTGGGCCCGGTCTTTCGCAGACTTCGGGATGGCAATCAAGGGGACACCGAGGATGGAATCGGCGAAACCGATGTGCGGACGCTCGCTCAAACTTCTTCGGGGATGGAGACGGATGTGGGCAGAGCCGCGGACGAGGCACCCGCGTCGCAAACCGCATCGATGGATGAGAGTGAAGCGGCGTCCCGGTGAGATTGGCGCCTCCAGACATCGAAAGCCGGTTAGCTGGAGCTGAAATAATGGGGTCCTAGTCGCGGTCTGTGATTGCCGAGGGCGGTCA
>JAJDOL010000106.1 GCA_022340195.1 Chromatiaceae bacterium
TTGAATCTCCGTTGAATCTCCGGGCTCCGCTCACCGTTTGGCAATGTTGGCGTGCGATTCCGGTAAGGTGCATTGACGTAGACTGTTTGCGACATTCAAGAGGATGTCACCTACCGAGAACAACGTACATTAGGAGATACGCCATGAAAGGTTTCAACAAATCGATTGCCATTGCTTCTGTCGCCGCGCTCGCAATTGCGCTGTCCGGCGCCGCCTTAGCCGATACGAAGGGATCCGCCGAGCTCCAACAGGAGATCATCTCCGGTGTCCAGCCGGCCGCCGGAGCCGAGGTAAAGGAGCCGGTCCGCGCCGATACGGCAGACGGCTCGGCGGCGGACAAGGCCGAGGACAAGACCGAGCAGATGCTCAAGCGGCAGGCGGACGAGCTGAGCGGGGACACGCCGGTCGCCATCGGTGCCAAGGAGGTAAAGGAGCCGGTAAGCGCCGATAGGGCAGAGGGCTCGGCAGCGGACAAGTCCGAGGACAAGACAGAGCAGATGCTCAAGGACTCCGCAGAGGCCGTTAGTGGCCCGAAATAACGATCTGCGGATAGATCAGGGCGGGTGCAACACTTGACCCGGTCCAAGTGCTGCCTGGAGCTCCAGCACCGGGTCGGGTCTGCGCCAGTCGGACTGGTGCCGACCCTGAGCCGCCCACGTTCTTTCCTCGGCTCCGATCAGCCGGAGCGCGCGAGGCCGGGTGGTCGGGCCATCGCGGCCAGACTGCGATAGACCTCCTCGATGGCGTCGAGCATGGGTTGCAGAGAGAAGTGGTCCTCGTAGCGCCGGCGCGCGGTATGCCCCAAGCGCGCGCGCAAGGCGGGATTCTTGATCAGGGCTTCGATGGCACGGGCAAGGACTGCGGGGTCCTCCGGCGCGACGAGGATTCCTGTCTTACCGTCGAGGACGACCTCCGGGACACCGCCGATGCGGCTGGCAACGACGGGGACGCCGGCCGCGGCTGCCTCGATCAAGGTCAAGGGCAGCGCCTCGCGCCGCGAGGGGGCGACGACCAGGTCGCAATTGCCCAACTGTTCTCGTACGTCGTCGCGAAAACCGACGAAGTGAATACGGTCACGGGCCGGAGCGAAACCGCTGCGCAGGCGCATGTCTCGACCCCAGGGCGTCGCATGGTCGCCGATCAAGGCCAGATGGGCCGGAACGGACAAGCGCGAAAGGGCGTCGATGGCGATATCCTGTCCCTTGTCGCGGATGAAGCGCCCCACAAGCCCGATCAGGGGTCTGTCCAGCGGGACCCCCAGCTCCTGACGCAGGGTGCACGCGGCTTGGGCCCCGCGGACGTCGGGAACGCCGTTGCGCACGACGACGATGCGTCCTCGGTCGTAGCCGCGGGCTTCGAGGAAATCGGCAACGGCATGGGAGACGGCGATGATCCGGTCCGCGCCCCCGAAGTGCTTGCCGGCGTTGGTCGAATGGGCCGTCGCGACCACAGCCGTGCCTGTCAGCGCGCCGGCGAAGCGGGCATAGCGCGCGCCTCGCGTGGCGTGGGAGTGAATCAGGTCCGCGCCGACCATCCGTGCCAGGGTCACCAGGCGCAGGGCCGACCAGGGGTCGAACATGCCGTGCATCGGGAGGTGATATCCGCTCAAGCCGTCGCCCCTGACCTGCTCCATCAACCAGGAGTCGGCGGGGCCGGCAAATGCCGTTCGGTATCCCCGTTGCGATAGCCCTTGCATCAACATGAGTAGGTGCTTCTCCACACCGCCGCAAATATGGCTGTGGAATACGAAGATGACGGATCGCATGGATTTTTCGCCGATACCCTGTGTCGCGGGTAACACGTGGCCATTGCGATGCCGAGCGCACCCGGCCAGCGTCCCCTGCGCGGTAATCACATTGAGCGATGTCGACGTTGGACAAGCTATCCGTCGGATGCCGTAGCCGTTTGATACTCTCTACTATTCAGCGTGTTACAGATTCGCACCCCCCATCTGTATGAGTGCCTCCTCCGCCGTCGACCGGGGTACGGAAAGGCGTCGCCTGTCAATATCAGCGATACCCCCGCGCATGTTGGGCGAGTTGTTTGAAGACGAGCAGCCGACGCACGAGCCGGGTAACCGGAAACCCTGTCTCCGGGGCAGTGGTACTCTTGGCCCGATGTCTGACAAGCAGCACTTTCCGGTAGGATCGACCATGCATTTGCTATCCCGCTATTCCCTGCTGATGGCCGCCGCCCTGTTGCTTGGCGTGGGCCTGACGACGCTCGATGTGCTCAGCGACCCGGATCGCACCACCCCGGCAGAGCTCCTGATCGATGCGATCGAGAAAACGCTGACCTTCATCGGCGCGGGGGGAGTCTTTATGCTTATCCGGCGAACGCAACAGCAACACAAGCATCAGATGGCGCTGATCGAGGCGCTCGGGATTGCCCACGCGAAAGGCGCCGACTGGCGCAAGGACGCCCAAACCTTCCGCTCCGGACTCGGAGCGGAGATCGCCGGGCAGTTCCGACGGTGGGGTCTGACCGATGCGGAGCAGGAAATCGGCTGGATGCTCTTGAAGGGGCTCTCCCACAAAGAGATCGCCTCCCTGCGCGGTACTGCCGAATCGACCGTGCGCCAGCAGGCCAGGGGGCTGTACAGCAAATCGGGTTTGCCGGGCAAGGCGGCGTTCTCCGCCTTTTTTCTCGAAGACCTGCTTCCGGCCCGCAACGATCGGGCCCTTGATTCGCCGAACCACCAAGGATGAGCGCGGCACCTGGCAGGATTGGGTGCCGCGGTATGTCATTCGGCAGAAATCGCCTTGTCTGGGAATTGCGTTCGGCCAAATGCCAGCAAGGCGGTCAATGCCGAGACGGCAATCATCGCCGCCAGTAGGAAGGCGGCCGGGCTCCCCCAAACCTGCCAGACGCTGCCGAAAACCAGCGCACCGGGCAGGGCCGCCAGCCCCACGATCATGTGATAAAGCCCGAAAGCAGTGCCACGCTCATGCCTGGACGTGCAATCGCCGATGAGTGCGCGTTCGGCGCCTTCGGTTGCGGCCAGAGCGCAGGCGTAACCCAGAAAGAGCAGCCAGGTGACCAGGTCGTTGGTGCCGCCGGAGCTGAGCGCAAGCAACGTCAAGACGACGATTCGCAGCGACCAGCCCGCGATCAGGACGGGCCTGCGACCGAAGCGGTCGGAAAGCGACCCCGCGGGTGCCGCAACCAGCGCCTTTGCGGCACTGGCTGCCGCCCAGATCAAGGGTACCCACGCCAGGATCAACCCGCGATCGCTCGCCCACAACACCAGAAATGCCTCGGGCGCACTGGCAAGCGCGAGACCGCCGGCCGCCCAGATCAACCCCCGTACTCGATGATCCAGGTGGCCCCAACGGAGCGGCGGCTGTGCCTGCGGTCGTGAAGTTGATGGCGTGTCTTCCAAGCCCCAAAGCAGGAGCACCAACACCAAAGCCCCCGGGACGATCGACCAGAGAAACACATGCCCCATGTCGAATCCGCTGCTCAACAAAGCGAAGGCAACGAGGGGGCCGACCATGGCCCCGGCATTGTCCAGGGCCCGATGAAAGCCGAAGGCCTTCCCGCGCTGCCGATCGGTCGTGCTGGCAGCGATCAGGGCGTCCCGGGGAGAGGTGCGGAAGCCCTTGCCCACTCGATCCATGAAACGTAACAGCAGCACCCAACCCCAACCCAGCGCCAGTCCGATCAATGGCCGGGCCAGATTGGAAATCCCATAGCCGCCAACGACCAGACGCTTGTGGTTCCAGCCCCGGTCCGCAAGGCGGCCGGACACCAGCTTGAGCAGGCTGGCTGTCGCCTCGGCTACGCCCTCGATCAAGCCCACCGTCGCCGGTCCGGCGCCAAGCGTGGCGGTCAAGAAGAGGGGCAACAACGGGATGATCATGTCGCTGGCGGCATCGTTCAGGAAGGACACCATCGCGAGGATCAGCACGGTTCTAGGTATGAAGTACACGTCGAGGGTGTTTGCGCAGGAAAAATCCTAGTTTGCGGTTGTCGGCAGATGGAGGAACATTACCGTTTGGAAAGTCCGGCGTTTTCCGCTCCTGAATGAATGAGGGCTCTACGCCTCAGGGTATCCGTTCATGGTCGAGAAAGTTCATGTTCAACCAAATCTCCGACGCCTTCGAGCGGTACGGCGCGTCGCCGGCGGGCAACGCCAACTTCGCGAACGGGGGGCTCTGAATTGCAGTCCGTCCAACTGAGCTGGATCGCGAGCTATATCTGGGGCATCGCCGACGATGTCCTGCGCGATCTCTACGTACGCGGCAAGTACCGGGACGTAATCCTGCCCATGACGGTGCTCCGCCGCCTGGACGCGGTGCTGGAGCCGAACAAGCAGGCCGTCCTCGACATGAAAGCCGCCCTCGACCAGGCCGGCATCGTCCACCAGGATCAGGCCCTGCGCCAAGCCGCCGGTCAAGCCTTCTACAACAGCTCCCGGTTCACCCTGCGCGACCTGCGATCCCGCACCAGCCAGCAGCAGCTCAAGGCCGACTTCGAGGCGTACCTGGACGGCTTCTCGCCCAATGTCCAGGAGATCCTCGACAACTTCGAGTTTCGCAACCAGATCCCGCGTCTGTCCAAGGCCGACGCCCTGGGCACCCTGATCGAGAGGCTGCTCTCGCCGGACGTCAACCTGGGCCCCATCCCGGTCCTCAACGGCGACGGCTCGGTGAAGCACCCCGGCCTCGACAACCACGGTATGGGCACCCTGTTCGAGGAGCTGGTCCGGCGCTTCAACGAGGAGAACAACGAGGAGGCGGGCGAGCACTGGACGCCCCGCGATGCGGTCAAGCTCATGGCCAAGCTGATCTTCCTGCCCATCGCCGACCAAATCACCGACGGCACCTACCTGCTCTACGACGGCGCCTGCGGCACCGGCGGCATGCTGACGGTTGCCGAGGAGACGCTCCAGCAGCTCGCCAAGGCGCACGGCAAGCAGGTGGCCACCCACCTCTACGGCCAGGAGATCAACGCCGAGACCTACGCCATCTGCAAGGCCGACCTGCTGCTCAAGGGCGAGGGCGAGGCGGCGGACAACATCGTCGGCGGCCCGGAGCACTCGACCCTGGCCAACGACGCCTTTCCGTCCCGCGAGTTCGATTTCATGCTCTCCAACCCGCCCTATGGCAAGAGCTGGAAGAGCGACCTGGAGCGCATGGGAGGCAAACAGGGCATCAAGGACCCCCGCTTCGTCATCGCGCACGCGGGCGACCCCGAGTATTCGCTCCTCACCCGCTCCAGCGACGGCCAGATGCTCTTCCTGGCCAACATGCTCTCGAAGATGAAGCAGGGCACCGGTCATGGGCGGGGGCTCGGCAGCCGCATCGCCGAGGTGCACAACGGCAGCTCGCTCTTCACCGGCGACGCGGGCCAGGGCGAGAGCAACATCCGCCGCTGGATCATCGAGAACGACTGGCTGGAAGCCATCGTCGCCCTACCGCTCAACCTGTTTTACAACACCGGCATCGCGACCTACATCTGGGTGCTCGGCAACCGCAAGCCCGAGCACCGCGCCGGGCGCGTACAGCTTATCGACGCTACCCAGTGGTACAAGCCCCTGCGCAAGAACCTCGGCAAGAAGAACTGCGAGCTATCGGACGAGGATATCCAGCGCATCTGCGACACCTTCCTCGCCTTCCAGGAGACCGAGCAGTCGAAGATCTTCCCCAACGCCGCCTTCGGTTACTGGAAGGTCACGGTCGAGCGCCCCTTGCGCATCGAGGGCATCGACCCGGAGCGGGCCTACAGCCCGAAGGACATCAAGGCCCTGAAGGACACCGCCGAGCGCGCCGAGGACGCCCCGCCGGTCATCAAGAAGGTCCACAAGCGGGGTGCCGTGGCCGACCCCCTGCGCGGACTGTTCGCCGCCACCATCGGCGGCAAGCCTGTCGTGGCCGAGTACGAGCCGGACCCCGACCTGCGCGACACCGAGCAGGTGCCCCTGCTGGAGGATGGCGGCATCGTCGCCTTCCTGGAGCGGGAAGTGCTGCCCCACGCCCCGGATGCCTGGTACGTCCCGGAGACCGTCAAGACCGGCTACGAGATCAGCTTCACCCGCTACTTCTACAAGCCCCAGCCCCTGCGCACGCTGGAGGAGATCCGCGCCGACATCCTGGCGCTGGAGCGGGAGACCGAGGGGTTGCTGGGGGAGATCATCGGGGGCGATCTGCAGTGAGCCTGGACCTCGGAAGCGGCTGTCCCGGCTCCGCCGCCGGCGGCGAGCCTGAGGCGACAGGACGACTCGAATGTCGCAACCTGGGTCATCCGACAGATGTCGCCCGTGACGTGGTTCATGGTGTTGGCAGTGTTCAACATGGCGAATCATAGGGCGCATGCTAAACGCAGCCTTTAACAAGGACCGGGTGTTGATCCATGCGCAACAGAGACGACACTATGGGTGACCCAGTTCCGGGCCCTCCCGGCGGCACTTTAGCCTCTTGCTGAACGCACTGGCGCGCGATCCCTGGAGATCCAAGCATGACCATGGCGGAGCAGATACTCGAAACCTTGCAGGAGCTGGACCCGGCGCAGCAGGCCGAGGTGTTGGACTTTGCCGCCTTCCTCCGGCAGCGCGCCAAGGCCACCCAAGAGTCACCAACGGTCGAGCCGCCGCCGCTCCCGGTGCTCGGCGGCCGAGTACCGCCGGGCTGGAAGGATGCCCTCTATGAACCCCGCTGAGCGGGTCTTCCTCGATGCGGGGCGCTTCATCGGCGCCCTGCTCGCCGGTGATCCGCGCCACGCCGAGGCCCAGGGCATCGTGGAAGCACCCCGTCGCGGCGAGCTCGTCGCCTGCACCTCTGTCGGCGTATTGGCCGAGGTCTATGCCGCGCTGACCTGGGTGGGCGCCCTTCCTCGGCACCAGCCGGACGAAGCGGCGGCGGCCGTACGTGCCCTGACCGCCGCGCCTTCCCGCTTACTGGTTCTGGAGACCGGCTCTCCCGCCGGGCTGCGCATGCTGGAGCTGGCCGAACGGCATCGGCTTACCGCCCGCCGCATACACGACGCACGGCACGCAGCGACCGCCCTGGTGGCAGGTGTTAGCCGGGTCTTCACCTACGACCGGGACGACTGGCAGGTCTTCGCCCCCGACGGAATCGTCATCGCGGGACCGCCGAGCGTCCTGACCGAGCCGGCTCAGTGAACGGACTCAAGCCCTATCCCGAGTACAAGGACTCCGGCGTGTCCTGGCTGGGGGAGGTGCCGGGGCATTGGAAAGTGTTGCCCAATCGAGCGATGTTCGTCGAAGTAAAGGAACGCGACCATCCCGACGAGCAGATGCTCTCCGTAACCATCACGAAGGGCGTAATCCCGCAAAAAGCGCTGCTATCCGACAGCTCGAAGAAGGACAGCTCGAATCAGGACAAATCTTCGTACAAGCTAGTTCGTCCCGGGGACATCGCTTACAACAAGATGCGTGCGTGGCAGGGCGCGCTCGGTGTATCCGACTATCGGGGCATCATCAGTCCCGCCTACGTAGTGCAGCGTCCGCGTGAGGGCGTCGAATCCCGCTACGTCCACTACCTGTTGAGAACGCGCGCATTCGCCAAGGAAGCTGAGCGGTGGTCCTACGGGATCACGTCGGACATGTGGAGCCCGCGGCCTGAGCACTTCAAGATGATCT
>JAJDOL010000124.1 GCA_022340195.1 Chromatiaceae bacterium
GCCATCGTGTGAAGGTTGTCGTCCTCCAGCACCACGTCGGAGACCTCGCGTGCGACATTGGTCCCCCCCGCCCCCATGGCGACGCCGATGTCCGCAGCCTTGAGCGCCGGGCCGTCGTTGATGCCGTCGCCGGTCATCGCCACCACATATCCGGTCTCCTGCAGGGCGCGGACGATCTTGAGCTTGTGCGCCGGACTGACCCGGGCGAAGACGTGCACGTTCCTGACCAGCCCTGCCAGGAGATCCGGCTCCATTTCGTCGAGCTTTTGCGATTCGAGCACCTGTAACGGCTTGTCCCCGCTCAGGCCCAACTCCCTGCCGATCGCCTGAGCGGTGGCGCTCTGGTCGCCCGTAATCATGATGGTTCGGATGCCAGCCTGGTGAAATTGCGCGACCAGCCGGTCCATGTCCGGGCGCATCGGGTCGGCCATACCGGCCAACCCCAACCAAATCAGGTGCTCGGTCGTGTCCGGCATGAGCGCCTCGTCAAGCTCGCGATAGGCCGCTCCCAGGACCCGCAGGGCATCGCCCGCCATGCGCTCGTTCTCGGCGAGGATCTGCGCACGCGCCTTTGCAGTGAGCCGTACCTTTCGGCCACCCTTGACCTGATGGTCGCACAGGGCGAGAAGCTCCGCCGGGCTCCCCTTGACGGCTAACAGGTGCTTTCCGTCCTTGTACGGATGCAAGCTGTTCATATAGGGTCGACCTTCGGCACGGAACCGGGTCTTGAGCCTAGGCCATTCCCCACGCATGGCGAGTACGTCGATGCCGGCATTCAGTGCCAGCTCCACCAGCGCATTCTCGGTGGCCGAGCCCTCCAGCTTCCATTCCCCCGGCGGCCCCTGGATCTCGGTTTCGCTGCATAGGGACATGACCTGCATGAGCCGCACCAGCTCGCTCCTGTCCATGGCGTCGACGGGGGCCCCGCCAGAGGTGAAGCGGTGCTCTGCAATTCTGAACAGGTTCTCGCCGCTGTATACGACGACCACAGCCATCTTGTTGAGGGTCAGGGTCCCGGTCTTGTCCATGCAGAACACCTGCACCGCCCCCAGAGTCTCCACCGCATCCAGGTGTCTAACCGCCACATTGCGCCGTCGCATGTCCGCGATACCCATGGCGAGCGTCGTGGTGGCCACCGCCGGCAGCCCTTCCGGGACCGCCGCCACCGCCAGGGAGACCGACGACTTGAGCATCTGAAGCCAGGCGTAGCCACGCAGCACGCCGACGCCGAAGACGCCGGCGCAAACGCCGCCGCTGATCAGGGCGAGGGTGGTCCCCATCTTGCCGAGCTGGCGCTGCATGGGGGTTTCGGGCGCCTCGGCCTCCCCCACCAAAGTTTGTATCTGACCAAGCTCCGTGGCCTCGGCGGTGGCAATCACGACGCCGCGGCCGTTGCCGCCGGTAACGTGCGTGCCCATGTAGCCCATGTTTTTGCGATCACCGAGGGCGGTGTCCTCCTTGGCGATAAAGGCATGCTCCTTGGAAACGGGGAGGCTCTCTCCGGTAAGGGCCGATTCGTCGATGGTGAGCCGGTGGGAGCGAAGCAGCCTTATGTCCGCGGCGATGTAGGTCCCAGGTGTCAGCACCAGTATGTCGCCGGGTACGATTGCTTCCACGCGGATGGGTCCGACTATCCCGTCGCGCAGGACATCGACCTGCCTGACACCTGTCTCGGAGAGTGAGCTGATGGTCTTTTCCGCCTGCCGCTCGGTAATGAACCCGATTATCGAATTGATCAGGACCACGCCGAGGATGACCGCTGCATCCGCTAAGCCGCCGGTCATGAGTGCGATGACTGCGGAGGCACCAAGCAATCCTACGGGTGCACTGATGAACTGATCGACGAAGATAACGAGATCAGAGCGCCGCTCACCCGCCGCGAGGCTGTTCTCCCCGTACAGACGCATTCGCTCGCCCACCTCACCGGCACCGAGGCCCTGCGTATCCGAAACCTCGAATGTTGCAAGCACCTCTCCAGGTTCCATCAGGAACCAGGGCTTGATCTCCTGTGGCCGTCTGTGGCCTTTTGCGGAAACGGCACTGCCGTCGGACACGCCAAAGGCAACAGTCGGGAAAGGCTGTCCAGGGGCAAGAGACGATGGGAAGAAACCTCGCAGCACGGCAGCAAACCCACGCAAGACGCTGGAAACCACATAGCTCAGGGGCTTGCGTGCAACCGCTGCTCGTTGCTGTACATGTCTGCGATCGGGCATCGCTTGCGACTGCGGGGGTACGGAATCGAGCAAGGCCTGGATGTGCTCGACGACCGCCACAATCGAGGTTTCGGGGCCGTGCATAACCAAGAGGCGGCCGGTGAGGACGCTGGCTCGAGCGAAACGGATACCACCTAGCGGCACGAGCCCCTGTTCCAGCAGCAACTTGCGTGCGGGTGATCGGTACAGACCGGGGATCCCTATTCGAAAGCGGCCGCGTACGCGAGAATGAACCTGTGGGAGGAGGCGTTTACTTGGCGGTGCGATCGGTGAGCTCATGGTATCGGTATTCTGAACAGTCGCTGATCCGTCCCTGCAATCTCGTGTTTCAGCGCCCGCCCTGATCCCTGCCGGTATTCCTCGTCACACGCAGAAAAAAGCGACTAAAAAGACACCAATGTACAGCCAGATCGAAAAGCCTTGGCCCTAAGGATTTCACGGGCTTGTCGTTGTCTCTTCCTCTGTGTGAGATTCATTCAACCTTCGCCGTAGAGGTAGAGAATGTAAGCGTTCAGCAGATAGACGGTAAACAGAAAGATGCTGGCCCATCCGACAGTCCTGAGAACCCGGGTTCGCGGCCGATAAAGCAGTCCGACGATGGCCACACCCGTCATCATGATTGCGGAAAAGGCGGAGATCGCATGGGTAGCCGACACCGAATCGAACAAGGGACCGGGTAGAAAGAGAATGTCGTCGATCGCCAGGATTCCGATATTGAAGAGATTGCTGCCGAACAGGTTTCCGATTGCCATGTCCACCGCACCCAAGCGCAATGCTGCCACGGTCACGACCATCTCGGGCAAGGAGGTCACAAAGGCGACGAAGAGGGTGCCTACGAAGCTCTGGTACCACCCCATTTCGTGGGCGAGTGCCTTAGCTATGAAGGGAAGCCAGACGCCGGCGATCAGTACGACGGCGGCCGCTGCGATGTATTTGAGCACGGCTGCGCGCAAGGTGAGCTCCGGGTAAGCGTCGGCCTTCGCATCGGTAAACTCCTTGATCTGTGCGGCCTCGTAGAGGAACACCGAGCGCATCGATATCGCGTACAGAATCAGGATTGCCGGGCTGTAGAGCCCCATGTGCCATAAAGAGAAAGACCCCCCTTTGTCCGCCAGCAACAGGTTGAATCCGGCAATGCCGATCAGCATGATCCCGAAGCCGGCGGCGAGTATGTGCCCTTGGCTAGCCCGGCGGTAGACGGATTCGTCTCGGCTCAGAAAATCGAGCAGAACGATGAGCAGAAGGTTGAAGACGCAGCTTCCCAACACGTCGCCGACGGCGATATCCGGGGTATCGGCAACGGTTACCGAGCTTACTCCCGTCACCAGCTCGGGCAGGGAGGTGACGCTGGCCAGCATGACAACCCCGATCCAGGTACCGCCCAGACCCGTCTTGTCGGCAATCGCATCGCCGTAACGCGA
>JAJDOL010000193.1 GCA_022340195.1 Chromatiaceae bacterium
GGCGAGGCCGCCACCAAGGTGATGGATGGATATGCCGGGTTCACCCAGACGCATCAGGAAGTGCCTTGGCGCAGCATGCGGGGCATGCGCAACCGCATCGCCCACGGCTACTTCGATATCAACCTCGAGATCGTGTGGGACACCGTGCAGACGGCACTGCCGGCGCTTCTGAAGCAACTGCCTGCCGTGCGCGAGGACGCCGACGGCCAACATCGCGACAACGACAAGCCATGTTGATCGGGTATGCGCGCGTCTCCACCCAGGATCAGAACCTCGATCTTCAGCGGGAAGCCCTGACCAAAGCCGGGTGCGAGAAGGTGTTCGAGGACAAGATGAGCGGTACACGAGCGGAGCGTCCCGGCTTGGCCAAGACGCTGGAAATGCTGCGCGAGGGCGACACCTTGGTCGTCTGGAAACTCGATCGCCTGGGCCGCAGCGTCAAGCAACTGGTCGATCTGGTCGGTAACCTGCGCAAGCAAGGCATCCAGTTCAAAAGCCTCACCGATGCCATCGACACCGCGACGCCCTCAGGCCGGTTCTTCTTCCATGTCATGGCCAGTCTCGCCGAAATGGAGCGAGAGCTGACCGTCGAACGGACCCGCGCGGGGCTGGAAGTTGCGCGCCAATTCGGCCGCAAAGGCGGCCGCAAACCAAAGATGACCGACAGCAAGGTCGAGTCGGCCAAGAAGCTGCTGGCCAGTGGCGTTCCGCCCAAGGACGTGGCCAAGAACCTTGGCGTGTCCGTGCCTACGTTGTATCGCTGGGTGCCGGCCTCGGCGCGCGCTTAGTGTGCGATTCTGTCCGTTTCGTGAGCAGACCCGTTCTACCCCTGTTTGGGGGGATTACAGAGACCGTGGACGCCCCTTCGACGCCACCTTCCGCAATGGGAGACGATGCAAACGGACGTTGCGCTCAGTGACCGTCACCATCGCCCCGTGCATTAGCTGTTCTCCCACCTGGCCGAGGACCTGCTGGACCAACGCGGCGACATCGGGACCGCGAAGCCCTTCGCATCGGATGCGGATCACCGATGGTGCGCTTGAACCGCTGATGGACAACAGACGATGGAAATCCGAATCCAGGGTCACGATCACCCGACCCTGCTCGCGCGCCAGCTCGATGATCTCCGGGTCGCTGGCCCGACTGTGGCCGATGTCGGCGACATGGCAGACATCGATACCTCGCTCGTCGAGGTGTCGAACGGCGCTGCGCGGTAGGCCCTGATCCAGCAGCAGCCGGATCACGCGGCACCCAGGGTAATGATCTGGTCGTCGAGATTATCAGCGGCAAACTCCAGCGCTTGGCGGATGTCCTCGTCTTCGAGCTCCGGGTACTCCTGCTTGAGCTCAGCGCGATCCGGATAGAGGGCGACGGCCTCGACCACGCGGCGCACCGTAAGGCGCATGCTCCGTATGCAGGGTTGGCCGTTCATCAGCTCCGGATCGATAGTGATACGATCGAACTGGGTATTCATGGTATCTCGGTTGCGGCATTTGTTTGTGCTGGCGGCGATTCAGCGCGTCGAAGGGCCGGTCTGAACGGCCTGAACACGCTTCTTTCCTTGCAGGCGATCGAGCCAATGCAGGGCGCTCTTGCCCCTGCCCCAAGTGGTAAGCGTGACGGTCCCGTCGGGGCGAACCGTCACCTCAGTCTTCATGCTACGCCCGCGCAGATAGTCGGTCTACACGCGCAGTCCATCACGGCCGAACGAAAGTGCGTCGAGGAAATCGGCCACCGTCAAGGCATCGTCCGCCTGAAAGTGAAGTTGGGGTTTTTAGCCCAAACCGCCGAATATGTGCTGCTGAACATATTCGGCGGTTTGGGCCAAAACCCCCTTTATCTACTCTAACGGTTCGATGGTAGTGTATGTCGCCTATCCGTAGGGGCGTTAGGCGCTAGCGACGCTTAGTCGGTGTTGCCCTGACGGGCTCAATTTTTTTCCGTCAGTAGACACCAAACACTGGGTTTAAGCAGAAGGGATGGATCCGCATTACGACTGGGCTCGGTTTCTGGTACCCCGCGACGGCGGAATCGGCCTTGATTCCACCGGCTTTCTGCGCGATCCGACGGAGGAATTCGGCACCCTTGAGAATCCGGATCTGACCGTCCTGTCTCGATTGGACCAACTTTCCGTAACCGTGCTCTTGGGCGAACCCGGCATGGGCAAGAGTACGTTGCTTGCAGAAGCTCGCACCCGAGCGGAGTCAGAGGGGCGGCGGGTGGTACCGCTCGATCTTGCGAGCTTTTCAAGCGAGGACCGTCTGCTGCGTCGCTTAACTGCACCGGAGATCCTAAAAGCAGAAGGCGACGGCATTCCTACCGACCTCTTGATCGATAGCTTCGACACTGGCCTTCTTGGCATTCCAACGCTTGCTGACTTCCTTGCCGATGCGTTTCGGGATTACCCGGTATCCCCCCATCTGCGGATCAGGCTCGCTTGTCGCAGTGCAGTTTGGCCTGCTTCTCTCGAGGAGACTCTTGTCGCACATTGGGGGAATGGGGCCGTTGGGATCTACGAGCTTGCTCCCTTACGCCGTTGTGATGTTTCGGCGGCTGCCACCACTGAGGGCATCGACCAAGATGCCTTTCTCGCCAAAGTCGATGCGCACCATGCCGGACCGATTGCAGCCCGGCCCGTGACACTGCGCTTTTTGCTCCGCGGCGAGGAGGAAAGGCGACCGTTCCCTACGTCACGCGCGGAACTTTACCGACAAGGCTGCGAACAACTCTGCGCCGAGGACAACACCGCGCGCCGAGACTCTCTTCGAACAGGCAACCGAACCGCATCGGAGCGTCTGATCATCGCGTCACGTATCGCCGCGGTGCTTTTGTTGACCAACCGGGAGGCTGTTTGGAAGGGTCGCCATGCTGAGATCGACCAGGAACGGGACTGCTCTGTCGATGACTTGGTGGGCTGCGCCCTTATGCCAGACGGCTCGCCGTTGCAGATAACCAGGCAGGACATCGAAGAGACACTTGATACGGGGCTTTTTTGGCTTAGGGGGCCGAATCGTTTGCACTTTGCTCACCAGACCTACGGCGAGTTCCTTTCCGCCTGGTATTTACAGAGTCAAAGCGTTCCGACCCAGAAAAAACTCGAATTGCTCTCCAACCCGTCCGACGCCTCCCTGGTACCGCAGCTGCATGAGGTTACGGCTTGGAGCGCGGCGCTGGAAGGCAACCTGTTCCGAGCAGTGCTCAACATATATCCACCGGTGCTTCTGACAAGCGACGCCGCAACCGCCGTGCCGGAACTGCGAGAGGACTTGGTGGGAGGTATCCTTGAACTGGCGCAACAGGCAAGCTGGGCTGATACCGATTGGGGACTGCCCACGCACTACCGAAATCTCGCGCATCCGAATCTAGTCTCCCAACTTTCGCCCTGGATTGAGAACCCTGATCACCTGATCGTCGCGCGTCGTATCGCGATCGACATTACGGAGGCTTGCAAGCTAACGGATTTCCAGGATCTTCTATTGGATGTCGCGTTGAACAGCAGCGATGAGCCGGCCATCCGTTCCCAAGCTGTGGATGCCCTGGGCGAGCTCGCGGACAGGGACAATAGGAAACGATTGCTGCCATTGCTCGATCTTCCGTGGGAAGAGGACCGCGACGAAGAACTGAAGGGGGACGTCCTACAGGCAGTGTGGCCCGATGCGATCGACGTGAACACAGTGCTCGCTCATCTGAACCCGCCGCGTTGGCCAAATCACCTCGGCTCATATCACGCGTTCCTTACGGGATATTTCGCGCCTGGTCTGACGTCCGAGCACATGCCTGCAGCTCTGCGCTGGGCGCGCGGGAAGATCACGCCCGAATCTGCTGATTCCTGGTACGACGACACATTCCCAGAAATTCTTGCGAAGGCATTTGAGCATATCGCTGCGCCACTGGTCGCCACCGAGCTGGCAAGAACGACGTTGGCGATGTTGAAGACCCACCACGATCTGCTGCCCAATGAGCTGGCCAATGGCGACCTCAATCCGTTGCAAAATAAAGTGATTCGGAGACAGCTGTTGCTCGCCATGCTGCCGTTGATTCAGGATCCGGAGCAGGGCATTTGGATGTTGTCACGACGGTTGCACGACGGAACCGCGATACTGATACGGGACGATGTTCCCTGGTTACTTGAGCTGGCCAGCGAATCGGAAGTGCCAACCACGACCTGGACGCTAGCCCAGCTGCTCAACGAGGTCTATAACCCGAACCTGGCCCCGCGGCTCGCTAACAGGATACTCGAAGCCTGTGCCGATAATGACGTGCTGCGCCGAGCCCTCGCGAAACTCTGTAGGCCGGTCGGACTATGGTCTCGCGAAGCGCGCTACATCAGGGAGCGACGGGACAGGTTGCAAGAGATAGAAGCAAGACGCTCGCGTTCCATGCCAGTGCCGTCGCCGAGGATCCGCGTCGAGGGCGCTCTCGCTCGGATCGAAGGTGGCGATACCGATGCCTTCGTTGTTCTCTTGAAGGACATGAGGTTACGAACGGACGGGAGGTATGTTTACGGCGACCATGGGGATATTCGCGAGCTTCCAGGCTGGCAGGACGCCAGTGATCGGAACCGTGAGCGGATCGTCGCGGCTGCCTGCAACTATCTTCGCAACGGAGATCCCCAGCACGAACGGTTGCTTCAGGTTGGACAACCGCTCGACTCGACCAGAGCCGCTACGCGTGCGATGTACCTGCGCGATACCATCGGACGGGAGCACGAGGAGGCGCTTCCGGAACCAGACTGGGAAAGATGGGCGCCGGCGATGTTGCCCCGATTCAACGACGTAAAGGACGAAGACTGGGCAGAAGATGTTCTCCGCCGAGCCTACGCAGCAGCGCCTCGGGTCTTGTATAACCTCATCCGCCGCCTGTTGGACCGAGACCTGGAAAAAGACCATTGGGCGCCGACCGCCGATGGGCTAGAGATCGTATGGGATACCGAGATTGCTCGCTTAGTGCTTAACGTCACAAAAGCGGCTCGAGCTAATCCCTCGATCTTTCGATCTTTGTACGCCGAGCTTCTGCGGAATGATCCAGAGGTCGCAATAGCATACGGCCTCATTGTCATGGGAAGCCTACCGCAGATACCGAACGATGCGGAGCGTCGGGTCGCAATCATCGTAGCTACCCTTTTGATAAAGCGTCAGATCAGGACAGCCTGGGAGATCGTCTGGGTAACCCTGAAGCGGGACGACCTATTCGGGCGAATGCTAATCAAGTCACTGGCGGCCGACTGGAATCTGAACGGCGACTGGTGGAGCTGGATGCTGACCCCGTCCCTTGGAGATCTCGCAAACTGGATCGAGGCGACTTTTTTCAGCGAGACGCGTTCTTCCGGGAGGGAGGGGAGTCGACGGAAAGAGTCGTACGGAACGAGTTTCGACTTAGAGCACCTGCGGAACAATGTGCTCGGTGCTCTGGTCAATCGCGGAACGTCAGAAGCTGTCTCGGCCATGGAGCGTATCGCTGACGCCTTCCCGGAAAAACCTTGGCTGCAACTTCGTCTCGCACGTTCACGAGAGTCACTGCGCCGCACTCTCTGGTGCCCGCCATCGCCGGCGGAGCTGTTGGAGCTGATAGCAGACGGCAGCAAGCGTCTGGTGCGTAACGACAACGAGCTTCTGGCGCTCCTTCTCGAGTCTCTGCAGCAGCTCCAGGAGCGCCTACAGGGTTGGAACAGCCTAGTTCGTTCATTGTGGGATGAGGGTGTGCCGCCGCGGCCAAAAGATGAGGACTTCCTTTCAGATTTCGTCCGCGATCACTTGGAGCGGGACCTCAAAGGTGTCGCTGCGCAACGGGAAGTGCAGGTCCGTCGCCGGAAGCCAAAAGGCATTGGCGAACGCACCGACATCTTGGTTACAGCGACAACAGCAGCTCCGCCCGACGGAATCGATCAGGCGGCGGTGGTCATCGAAACCAAAGGATGCTGGAACAGAGAGCTGCAAACGGCAATGAACGATCAGTTGACGAAACGGTACCTGATCGATTCGGGGCACCGTTGCGGCATTTACTTGGTTGGCTGGTATGAGTCCGAGACCAGCGAAGCCGGCAAACGGCACTGTGCGAAGGGTTCGGGCTGGACTATCGACGACGCGAGAACCCATCTGGGTGCCCAAGCCAGATCCCTTTGCGACGACCAGATCAAGATCCGAGCCTTCGTGCTCGACGCGTGCCTGCCTGATCGCAATAGAAAATAGGCCCTTATACCGACTCAGGAGCGCAGCAACGTCTTCGGGAGGATCAGAAAGGAACAGGTATATGGGGCCGTTGTGCGCAGAGCAGAGAGGAAACCGTCCGTGATCTGGAGAGGTCAGGCGAATACAAAACGAAGGACAGGCCTTGCCGGTGGACCTACGGGATCATTTTTCCTCTTCCTGCGCAAGCACTTCC
>JAJDOL010000371.1 GCA_022340195.1 Chromatiaceae bacterium
GCTGAACAGGTCGATCTGGCGGCTGCTCGGACTGGCTCGGAACATCGTCGCTGTTGCTCGGTTGGAAGCTCGTTTGCTTCGCGCTATTTTACCAGTACCCTCGTCGGCACCCTATCCGCTCGGGGACTTTTCGGAGGGGACTCAATCATGAGGTTGCGCTCCTAGCCGAAGAGCCCGACGTTGCGACACTCCTCGCCGCGGCGGCGCAGGTGGACCACGGTGCGTTGGTGTAGAGCTCCACGGCGGTATGGCCGAAGTCGTCTGCGAACTTCTTGATCAGGTACTCATAGCCCTGGCCCAGCTCGTCCTCAGGCAGGTTATCAATGGTTAGCGCGAGGGAGGAGAAGTGCTCGATCTGGTCCCGCAGCATGGCATCGGAGAGCCAATCCTTGTTGGTCCACCGGACGTCGCCAAAGACGCCGCAAAGCGTTTCGGGATTGGCCCGCTCGATGGCGCACATCAAGGTCTGCAGGGCCTGGCCGACATTCGTGGTAACCGCCCGCACGTCCCCCGCCGGGATCTGGAATCGGTAATTCTGCGGGAACATGTCCCCGGCAACATCCGAGCCTGATATGACCTCAAAGCCGAATGAATCCCTGTAGTTCGTTGAGGCATCCCAGCATCCGATATCTGCTCCGAACTTCTCTTTCGCCAACCCGACGATTTGGCCTTCGACGAAAAAACCATCGTCAAATCGAGGCTCTTCCTCATGATTAAGCCAAATACCAAAGGGCGGTTTGAAAACGTTGAGAGGACGGCAACCAGACTCTGGCTCCGTTTCCGAAGATGGCCGCATTCATTCGCTCCACCACTCCCGCTGTGTGTGCCCCAGACAAGTGCGCGTATCGTTTCACCATCTGCAAGGTCTTGTTCCCCAGGACCTCGGCAATTTCCGCCAAGGACGCGCCGTTCATCGCCAAGTAGGACGCGGCAGAATGGCGCAGGTCGTAAAAACGGAAGTCTTCGATCCCTGCCTTTACCAAAGCGGACAAAAAAGCTTGCCGAAGCTCTACGGGTTGCTCCGGCTTCCGCGGACCAGGGAATACCAAGTCGGTATCCAGCCGTCTCACCTTGCCATGTTCGCGAAGCCGGTCCAGGGCGTGACCCACTATCGGGACCACACGTCGTTCGCCGTTCTTCGTGTCCTCGAGCAAAATGCGCCGCTGTTGCAGGTCCACGCGCGGCCAGGTCAAGCCGGTGATTTCACGTGCCCTCATGCCGGTCGACAGGGCCAAAACAACAACCGGATACAGGTGACGGCGAGGTGGCTCTCTACAAGCTGTCAGCAACCGGTCCCGCTCTTCGTCGGACAGGAACCTGACCCCGTCGCGGGGTTCTTTCGGTTGAGTGATTTTGCGGACCGGGTTGTCCTCGATCCAGCCCCACTCGTTCACGGCCACGGTGAAGGCGTGGGACAGCGCGGCAAGATATCGGACTTGTGTCGCTGGCTTTGTCGTTGGGCCGCGATGGGTGGGGGTGCGAGCCAGCTTGTCCCTGGCTTCCGCGATCAAGGCAGGTGTGCAGTCGGCCAGGGTATAGTCCCCGATCTGCTGTGCCCACCACATGAGCTGCGCGGTCTGCTTGGATTGTGGTCAGGGCCTCGACGCGGTTGCCGCCGTTTCGGGGCCTGTTTCATGTTAGGGGTTGCCGTTGAAGATTACGGCGCCGTTTTCCCGCAGCGATGTCCCAGCAGCGTCCCACAGGGATCACATCAGACAAGGCTGGGGCTTCGTATATTTATAACCAATTGTTTTGTAATGGTGCCCGGGGCGGGACTCGAACCCGCATGACCGAAGTCGAGGGATTTTAAGTCCCTTGCGTATACCAATTTCGCCACCCGGGCCGGCGCGGTCCGAAAGGAGAATCTGGAACCATTGGCTCAGCTTCCTTGCTAACACGCTGGTTCCCTTGTCGGAAATGGATGCTGGACGATCACGCAGGAGGAATGGTGAGGTCACTACCGAAAATAATCGGTAACACACTGATATCTAATGCGTACTGATTTTAACGATATCTCGCTTACCCCGAAAGTTACCCCCGCGTGTTGCATGCCACCGCCGTTTGCTACGCTCATCCTACACCTAGTCATCCAGCGATTCACTCAGCAGGTTTAGCCGTGCCGCCATCCCGGCCAGCGAAATCTGCACGAAGGCGTCATGCTGCGCGGTCAATCGCTCGAAGGTATTCCAGTGCATCCCCTTGGGCTTCCAGCCGTTTCCGTTGAGGATGCCCGGCTCCCATCTCAGTTTTTCACGGATTCGTTCGGCCCGCCTCGCTGCACGGTCATCCCAGGCATCCCCTGGCTACGAACCAAGAGATAGGCAGTTCGAATCCGTCCGGGCGCGCCATAGAATACAAAGGCTTAGCGCCATCCGCGCGCTGAGCCTTTTTCTTGGCTTGGTCATTTATCGAATTTTACCCCCGCTTTTACCCCCACTTTCGCAATCCCTTCTCTCGGACTTATCTCGGGCGTAGCCGGGCATTTCGCTCGCACGCAAGCGCCTAACCTTTGGGCGGAGCCCGATAACCTGATCGTGCTTGGACTGGAGCCTGGAAAAACCCTATTCTTGCGGTCGATACGCCGCGCTTGGACAACATGGACTTGTGAACGACCCCAATCCCGAGTACGACCTCTTCTTGAGCTACAACCGGCTCGACCGCAAGCTGGTCGAGTCGCTGGCCGAGTCGCTACTCGACCGGGGGCTCAGGGTCTTTAAGGACGACTGGTATCTGCGCCCGGGCGAGCCCTGGCCGGCGGCCTTGGAGCGGAATCTGGCCGCAAGCCGGGCGATCGCCGTCACAGTCGGCCGCAACGGCCTCGGTCCCTGGCAGCAGCGCGAGGCGTGGGCCGCGCTGGATCAGCAGATCCGGATGGCGAAGGAGGAACAGGTGCTTCCCGTCATCCCGGTGCTGCTCGACCAGGGTAGCGACCGCCAAGCCGGCCTTTCTTTCCTGCTGCAGAACACCTGGGTCGAGGGTTGGGACCCGCGGGCGGTGGACCTCATCGCCGGCGCTGTGCAGGGCAAGGCACCGGCAGAGCTTTACGACGCGGCGCACCCCGATCCCCGCACCCGAATCTGTCCCTACCGGGGCCTCGGCGTCTTTCGCGAGGAGGATGCCGGATTCTATTTCGGCCGGGAGCCGGATCTGGAGCGCCTGGCCGCCGCGATCGACTTGCA
>JAJDOL010000025.1 GCA_022340195.1 Chromatiaceae bacterium
CCCACCACCGCGAGCTGGGACGGGTCCAGGCCGATGCCGGCGGACGCGGCATGGGCGACAATGGCATCGCGCACCGCCACGGCCCGGGACAGGCTCAGGTTCTTTGCCGACTGCTTGACCCGGCCGAGCACCACCTCGGACTCCCCGGCCTGTTTCTTGCGCAGATAACCCATGGGGTCACTGTGCCCCTCCACGGTGATCAGGGCACCCCCGTAGGTGGAGGCGAGATCGATCACCTTGTCGAAGGCGTCCTTGTAGAGGTCCACGGAGAAGCTGTTCTGATTGGGCTTGAAGAAGATCTCGAAGGAGAAGATCTCCCCCGCGGCCAGGGTACCCTGCTGCTGGCGGCGAGCCACCACGGCGGCCACCTGCTCGGTATCGAAGCGCTGTCCGGTCCCCTTGGCACCCGCCGCGAGACCTTGACCGAGCGCGGCGTAATCCCAGTTGGCCGGCTCCAGCGCAACGGCGGCACTCATGAGGCCGATGGCGGTGAAGGAGTCCTGGATCTCGCGGGTCAGGCGCTGGAAGCTGCGCGGGTAATCGGGATTGGCGAAGAACTCTTTGTTGCCGTTCAGGCCGACGAGCTCGGCGTCCGCGTAAAGCCCCTCCACATCGCTCACCGCCTGACGGCTGTCCAGCAGCATCTCCGCGGCCGCACCCATGGCGTCGCGGTAGTCACCGGACTGCTTGTCCCCCATCAGCCGTTGCAGCCGGTCCTGGCCTTCCATCAGCCCGCGGACGAAGACCTGCACCTGGTCCCGGTGCGCCGCGAAGTAGTCCGCGCGCACGGCGTAGACGTCGGCGATGATGCGGTTGGCGGTCTTGGTGGAAAGCAGCACGCGCGCGCCGCGCACCGAATCCTCGGCCCCCGTGCCTACCGTGCCGTTGGAGGTCAGCGCCAGGGCGTCCGGTGTAATGACAAAGGCCGCATCCACGTCGGGCTCGTGCAGGGCGGCCATGGGCGAGTCGCCGGTGCCGGTCAGGTCCGGCAGCCAGCGGATGGTCACGTCCTTCGGCGAGAGCCCGGCGTCGGCGAGGATCTTGCTGAGGTAGTCCACGTGGGGCCCGTAGGCCTGCAGGGCGATGGTCTTGCCTTTCAGGTCCTTGGCGCTGTGGATGCCCGGTTTGACGACCAGGGCATCGCCGCCGGCCGACCAGCTGAGCTGGTAGATCACGACAGGCCGTGTGCGCGGGTCACGGGAAAGTAGCTCGGCGGCCATGTTCAGCATGCCCATGGTGCCGCGTAGATAGGGCGACTTGCCGGACAGATAGGAGGCCACCTGCTCGGGGAACTTGTCCTCACGCACCAGGCTCAGGTCCAGGCCCTTGGCGCCGAAGATGCTCCCCTTGGCGGTTCGCGGCGCGCTGCCGTTGGCGAGGATGGTGGCCATATCGCCGCCCCAGGTGATGATGGGAACCTGCAGGGTGCCGCCGGCCACCTCGCCCACCGGTGCCGTCACGATCTGGTCGAGGGGCGGGGATTCGACATAGCGGGGCTTGGCAACCGCCGGTAGAGTAAGGCCCAGGGCGAAGAAACCGATGGCTATCGTGAGAACCCGATCGCGAAGTCTGGGGGACATGATGGTTGGCTCCTTCAGGTGTTGCTTGCAGGTCCGGCGCGGCCGGCCGGATAACCGTCAACGCCCCCGGGATCGCCGATCTGGGCTCGGCACTCGAACGAAGAAAGCCGAGGACAACTCGCCGATCCCGGGGCGCAGTCTCGACAATCGACCGGCGTGCCCGGCAATCGGCGCCGAATCCGCAGGAAATCTTGAACCCGTTCGATGCATTCTAAATACTCTCTCTTCCCATCCACAACCGATAAGGATGTGCCATGTCGGACTTGCACGAGCTGGAGACCCTGGTCGCCTCCCGTATACCCATTATCGTCGTTCAGTCGCGCGAGGAGCCACGCGTCGTCGAGCTGTTCCGGCGCATCGCCGCCCGCCGGGGTCTCATGCTCTTCCGCTGGACGGCGAGCGAGGGCCTGCGCCGGCTGGACGGCGGGGAGCACCCGCCCCAGCGCATCCACGCCCGCCCCGTCGACGCCCTCGCCCACATCCGCGGCCTGACCCGCCCGGGGTTGTTCCTGCTCCTGGACCTGCATCCCTACCTCGCCGAGCCCCTGGTGGTGAGGCTGTTGCGCGAGATCGCCCAACGCGACCCGGCCCGAGCCCATACCCTGGTCCTGGTGAGCCCGAGCCTGGACCTGCCCCGCGAGATCGGCCACCACGCCGCCCGCTACGAGCTGGCGATGCCGGGTCCCGAGGAGCTGCGCCAGCTGGTGGTGGAGGAGGCGCGCGGGTGGACCGCCCTCAATCCCGGCCGCAAGGTGACGGCGAGATCCGCGGACCTCGCCGCCCTTACCCGCCATCTCGCCGGGCTCACCCTGGCCGACGCCCGCCGCCTGGCCCGCAACGCCATCCACGACGACGGCGCCATCACCGAGGCGGATATCGAGAAGGTGACCCGGGCCAAGTTCGAGCTCCTGGACCAGGGGGGCGTGCTCTCCTTCGAGCTGGAGACGGCGGGGATGGAGGATGTCGCGGGCCTGGAGAACCTGAAGGACTGGCTGACGAAACGCAAGGGCGGGTTCCTGGCCGATGCCGCAACGCCCGGTCTGGATCCGCCCAAGGGCATCCTGCTCCTGGGCGTGCAGGGCGGCGGCAAGAGCCTCGCCGCCAAGGCGGTCGCCGGGGCCTGGGGCGTGCCTCTGCTGCGCCTGGATTTCGGCGCCCTGTACAATAAGTTCTTCGGCGAGAGCGAGCGCAACCTGCGCGAGGCCCTGCGCACCGCCGCCTCCATGGCCCCCGCCGTGCTCTGGATGGACGAGATCGAAAAGGGCATCGCCACCGACCAGGACGGGGGCCCCTCCAAGCGCATCCTGGGCACCCTGCTCACCTGGATGGCCGAGCGCAAGGAAAAGGTATTCCTGGTCGCCACCGCCAACGATATCGAGGCCCTGCCCCCGGAGCTGCTGCGCAAGGGGCGCTTCGACGAGATCTTCTTCGTAGACCTGCCCGACCCGGCCGTGCGAGCGCGCATCTTCGCCATCCACCTGGAGAAGCGTGGCCAAGACCCGGAGGGATTCGATCTCGACCGGCTCGCCGGGCTCGCAGAAGGGTTCTCCGGCGCCGAGATCGAGCAGGCCGTGGTGGCGGCGCTCTACGCGGCGCACGGAACGGAGGGCGGACTGGCCATGGAGCACCTGGAGGGGGAGCTGCTCGCGACCCGTCCCCTGTCGGTGCTGATGGCCGAGAAGGTCGGCCACCTGCGGGCCTGGGCGGCGGAGCGGACGGTGCCGGCCTGATGCCGGTTGTGACAGCCCGGACCACCGACGATACCCCGAATAGGACAGGATCTACAGGATCTTCTTGCTCGTCGCCTGGATGCAGCGTAGCGGGATATCGCGTCAACACCGGCCGGTCCCGGTTACATTTTCGCAAAAATTGTGCGCCGGTCCGCCGTCGAGGGCGCTCCGGAGCGAGCCGCAGCGCAGGGCCTTGCCGGTCGCGGTTGCGCCCCCCCGACGCCTCTGAAACAATGCGTCGTGCCGTGCCCGCTCGCCGGCGGACCGACTCCAACCGCCGCGGGAAAGGCCCGGTTAGCCCGTCTTCGGCTTGCCGGAGAACGACGCCCGTATTCGTTCGATTTCTACAGACAAGAAAGTGCCTCATGCAGGACATTATCGATCGAGCTAAACTGATTCGTTTGGTGATCTTCGACGTGGACGGGGTCCTGACCGACGGCAGCCTCTTCATCGGCGACGACGGCCAGGAGTACAAGGCATTCAACTCCCGGGACGGTCACGGCATGGCGATGCTGCAGCGCACCGGCGTCACCCTGGCCGTCATCACCGGCCGCACCTCGGAAGTGGTGCGCATCCGCATGCAGAGTCTGGGTGTCGAGCACGTCTTTCAGGGACAGCGCGACAAGCTGCAGGCCTACGAGGACCTGAAGGAGGCGCTGAGCCTGAGCGACGAGCAGATCGCCTATGTCGGAGACGACATTCTGGACCTGCCGATCATGCGCCGGGTGGGTCTCTCCATCGCCGTCGCCGACGCCCACACCCTGGCCCGACACCATTCCCATTGGCAGACCCAATCTACGGGCGGCCGGGGCGCCGCACGGGAGGTGTGCGAGCTCGTCATGGAGGCCCAGGGCACGCTGGACGAGATGACGGCGCCTTACCTTTGATCCGACGGCGGCGAGGCAATCCTGAATGCTTTCCCCGCGCCAACGCGCTTTGGCATTGGCCCTGGCCGCGGTCGGCGCACTTGCCTGGTGGTTGCACGATGACGAGGAGACCAGGGGGCCAGGTAAAGGCGGCCAGGAACGCCGCCCCGACTATACGGTCGACAACCTTACCGCTACCGACCTGGATCAGACCGGAGAACCGCACAGGCATCTGACCGCCATCGAGCTGCGCCACTATCCGGACGACAACACCAAAGAGCTGGAAAGCCCAGAGCTGACCCTCTATGTGGAAACGGGTCCACCCTGGGTGGTACGTTCGGACACGGCCTGGATCTCGAGCGACAACAATCGGATCCAGATGCGCGGCCAGGTGTTCATCGACCGCGAGGCCGGCGTGACAACACGGCCCGTGCATCTGGAGACGCGCGACCTGCTTCTGAAGCGTGACGAAGGCTACGCGGAGACCGATCAGCCGGTGCGGATCGTCAGCGAGCTCGACTGGACAACCTCGGACAATGGAGCCCAGGTCTGGCTCGAAGACAAGCTACGGACAAGGCTGCTGGGGCGTGTCCGCGGTGAAATGATCATCCGTTAGTCTCGAACAATCGCCCGAGGAATCCGCAATGAAGACCTTGACCTCCATTCGCGCCCTTGCAGGCCTGGCAGCGCTGTGCTTGATGCCGGTGCTGCTTCTCGCCCCCCTGCGCCTGCCCGCGCTCGAAGAGGACCAAGAGCAGCCCCTCTACCTGGAGTCCGACAGCGCGGAGATCTTCGAGGCGAAGTCCTTGAGCATTTACACGGGAAACGTCTTCGTCAAGCAGGGCAGCATGGAGCTCCGGGGCGATCAGGTCACGGTGCACCATGATCCGGAGCGCAGACCCGAGTTCATTATCACGATAGGCGCACCGGCGACCTACCTGCAGCAAGTCGAGGGCGAGGAAAAGAAGGTCGAGGCCGAGGCCCTGCGCATGGAGTTCGACAGGGACAAGGACGAGATTACGCTCATCAACCAGGCGGTGCTGTTTCAGGGCGAAGATACTTTCCGCAGCGACCGGATCGTTTATGACCGCGCGAAGGCACAGGTCAAGGCGGGGACTATCGCCGACGGGAAGGAGCGGGTGAAAATCGTCATCTCGCCGTCGCGCCAATGACGATCCTTCGCGCGACCAATCTGGTCAAGAGCTACCGCAAGCGCAGGGTTCTCAAAGGCGTCAGCGTCGGCGTCGATGCCGGCGAAGTCGTGGGGCTGCTCGGACCCAACGGAGCTGGCAAGACCACGTGCTTTTACTCGATTGTCGGACTGATTCACTCGGACGAGGGAACCATCTATCTGCAGGAGCGAGACATCACCCTGCTTCCGATGCATGCCCGCGCACGACGGGGGCTGAGCTACCTGGCCCAGGAGCCGTCGGTTTTCCGCAAGCTCACGGCGCGGGACAATTTGATGGCGATCCTCCAGACGCGCAAAGACCTGGATCGGCAGGAGCAGAAGAACCGGGGGCTGGAGCTGCTCGAGGAGCTGGGCATCGCCCACGTAGGCGACTCCCTCGCCCTGAGTCTGTCGGGCGGCGAGCGCCGGCGCCTGGAGATAGCGCGCGCACTGGCCGTCGATCCGAAGGTGATGCTGCTCGACGAGCCCTTCGCCGGAATCGATCCCATCGCTGTTGTGGACATCAAGAACATAGTCGCCCACTTGCGGGATCGGGAAATCGGTGTCCTGATCACGGATCACAACGTCCGCGAGACCCTGGATATCTGCGATCGCGCATACATCATCAATGAGGGGCGGGTAATCGCCGAAGGCGTACCACAAGAGCTGCTGGAGAACGCCGAGGTTCGATCTGTCTACCTCGGCGAACACTTCACGCTTTGAATGGGCTAGAATCTAGTCAGAAACATTCAAAGAACGTACCAGATTTTAGATTCTTTATGAAGCAGTCGATTCAGCTCCGGCTCGGTCAGCAATTGACCATGACCCCGCAGCTGCAGCAGGCAATCCGTCTGCTGCAGCTGTCGATGCTGGATCTTCAGCAAGAGATACAGGAGGCACTGGACTCCAACCTGATGTTGGAGAACGCCGAGGAGGCGGAGCGTCTGAACGGGGGCGATGGCGACGAATCCATGAGCGAGTCCCTGGAGGCCGCAAGCATGGTTGCCAATCCCGAACAGGAGGTAAGACCCGAGAGCACGCCGATTCCCGATGAGCTTCCGGTCGATGCCGAGTGGAGCGATCATTACGACAGCTATCTGCCGAGCAGCGGCGCCGCGGCACCAGAAGCCAACGAGCTCGACCTATTTGCCCAGAAGAGCAAGGCGCCGAGCCTCCAAGACCATCTGCACTGGCAGCTCAACCTGAGCCGGCTGGATGCCACGGACCTGGCAATCGCCACCGCGATCGTCGATGCCATCAACGACGACGGTTACTTTACCTCGACACCGGAAGAGCTCCTCGAGACCCTCGACGACGAGGACCTGACGCTGGAGGAAATCAAGGTAGTGCTCCATCGGGTGCAATCCCTGGATCCGCCCGGTGTGGGGGCGCGCGACCTGCGCGAGTGTCTGTTGATACAACTGCGCAACCTACCGGAAGGAGAGAAGAATCGCGATCTGGCCATCAAGGTCTGCGAGCGACACTTCGATGCCCTGTCGAAACACGATACGGAGCAGATCCGGCGCGCCTTGCGGCTCTCCGTCCAAGATATGTCCGAGATCGCTGCCCTGATACGTTCTCTGCATCCACGCCCCGGAACCTTGGTCGCGGAAACACAGACGCAGTACGTGATCCCCGACGTCATCGCACGCAAGCGGGAAAACACCTGGATCGTCGAGCTGAATCCCGAAACTGCGCCTAGACTTAGAGTGAATCCGGATTACGCCAAACTGGTCCGGCGTGCCGATCACAGCGATGACAACAATTGCCTCAAGAGTCACCTGCAGGAGGCGCGTTGGTTCATCAAAAGCCTGGCTAGCCGCAACGACACCGTGCTCAGAGTGGCCTCGAAGATCGTGGAGCTGCAACGCGACTTCCTCGAATACGGAGAGGAGGCGATGAAGCCCATGGTCCTGCGCGATGTGGCCGAGGCACTGGAGCTGCACGAGTCCACCGTCTCCCGCGTAACGACGCAGAAATTCATGTATACGCCGAGGGGCACCTTCGAGTTCAAGTACTTCTTCTCGAGCCATGTGGGCACCGATTCCGGCGGCGAATGCTCGTCGACGGCGATTCGGGCCTTCATCCGGAAGCTCGTCGCGGCGGAAAACCCAAAAAAACCGTTGAGCGACAGCAAAATCGCGGCGGTCCTAGCCGAGCAGGGCATCAAGGTCGCTCGGCGTACGGTCGCCAAGTATCGGGAGGGCATGGGCGTTCCGCCCTCGAACGAGCGCAAGCGCCTGGGTTGATGGGAATTCTCTTGGCCGCCAATGAGCTGCAAACCAACAAGCTTGGTCATGCCATCGCCTTTGAGTGCGTCACTCCAAGAAACCGCTCCCACCGCCGAAATCCCGAGGCAAGGGGATTCGGCGCTACCTTCGGAAACATCAGGAGTCAAACTATGCAAATAAACCTGACGGGTCACCATGTCGACATCACAGAGGCCCTCAAAGGCTATGTCGACAGCAAGTTCGAACGTCTCGCGCGGCACTTCGACAACGTCCTCGCCATACATGTCGTCCTCAGTGTCGAGAAGCTTCGCCAGAAAGCCGAGGCCACTTTGCATGTCAACGGAGCCAAGGTTTTCGCAGACTCGGTTCACGAGGACATGTACGCGGCGATCGATGCACTCATAGACAAGCTCGATCGTCAGGTTCTAAAACACAAAGAAAAGAAGAGTGATCACCGCGCAAACGGCCACAAGGGATTGGACAAGGACCTGGAAACGGCCTAAACGCTCCACTTCATGGCATAATCCCCCCTGAGCATTCAGAAAGAACGGATCGCCGGATTCCAAGCAAGGGTCTCCGGCTGTTCGTGCTTGACGATGTGAATAACCAACAGCTTCATATCCTACCGATCGGGAGCAGCTTCCGATGTTTCCTCCCCAGCTCATCGTCGCCAGCCGCATCGGCAACAGCCTTGAACTGAGCAGCAAAAAGCGTCTTTTGCAGGTTCTCGGAGAGCTTCTGGCAAACGCTGACGCGGGCCTCACTCCGGAGGGCGTATTCGAGTGTCTGCTCGAACGCGAACGTCTGGGCAGCACCGGCCTCGGTCACGGCGTTGCCCTTCCCCACGCGCGCATGAAAGAGGTGACCGAGGCCGTGGGTGCCTTCGTCCAACTTCAGCAAGGCGTCGGCTTCGACGCTATCGACGGCAAACCGGTGGACCTGGCCTTCGCCCTGCTGGTTCCCGAATCGGCCAACGAGATGCACCTGCAGCTACTCTCGCAACTGGCATCCATGTTCAGTGACGCCGAGTTGCGCCAGAGCCTGCGCGAGGCCGCCACAGAAGATCAGATCCTCGCTCTCCTGGAAGGCTGGGAAAACAGTCCCCGCGCAAAATGACACAGGTACAAACCCTCCAGGATCTGATGGAGCGAATCGGCCCGCGGCTCAAGCTGCGCTGGCTGACGGGAGGGAGCTGCGGGCCGACACAGCCCTTGCGCGGCACGGCCGCGTCGATTGCCGGGCAATCGCTCGTGGGCTCTCTGAACTGCATCCACCCCAACCTCCTGCAGGTCATAGGCCAGCCGGAGCTTGTCTACCTGGCCGATCTCGGACAAACGGCCTACAAGGAGACGGTCAAGAAGCTGTTCGCCGGCCGCCCCGCCGCCGTCATCTTCGCCGACGATATCGACCCGGAGGCCAGCTTTCGCGAGTGGTCCGAGCTTACCGACACCCCGCTGCTCGGCTCACCGCTGAACGACGGCGAGATCGTCAGCCACCTCCAGTATTTCCTGACCAATGCCCTGGCGGACCGTACCACTGTTCACGGCGTATTCATGGAGGTTCTCGGGATGGGTGTGCTCCTGACGGGCGATCCCGCCATCGGCAAGAGCGAGCTCGCCCTGGATCTGATCAACCGCGGACAGCGGCTGATCGCCGACGATGCACCCGAATTCGCACATGTCGCCCCGGAAACCCTGCAGGGTTCCTGTCCGCCACTGCTGCGGGACTTTCTCGAGGTTCGCGGACTCGGAGTCCTCAACATTCGAGCCATGTTCGGCGAGAGTGCCGTGCGTCAAAGCAAGAACCTGAACCTGATCGTCAACCTGCGCTCGCTCGATGAGAAGGAGCTGGCGGTTATCGACCGCCTGAGCGGAACCCTATCGGCCCGTACGATCCTCGGCGTCGCGGTGCCGGAGGTGACCATGCCCGTCGCCCCCGGCCGCAATCTGGCCATCCTGATCGAGGCAGCGGTCAGACACCAGATTCTGCGCATCCGCGGTTACGACGCCGGCGTGGACTTGGTCGAGCGTCAGAGCCGCGCCGTAGAGAAGGCCGCCCCCTTGCCCGTTGGTGGCCTCGAGTGAGGATCCCCCCCGTGTACGAGATGTACTCCCTTCGGTTCGCGCCCCGCGTCAACCGCTTCGACCGCCCGCCGCCTTTCGCGGAATGCCGCGCGGTGTACTCGCGATGAGCAAAAGGAGGCTGGTTATCGTCAGCGGGCTTTCCGGGTCGGGAAAGAGCGTTGCGCTGCACACGCTCGAAGACCTGGGCTACTACTGCATCGACAACCTTCCGCTGTTCCTGCTCAAGGAGCTCATCGAAGGGTTGGAGGGGGCAGCTGAAAGCAGCTTTGCCAATACAGCGGTGGGCATCGATGCGCGAAACGAGCCGCAGCGGCTCGGTGCGTTGCCGGAACTGGTAGGCAAGCTGTGCAATCGATCTTTCGAGTGCCGCGTCCTCTACCTGGAGGCCCAAACGGAGACCCTGATCAAGCGCTTCAGCGAGACCCGGCGCAAGCACCCCCTGACCGATTCCGACCACCCACTGGCGGAAGCGATCGAGCTCGAGCGCAAGCTGCTGGAACCCATACTCGCCGAGGCGGACCTGCGCGTGGACACTACCCACACCAACGTTCACCAGCTGCGGGATCTGGTACGCGAGCGACTGGGCGAGGACACGCCGCACAAGGTCTCGATTCTGCTTCAGACCTTCGGCTTCAAGCACGCTATCCCCAATGACGTGGACTTCGTCCTCGACGTACGCTGCCTGCCCAACCCCCATTGGCAACCGGAGCTGCGCTCGCTGACCGGGTTGGATGCACCGGTCGCCCGCTTCTTGGAGGACTCACCGGAGGTCGGGGAAATGCACGGCGACCTCACGCGCTTTTTCGATCGCTGGATTCCCCGCTTCGAAGCCGACGGCCGTAGCTATCTCACCATTGCCATCGGCTGCACCGGCGGCCAGCACCGCTCTGTCTACATGGCCGAGCAGCTCAGAAGGCACTTCGAGACCGGCGGACGCAAGGTCATGGTCCGCCATCGGGAGCTGCCATGACCGTCGGCCTGTTGCTCATTACCCACAACGACATTGGCGCCGCGCTCCTGAGCACGGCGTCGAGGATGCTGGGGCACTGTCCACTCGAGGCCCGAACGCTGTCAATCGCAGAGGACTGTGAGCCGAACGAGCTGCAGGCCCGCGCCCGGGATATCGCCGGACAGCTCGACACCGGAGAAGGCGTGCTGGTGCTCACGGACCTGTTCGGCTCCACGCCTTCCAATATCGCCAACGCCCTGCAAGGCGGCGGACGGCGGGTACTCTCGGGCGTCAATCTGCCCATGCTGGTACGCGTACTCAATTACCCTACCCTATCCCTGACCGACATGGCCGCCAAGGCCCTGAGCGGCGGTCGGGACGGGGTTCTGCTCTGTCCCGACCGGGACGCCGGGCGCGAGCGGTGATCCGCAAAGAGGTCGAAATCGTCAACAAGCTCGGACTGCATGCCCGGGCCGCGGCCAAGCTCGTCACCTGTGCCGGTTCCTTCGCCAGTCATGTCCAATTGGAACGGGACGGTCAACGCGTCAACGGCAAGAGCATAATGGGCGTGATGATGCTTGCAGCCGCTCAGGGCAGCGCCGTAACCCTCCTGATCGAGGGCAAGGACGAGGGCGCCGCCTGCGCGGCCCTGGAGAAGCTCGTTGCCAGCCGTTTCGGGGAAGACGAATGACTCTCTCCTGCTGCGGACTCGGCGTCGCTACCGCCCGGGCTATCGCCATAGGTCCCGCGTTTTTGCTGGACCGCAGCCCCCTAGCGATCGCCCCCCGCAGCGTAGATCCCGTCGAGGTCGTTGCCGAGCTACAGCGGCTCGAAGAGGCCCTGTCGGCCGCGCAAGGGGCCCTGCGGAGCGTGCGCGGTCAGGTCCCACGCTCGACCCCGGTCAAGGTCACCGAGTTCATCGACTCGCATCTGCTCATGCTCGAGGACGCGGCACTCGTCGAGCCCGCGCGGGCCCTGATTCGAGAACAGTTTTTCAGCGCCGAGTGGGCCCTGGAGCACCACCGGATGAGTCTCGTGAAGGTGTTTGAGGAGATGGAAGACCCCTACCTGCGCAGCCGGCGCGACGACGTGGATCATGTCGTGCAGCACATCCTGAGCTTTCTGCTGGGCGGACGGATTTCGGACGCGGATGAGGAAGCCGATCTGAGCGATTGCGTCGTCATCGCCCATGACATATCCCCCGCCGACACGGTTGTGTTGCGACACCGGGGGGTCGCGGCCTTCGTCACCGAATACGGCGGGCCCATGTCGCATACCGCTATCTTGGCCCGCAGCCTGAACATCCCCGCCGTGATGGGCGTGCGCAACGTAACCAGTTATTTCAAGCAGGGCGAGACGGTTGTGGTCGACGGCGAAGCCGGCATCGTGCTGGCAGACGTCGATGCCGGCATCCTCGAGCATTACCGGAAACGCATGCGGGTGCTCGAAAAGCGCAGAAGCCACCTGCAGCGACTGGTCGGCGAGCCCTCGATCAGCGCCGACGGAATCTCCGTCAGCCTACTGGCCAATCTCGAGCTCCCGGAGGACACGCTAGCCGCGCGGGCCAACGGAGCCGCAGGCGTGGGCCTGTACCGGACCGAGTTCTTGTACATGAACCGGGAGAACTTGCCGGACGAGGACGAGCATCTGGCCGCTTATCTGGAGGTCATCCGCGGACTCAGAGGCATTCCGGTCACCATACGTACCCTGGATCTCGGGGTGGACAAGCAGGTGGACGGCAACCCGGCCTCCTGCCCCCCGGTGTGCAACCCCGCCCTGGGCCTGCGGGCCATCCGGCTGTGTCTGAAGGAGCCCGAGCTCTTTCGGCCACAGTTGCGCGCTATCCTGCGTGCCTCGGCGTGCGGCCCGGTGCGCCTGATGATCCCGATGCTATCGAGCATGCAGGAGCTCGGCTCGGTGCTTACCCTCATCGAGCAGGTTCGCGAGGAGCTCGAGAGCGAGGGGCTGGCCTTCGACCCGGACATGCCGATAGGCGGAATGATCGAGGTGCCGGCGGCGGCCCTTTCGGCACGGGCCTTCGCCCGCCGCCTCGATTTCCTCTCGATCGGCACCAACGATCTGATCCAGTACACCCTGGCCATCGACCGCATCGACGATACCGTCAGCTACCTCTACGATCCACTGCATCCGGCGATACTGCGCCTGATCCGCATGACCATCGAGGCCGGACAGGCACGCGGCATTCCCGTATCCATGTGCGGCGAGATGGCGGGAAACCCCCGTTGCGTACCCTTACTGCTTGGGCTGGGCCTGCGCGAGCTCAGCATGCAGCCCGGCTCCCTGCTGGAAATAAAGGAAATCGTACGCGGCTCCCACATCGCCGACCTGGAGCGCGCGACCCGGGACTTGTTCGTTCGGATGGATGAGCTGGAGCCGGATCAGCTTGCGAAGGCTATTAAGCACATCTGTTTCTGACCTGCGATTGGCGTCCAACTACCGTTTCCAGGTTAAACCATTCCGGGATCAATCCTGATGTCAATCAAGTCCGACCGTTGGATCCGTCGCATGGCCGCGCAGGAGGGCATGATCGCGCCTTTCGAGCCGTCACAGGTTCGCGAAACCGACGACGGGGGCCGGGTAATCTCCTTCGGCACCTCGAGTTACGGCTACGACATCCGGTGCGCCGACGAATTCAAGATCTTCACGAACATCAATTCGGCCATTGTCGATCCCAAGAACTTCGACGCCAACAGCTTCGTAGACGTCAAGTCGGACGTCTGCATGATCCCGCCGAACTCCTTTGCGCTTGCCCGCACCGTCGAGTACCTCCGTATTCCCCGCAAGGTGCTGACCATTTGCCTGGGCAAGTCGACCTACGCCCGCTGCGGAATCATCGTGAACGTAACCCCTCTGGAGCCGGAGTGGGAGGGGCATGTTACGCTGGAGTTCTCCAACACGACCCCCCTGCCGGCCAAGATCTACGCCAACGAGGGAGTGGCTCAGATCCTGTTCTTCGAGTCCGACGAGATTTGCGAATCCTCGTACAAGGATCGCGGGGGAAAGTATCAGGGCCAGCAGGGCGTCACTCTGCCAAAACCCTGAATTCAGAGCCGAGGCGACCTTGCGGAATCGATTCACGGCTCCATGTACCAGAACGACAACTCGACAGATGTGGAGACTTTGCATGATCTCGAAAGCCATGGCGCAGCGACTCAACGGTCAGGTCAACAAGGAGTTCTACTCCGCCTATTTTTACATGAGCATGTCCGCCCACAGCGAGAGCGAAAACCTCAAAGGGATTGCAGCTTGGTTCATGGCGAAATACGACGAGGAGATGGCTCACGCCATGAAGATCTACCGTTACCTGCATGACCAGGGCGCCAGAGTCGAGCTCGACGCGGTGGACAAGCCGCCCACTACATTCGCAGGCGTGCTCGACATGTTCGAAAAGACGCTCGACCACGAGCGGGAAGTAACCGCATCCTTCAATGAGTTGGTCGACGCCGCCCTCGACGAAAGGGATCACGCGACCAACATCTTTTTGCAGTGGTTCGTCACCGAGCAAATCGAGGAGGAGGCGACCGTGAGCGACATCATCGGTCGGGTCAAGCTCGTCGGCGAGCGGGGCGAAGGGCTGTTCATGATCGACAATGAGCTCGCGGGAGTCGCGAAGCAGATGTCAACCACGGCGGCTGCACAGGCGTAGTAGGGCCACGATTCTGCCGCGAAACGAGGTAGCGAGAATGGGCAAGAAATCCGCAAAGTGCTGTAAGAAGTACAAGCAAGGAAAGGCCTGTAAGGCCTGCCCGAAAAAGCGGTGATGCAAGGTGAATCAGGCTTGGGCTAACTGAGCCTGATCACCCGCTCCACCAGGACTTCAACCAAAGGCTCGGGATAATGGTGGCCGACGTGGTGCATGCTTTCGACCTCGACGGTGACCTTCAGACCGGCCTCGACTGCCAAGTGGATGGCCTGCTGCAGGGCGGCTGTCGCGCTCGTCAAGCCGCTGGCTAGGCGCTCGTCGCGCTCCAGATCGGGGGCGGAGGGGGAATCGCTCATGTGGTTTCCTCGCTGCAAGGGGCGGCTGATTTCTTCCAGGCGATTGCCTTCGAGCCCACCTTCGACCTAGCCGTTACCCTGGGATCGCATCCGCCCCTCGGCCCGAAATCGAGAAACGAGAGACTGGCCAGATCCGACGACATAGCGGGGTCTTTCTGCCGATAAAAGGCGCTGGCCGCTGCAGACCGTGCACTGGAACCAGGTCTGGGTGGAACTGGGCTGGACGTTATGCTCCATGATGATCATGGGCCCTTTGCAGCGAGGACAGTTCATGCTTTGCCTCCGTTTTTATAGCCCCAGCTCTTAAGACTCGGCTATGGATTGTGAAATCTAGTATTCCCGGGCTTTCCACGGCGTATCCGGCGTCATCCCGTATTGCGCGTCGACGTCCGGGCATTTAGAACCTGCGCGAGAAACGCCGGCTCGTGTGCGATCACCAGTCCGGTGACCTCACCCAGCACCTCGAGTGTGGTCTGGAAAGGCCCGTTCTCCTCCGCCGTCGGTTCCATCTCGAAGCACTCGGAGAAGGCACCTGCAAGCTTTGAGACCAGCTCTCGGCTGACCGCCCGGTTCGGCCCTGATTCCGGCTCGGGCTCGGTCCCGGACGGCGGAGGCTCGGGCGTGCCGGCCGCGGCGATACAGGCGCGCTCGATCCGCTCGATCTCCAAGCTCAACTCGAAGAGAAAACGCCCGTCGTAGCCGCGCCACGGCCCGGCCTCACGTGCGAGCATCTCGGTCACACGCTCTATGGCGCTGTCCGGTAGCGCTCGTATTCGGCGCGACAAGCTAGCTGCATTCTCGGCGATAGTCTGAAGCGCTTCGTCCGGGGCCGGACTCGACGCGCGGGGCGGGGGCTCGGGCTCGGGTGCAACCGGTGGTTGCAGCTGTTGCGAAAAAGCGCTGATCTGATACTCCACCGCGCCGATGAAGATTTGGCGCCCCATCTCGTCTCCAATCTTCTTCTGCGTTAGCGCCGTCAGAATCCGGGACTTCTGGTCGTCGCCCAGTTGCGTGGGATTGACGAACCGACTGCCCTTCGGCTTTTTTTTCCTTTTCTCGACCTTGATCGGATTGTCGGCAGACGCCTCGCCGAGGGCCGGCTTGCGGAGCAGCCGCGGATGCGTGCTCTGGTCCTGTTCAAGGCGCATGTGCTGACCCTCTTTCACCTGTCGATGGCCGAAACTGGTATTCCCGGGTTTGGCGCTTCCCGCAAAGGAGCGTACATCTGTTCATACGACCGATCATTGACCAATGTGGTCATATCCACACCGGCCCGGGCGACGCTCACCGACCCCCTTCGAATGGGCCCGGCCCACCCCTGGGATAACGCACGCGTCGCGACAAGCCATCGACGCTGAATGGACTACCGAGAAACCAAGTGGTTCCCGGGACTTGGGTCGTCCTTACTTGACTGGCGGCACCGGAAGCCGCCGCCAGGACGATAACGACAACGGCGAGCAACCAGAGGCGACAATGACGGACCGGATAAATGGGTTTGGTTCTCAACTTGGTGGCCTACCCTTGCGCAGGGAGAATCAGCGGTAGAATTTCACCGGTCGCCCCTCGAACGGAGATGTCCACGCGGGAAGAGAGCGGCGTCTCCTGCGGGTTTATCTCGACCGTCTTTGCCCCGGCGGAAGAAGCGATGCGGCCTAGGCTCGCCGCCGGCTCGACCAAGCTGCTCGTGCCCAGGGACATAAACAGTTCGCAGTGCTCCGCCGCCCGGCGGGCCGCCGCCAGAACCGACTCCGAAAGTGCCTCGCCGAACCAGACGACGCCGGGCCGGCGTGCTCCGCCACAACGGCACCTGGGCGGATATTCCGGAAGCGGAATCGCGCGCTCCTCCCGTTCCTCCCCGCAGGACGTGCAGCGCCAGATCCAGAATGTCCCGTGCAGCTCCAGCGGATCCCGGGAGCCGGCTCGCTGATGGAGACGGTCCACGTTCTGCGTGATCAGGGTGAAGCGCTTTCCGGCCGCCTCGAGCTCGTCCTGCAAGCGCGCGAGGGCCAGGTGGCCGGGATTGGGTTCACACTCGGCACACCGCCGCCGCCGCTCGTCATACCAGCGGCTCACCAAGGCCGGGTCGCGGGCGAACGCCTCGGGCGTGGCGAGCTCCATGGGATCGTACTTGGCCCACAAACCGGTCTGGGCATCGCGGAAGGTCGGAATTCCGCTCTCGGCCGATACGCCGGCACCGGTCAAGACGGCGAGCGAGTCCGCTTGGTCCAGGAACCGGCGGATCATCTCGGTCTGCGCCTGCTGATCTTTCTCAGTCACGGTTTTTGGCCGATCGATTGACTCGACTGGTCGCGGCGAATCCATAGGCAAATCCACTCGCCCCCCCGAAAGCCCATATTCAAAGGAGGCTCTTGCAGCAACTTATCAGTACGGCGCGGAAGTAGCATTGACATCTTCTACTGACACTCCAGCCAAAAACCAATCCTCATTCGGAGCGGCAAATTCCCCCGCTGGTGTTTGCGGGGGAATTTGCCGCTGTCAGTCCCACGCCAGAGCCCCACCCGTCTGGTACTCGGTTACCCGGGTCTCAAAGAAGTTCTTTTCCTTCTTCAAATCCAACACTTCCGACATCCAGGGGAAGGGGTTGGCCGCTCCCGGATACTGCTCTGGAAGACCAATCTGGGCGCAGCGACGGTTGGCGATGAACCTCAAATACTCCTCGAACATGGGAGCATTCAGGCCCATCACACCGCGCGGCATAGTGTCTCGGGCGTACTGGCTCTCCAGCTCCACTGCATCGCGGATCATTCGGACCAGCTCATCCTTGAAGCCCTCGGTCCACAGGTGCGGGTTCTCGATCTTGATCTGATTGATCACGTCGATCCCGAAGTTCATATGCATGGACTCGTCGCGCAGGATGTACTGGAACTGCTCCGCGGTGCCGGTCATCTTGTTGCGTCTGCCCATGCTCAGGACTTGCACAAAGCCCACGTAGAAGAAAATGCCCTCAAAGATGATGTAGAAGGCGACGAGCTCACGCAGCAGCCTGCGGTCGTTCTCCGGCGTGCCCGTGTTGAAATGGGGATCGGCGAGGTACTGGGTGTAGGGCAACGCCCACTCGGCCTTGCGGGCGACCGCCGGTACTTCCCGGTACATATTGAAGATCTCGCCCTCATCCAACCCCAGGCTCTCGACGGCGTATTGGTAGGCATGGGTGTGCAGAGCCTCCTCGAAGGCCTGGCGCAGCAGGTACTGACGGCACTCCGGGTTGGAGATGTGGCGGTAGACGGCCAGCACCAAATTGTTCGCCACCAGGGAATCGGCGGTGGAGAAGAAACCCAGGTTACGCTTGATGATGGTGCGCTCGTCTTCGGTCAGGCCGTCGGGATCCTTCCACAGGGCGATGTCCGCGTTCATGTTGATCTCCTGCGGCATCCAATGGTTCGCGCAGGCGTCCAGGTACTTCTGCCAGGCCCAGTCGTACTTGAAGGGAACGAGCTGATTGAGATCGGCCCGGCAGTTGATGATCTTCTTGTCATCCACACGTACCCGCCCGGCACCCATCTCCAGGCTCTCCAGGCCGGTAGCCCCCCCTTCGGCCGCTTTGTCGTACCTCTGCCCGTCCGGAGAGACGCCGTCGGAATCCAGGCGACGGGCGCCCGGTTCAAGGAGCACCAAATCCGGTTGTACAGGTGTCGGGTTCGGATCGACCACGGGCGCCGCACCCGCTGTCGCCATCAGGGTATCGGTGGCAACCAAGCCCCTGCCGGGACGAACAGGCTCATTCCTGTCCCGGACCGGCAGCTGAGCACGGGGCTCATCGACGGGGCGTGAGTCATCGAGGGCCCCTTCCTGAATCCCGCCCTGTGGTAGCACCTTGGGCTCCTCGCGCTTGCCACTGAGGGCTGCGAGTGGGTCGTCCCAATTCAACATGTTTTTTTCCTCGACCGCATTGTCTTGTTCTGTCGGCCACCCACAGATGGGCGCACCTCTATTTCTGAACGGCGTTCGCAACCGTGTGCCAGGATACCGGGCGCACTCTCGACGGATATCTCACCCGACAGGTCGCCTTCCGGGTGAGAGCTTTATTGCCTTGGTCCCGTCAGCCGGTAGCGCTCAGCTCAAAACCCTTGCCCGCATTTTCAGATTGTTCGACCACAGTCGGCCGAGCTTTCGATTTCTCCGTTCTGGAGGCGTGAAACGCCGCCAGGCCTGCCCTTTGTCTTGGTTTCGCGTCCGTGGATTGCGCCGGGTTCTCGACCACGGATTCAATCAGCGCATAGAGCTCGTTCGCCGCAAGCTTTGCCTTGGGTATCGTCAAATTATCGAAAAACACAACTGTCGCCTTGGCCCGCACGCTGGACTCGATCGAGGCGTGCTTCTGGAAAATGGCTATGGCCTGATCCTTCAGGAGCCTTTCGTTCGCCATCAGAATGTTGTCATAGCTTGCCGGGAGCGTGACATAGTCCCACATGACATCGGCTGTCTTCTCTGCGGTGCGTACAACGACATAGGGCTTCCCCGCTTCACGGCAGGCGTGAAACCAATCGCTCTGGGGAGCTGTGTCGTAACTCTCGACCAAGTCAAACTGCGCATCTGGCATCTTCTTCCACCTCGTCTTTATTCATTACCGCTGTGGTTGTTGCAGACCTTCGGTGCGCGATCAAGCTTGCGCCCCCTCGACTCGGACTCTTATACCGCTATTGAGCCTTGTTCTTTTTTTCTCACCTTGCTCTATCTATGCGTGCCCCCATCAAACGCTTCTTTCGGTCGGAACGCGAAGGTATTTCTCGGTCATCGACAATACTCGTACAACAAGGCGTTGATGTCTTCTATGTCGCACGATTGTGGATCGAACTCGCCACCAACCCACTCCATGTATTCCTCGTGCTCCGGGTGTGACGGATCGCTCAATGCGTCGAGAAACTCCGAGTACCCGAAAATACCCCCAACATCCTCGGGCGGGCAGGCGCCTTTGGCCTTGATGCACTTCGGCAGCACCGCTTCCCGGTCGAAAGGCAGGATCTTCTCGAGCGTTATCTTATGCTGCCAGCTATCGCCAAAATCATACTCATAAATAATCGAGTCCTTTTCCACCTTCATAATCTGACTGAGCTTGTATCGCCTCTCGTCCAGCATTTCCATGTCGCCGAAGTCCGGATCCGGCGCGCCGTAACATTCGCCGTCCACAACAAACTGATGCAAGTGGGAGTCCGTCCAGCCCATGGCAATCTGTATTGTTTGGTGGAGCATTGGCAGCGACACGGAATCAGCGATGAGCAAACGGCGCCAGATGGGCGGCTTTGCGCCTTGTAGGCTGATTTTCAGCTGGTAGGTTTTGCCGAGCGGTTTGGCCAAGCTGCTTTCCTCTCGTATTCTCGTTTTCGCTTCTCGTTTTCGCGCGCTAACCGGTGCTAGCAGTTGCTTTCACATAACCGCTCGATCTCGTTGCATAAGACACGGCTGGAATGCGAAAACGAGAACTGTTTGTCGTATTGGTCGAAACGGATCTCAACTCTTTCGTTGTGCGAAGGCGTTCACTGTAGGTTGGGGTGAGGAACGAACCCCAACACGATCACTACCGAAATTCTCTGTTTGTTGGGGTTCGCAAGCTCACCCCAACCTTTTGGTGGATTACGACCATACTGCTCTAACCCACCCTACCCTTTACAACTCTGCGCTCTCGGCGTTCTCTGCGGTTAAATCATTCGCGTTCCTTCGCGCCTTGCCAGTTCAAAAATCTTCTACTGGCACGCCTCGCAGTCGGGATCGAGGATCGAGCAGGCTTTGGCCTCCCCTGCCCCGTTTCCCTTACCGGCCACGTAGGTTCCACCCACGGCATTGAGCCTGCTCGCCTTGGAGGCGTCATCCATGGTCGATTTCTCCAGGTGGGTCGCACCCATGGACCTGAGGTAATAGGTGGTCTTGAGCCCCCGCACCCAGGCGAGCTTGTAGAGGTTATCGAGCTTCTTGCCGTTGGGCTCGCTCATGTACAGGTTCAGGCTCTGGGCCTGGTCGATCCACTTCTGGCGGCGCGAGCCGGCCTCCACCAGCCACCTGGGATCGACCTCGAAGGCAGTGGCGTAGAGTTCCTTGAGCTCCTGCGGGATGCGGTCGATGGCCTGGACGGAGCCGTCGAAATACTTCAGATCATTGACCATGACCTCATCCCACAGGTCCTGTTCCTTCAGGTCTTGAACGAGGTAGGGGTTCACCACGGTGAACTCACCGGAAAGGTTCGATTTGACGAACAGGTTCTGATACGTGGGCTCGATGGACTGGCTGACCCCCGCGATGTTGGAAATGGTTGCGGTCGGTGCGATCGCCATGCAGTTGGAGTTGCGCATCCCCACCGCACGGACACGCTCGCGCAGCCCATCCCAATCCAGGGTGCTGCCACGGTCCATCTGCAAATAGCCGCCGCGGCCCTCCTCGAGGCGGGCGATGGAGTCGATCGGCAGGATGCCCTGGCTCCAGAGGGAGCCCTCGAAGCTGGAGTAGCGCCCGCGCTCCGCAGCAAGATCCGTCGAGGCGCGGATGGCGTTGTAGCTGACGGCCTCCATGGAGATGTCGGCGAAGCGCACGGCCTCCTCGCTGGCATAGGGAATGCGCAGCTTGTAGAGGGCATCCTGGAAACCCATGATCCCGAGTCCGACCGGACGGTGGCGCAGGTTGGATGTGCGGGCCTGGGGCACGCTGTAGTAGTTGTAGTCGATGACATTGTCCAGCATGCGCATGGCGGTGCCGACGGTTCTCGCCAAGCGGGCCAAATCCAGCCCGCGCTCGCCGACGTGGGCGGCCAGGTTCACCGAGCCCAGATTGCAGACGGCGATCTCCTGGTCGTTGGTATGAAGGGTAATTTCGGTGCACAGGTTGGAGCTGTGCACCCTGCCCATGTGCTGGTTGGTGTAGCGCAGGTTGCAGGGATCCTTGAAGGCGATCCAGGGGTGGCCGGTCTCGAACAGCATGCCGAGCATTTTGCGCCATAGATCCAGGGCCTTGACCACCCTGCTGACCCGCATCTCGCCACGTGCCGCCTTTTGCTCGTGAGTGCAGTAGGCATCCTCGAAGGCCCGGCCGGTCAGGTCGTGCAGGTCTCTGGTCTCATCCGGCGAAAAGAGAGTCCATTGGCCGTCCTCGGCAACCCGCTTCATGAACAGGTCCGGCACCCAGTTGGCAGTGTTCATGTCGTGGGTGCGGCGGCGATCGTCACCTGTGTTCTTTCTGAGCTCCAGGAACTCCTCCACGTCGATGTGCCAGGTCTCCAGATAGGCGCAGACAGCACCCTTGCGCTTGCCGCCCTGATTCACGGCCACGGCCGTGTCGTTGGCCACCTTGAGGAAGGGGACAACCCCTTGGCTCTTGCCGTTGGTGCCCTTGATGTGGGCACCCATGCCTCGCACACGCGTCCAGTCGTTGCCGAGCCCGCCGGCGAACTTGGACAGCAGGGCGTTGTCCTTGATCGCCCCGTAGATGCCGTCCAGGTCGTCCGGTACGGTCGTCAGGTAGCAGGAGCTGAGCTGGGGGCGCAATGTGCCGGAGTTGAACAGGGTGGGGGTCGAGCTCATGAAATCGAAGGAGGACAGCAGCTCGTAGAACTCGATGGCTCGCTCCTCGCGGTCGATCTCGTTCATGGCGAGACCCATGGCGACGCGCATGAAGAAGGCCTGGGGCAGCTCGAAGCGCACGCCATCCTGGCTGTGAATGAAGTAGCGGTCGTAGAGGGTCTGCAGTCCGAGGTAGGTGAAGGAGAGATCGCGCTCCGGCTTCAGGGCAGCGCCCAGGCGCGCCAAATCGAATTGGGCCATGGACCGGTCGAGCAGCTCCAATTCTGCGCCCTGATTGATATAGGCGGCAAAGTACTCGTTGTAGCGCTCCGCGAGATCGGCCTGGGTTTGTACCCCCATGGCCATCCCCAAGAAACCAAGGGCCTCACGGCGCAGGATGTCCAGCAGCAAACGAGCGGCGGCCAGGCCGTATTCCGGCTCCTTCTCGATCATGGCCCGGGCGCTCATGACCAGGGCTTGGCTCACGTCCGCCTCCTTCACCCCATCGAACAGGTTGCGGCAGGCGTCATCCAGGATGGCCCGGCCGTCGACCGCCTCCAATCCCCGACATGCCTCCGCGACCAGGCGCTCGAGGCGGGCGATGTCCAGCGGGCGGGTGCTTCCGTCCACCAGGGTGACGTTTATCCGGTGCGCTTCGGCTGGGTGCGCGACGGACTTCTCGGCCCGCTCGCGGGCGCGCTGCTCCCGGTAGAGTACGTAGTCCCGGGCTACCTTGTGCTCGCCGGCGCGCATGAGGGCGAGCTCCACCTGATCCTGGATGTCCTCGATGTGCACCGTGCCACCGCCGGGCAGGCGGCGTGTAAGGGCAGCCACGACCTGATCGGTCAGGGTCTGCACCCTGTCGTGGATGCGGCTGGAAGCGGCGGCATTGCCACCCTCGACAGCCAGAAAGGCCTTGGTCATGGCCACCATGATCTTATTGGAATCGAAGTGCGTGACCTTGCCGTTGCGTCGAATCACCTGCACCTGCCCGGGGGCGTGGGCGACAATCTCGGTCTGCTTGTCCCGCCGCTCGGGCTCGGGGGACAGTGCAACGGTATCCAGCGGGACGGCGGACGGCACTTCTGGGGCCATGCTTCCTCCTCGGGCTACTTCTTTCGGTTTTCTTATCGGGATATCCCACAGAACGGCGTGGGTGGTACGGCAAGCTTCCTCTGCTCACAATATATACGCTACTGACAGGCTGTCAACTACTATATCTTGTGTGTAAACCTGGGACAACGGCGGGGGCGACCTGTTGACGGTCTGTGGATAACCACTCGCCGCAACCAGTAAAAAACAGCCGGGAGACACGAATGGCAAGGACTTGGCGTCTGCCGGTTCGGTGGACAAACCGCCGTTTCAGCATGTGGATAGATCAGGCGCCGGAGAGGCCTGCGCGGCCTTGTTTCCAGACGCTCGACGGCGGCAGGGGTTGCCGACCTGAGCCCATCGCGATGTCTGGATCGCTCGCCGCGGCTGAACACGGCGGGTCGCTTTGGTCCTTTAGCTCGCGCGAATTCTCATGTCTTCAGGCGCTGATCGAATCGTCTCGATTACAGCATCCTGGTCGCATCGAGTCAGCCAGGGTGACATGGGGAGACTGAGCACGCATCCGGCAGCCGCTTGCGCATTCGGCACATTGGCCATCGGATCCTCCAGGGCGGGCTGGCTCGTCAAGGGGACCGGATAGTGCACGGCCGTGGGAATACCAGACGCGTTCAGCCGCTCGGCAAGCCCATCGCGATCTTCGACCCGGATCGTATACTGAGCGTAGACGCTCCTGTTATAAGGCTCGATGTAGGGGGTCTGAACGCTGTCGGCGAGAAGGTCCGAATAACGCCGACCGATCCGCTCCCGTGCCTCGACCTCCTGCGGAAACCCATCCAGCTTCGCAAGCAGCACAGCCGCCTGTATGGTGTCGAGCCGACCATTGATACCGATCAATGGGTGGTGGTAGCGGCGGTCCTGACCATGCGAAGCGATCTGGCGAATCTTGGTGGCAAGGTCCTGGTCGTTCGTAAAACAGGCTCCTCCGTCGCCGTAGCAACCCAGCGGCTTCGAGGGAAAGAAGCTGGTGCACCCGATGGTCGATAGGGCGCAGGAGCCTTTGCTCCGATAAAGAGCGCCGAAGCTTTGGGCAGCGTCCTCGATAACCGGCAAAGCGTGGCGTTCAGCGACGGCGTTGATCGGGTCCATCTCGGCACATTGGCCATAAAGGCTCACCGGCACGATGGCTCGTGTCCTCGGCGTGATTGCCGTCTCGATCAGCTCCGGGTCGATATTAAAGGTGCGCGAATCGATATCCACGAAGACCGGCCGGGCACCGAGCAGGGCGATCATCTCGCCGGTCGCGATGAAGGTGAAGGGCGTTGTGATCACCTCATCGCCCGGTCCGATGTCCAGGGCCATCATGGATGCAAGCAGGGCGTCGGTACCGCTGGAGACCCCGATGCAGTGCTTGACACCGACGTAATCCGCCAGGCGTTCCTCGAGCTCTCCCACCTCGGGTCCCAGGATATAACGCCCATGATCCAGAACCTGTTGGATGCGACCGTCGATCTGCTCCTTTAGCTGGCGGTACTGGGCCTGAAGGTCGATGAACTGCATGGATTCCTCCCCGGGCTTAAGGAGCCTCGCAAAAATAACTTGAACATCTTGCTTGTCTCTTAGCCCGCCTGCTGCGTTACGGAAAGGGTTACATAGTTCGACTATGCGCCCCTTTCCGTGCCTTGCAGGCAGACTGAAATCCGGCGCAATCTGTACAAGTTATTTCTGCTCGGTTCCTAAGAGACTCGCGTCAGCCTGGTATGCCTGCGCCGAAGTACCGGGTTGAAAGGGTTGTGCGCAGGCCGCGATCAAGCGGCCTTCCCACGGCGGTTGCGCAATCCCATTGCCCAATCCTCCATCGCCGTGTTGGCAACCGGCATCGGGGCCTCCATGAAGGTAACCAGGAACCCATCGCTTGTTTCCGCTATTCCGATGGAGCGGGGTCTTACCGCCAATACGTGGGGGTCGGGAAGGGCGATCCCAAAGCAGAACACGAGGTTCTTGGCCGCCCGTATGTCTCTGTCGACCCGGCCCTCGGGCAATGAGCGGGTGTGGGCATAGTGGTCGAACTCGGCAATAAAGCAGGCGTAACGATGCGCCTCTATGCATTGCTTGAAATAGCTCGCGATCTCGTCGACAGAGCCAAAGTTGGTTTCATCGCGACCAAGCTCCAGGCTATAGACGGGATACGCTTTTTGCACCAGCGTCTGTTTCAACCTTTTTCTCCTTTGACGGCGCCCCTTATCCGGGACCGCTCAATCCGGCAGCTATCTAATTCTAGGTGGCGTCATCGGGACGGCAACCGATACTCGACAACCGGCGACACGGCAAAAGCCAGGTCTACGGCGACAATTGTCAATCAGAAATGCCTTGTCGATCGCCGGGTCGGATTGGCCCTTGTAGCGATCGCCCGCAGGGCCGCAGGGCCCGCGCCTTT
>JAJDOL010000036.1 GCA_022340195.1 Chromatiaceae bacterium
AGAGGGTTTACCGCTTGGTCCTTCGTACCAGGAAGTTGCGATACGCTATCGGGACGACGAGCAGGCCTTCGATCGGCTGCTCGACCGCGTCCTTCACGGTACTGCATACCGGCCGCAGGCTTGGGAAGGCAAGGTTGCGATGCGGTTCATGCCGCCCAGTGTCAATCTCAAACGGCATGAAGCCGCGGCGCTTGTGCAATGGATTCTCAATCTGGAGGTCGACCCGGAAGTCGCCGAACGCCTGGTCCGACACGAAAAGATGATGGCGTTGGCCAGTTATAGCGGCTGCAACATATGCCACGGACTGGATCCGATTGCAGAAAAACGAGCCATTCCGCTTGCGCCTTCGTTTCGTGAGGTAGCCGCTCATTACAGCGGCCACGCCCAGGCAAAGGAGCGATTAGTGGATTCGATATTGGAGGGAACCATGGGCGAGCACGTCAAGGTCTGGGACAACGTCAACATGCTCTTTATGCCCCCGAGCGTGAATGTGAAAAAGGAGGATGCAGAGAATCTGGCTGATTGGATTCTCAATCTTGACACGCAGGGAATACAGAAGCGACCGACGCCGCCGAAACAGCCCTAGGAGCCTGTCCGACTTGCGCGTTCGTAGCGAGGGATCGCGGGGCCGAGGCAGATTTTTCACTCGATTGAGGCGAATAGTGGACATATTTAACGAAATCGAGTGGAAAATCTTGCCGGTATCCGCGATTCCGCAGTAGGACAGTCGTAAGTCGGACAGGCTCCTAGTACCCCGTTTCACCTTATGTTGCGTTTTCAGCGAGGCGAGAAGCGGTCAGATACAAGGCGCGCGAGCGCAGGAATAGCCACCCCTATTTCAAGCTCGCGCAACGCCGTAGATGGCCGCTTCTCGCCTTGCCCGCAGGGAGCCCCCCGAATGCGCCAATGCGGCGTTACCGCCCTTGAAAATAGAGCCCGCTATTCCCTGCGGGCTGTGCCTTGCCTTGGCGCATACGGGGGGCTCTGAACATGCGAAATAAGGTGGCACGGGGTACTAGACTCGCACGAAGCATCGGCGAGGCCGCAATACCTCATCAAAGCATCGGTTATTTTTCAGGTCCTCCTCTGACACAGGGAAGTGTTTTTTTTGCCTCGCAGGCATTGAAACCGAGGGTAGTCGAAACAGCGTTTCCGACTAGCGTGCAGATTTCCGCCGGGACGGCCAATGAAGGGTATCTCCGCGAGGGGCCTTGAAGAATCCCTTCCCGGGATCTGCAGGTCGGCGCTCCATGAGCATCTCAGCGTTTCCATTCAGCCTGGAGAAGACGAGCGATGCCGTAGCGACCGGCCGAAGCCGGTCAGCTCGTCGGTGCGTCCCTGGATTCCTCGGGCGATTTCATTGAATAGGCATCCCAACATAACGCTTGGTGCTGCAGGTTTGTTTCTTGACGATCGCGAGGAGACGCAGCGTCCGGGATCTCGGGGTCGGATGCTCGGTGGTCGAGCTTACCCGGGCTGTAATGCTTGGCGAGGTCGATTCGCGCGATGAGGTGAGATTTCAAGCAGTAGGTTGCGGCGACAAGATAGCGACGTCCATCGTCGGGGACAACCTTCGAGCCTGCGATCTTCAGTCTCCGCGAAGACTTTGCTAACAAGAGAGTAGACATGTTCTTTTCAACCACCGCTTACGCGGAACGCATGCGCTGAAGGCGCGTTCGTAGATTTCCCATCCGAAGCGGGCCGGTCCGAGCAGTTCATAAACGGAGCTCGCCATTCGGAGCATCGTCGTCCGACGTCAGGTACCTCCGTTTCAACTTCTCCCATTCCTTGTCCGTGAACAACCGCGACCGCAGCAGAAACCGCTGCCCTGCCGCCTCTTCGAGTGAAGACTTTTCGCCGCGTCCTTCCACCACGTCGATGATCAATTGGGTGTGTCGCCAGTATTCGAACCGCGCAGCACTTATGTAGAACGGTGCGCCGCAGATCTCGCCCAGCAGGTAGTCGTTGTCGGCGACGAGCAACTTGCTCTGTGGGTAGCACATGGGTGCGCTACTGCCGCAGCATCCGTCCGGCTGGTGAAACACCAGGGAGCCATGCTTGTCGGCCAGGGTTTCGATCAACGCCCGGGCAGCATCGGTAGCGATGACTCGCCGCGTATCCATAAATATTCCGTCGTTAGTTGCGCCGTTCCTTGCCCGTTAGGAAAGGAACGGCCTGTTGTCTGCAAGGACCCCGCGGCGTCTCGCTGTAGCTAGCCAGCAGGCTCATGGTCTGTCGATAATGGTCGAGCGCCATCTTCGACATCCCATCTCGCGCCGAATCCCGGTATCGCCTTCGAGGACAGTAAGAGGACTGTGCGAGTCCAGTATCCTGCAGAATTCATGCCGGATTGTCCCTCAGCTTCCGATCCCGGAAACGCGATCGCCGCCGTAGCAATGAGTTAACGCCAGAATGCACTAGGCTAGATACATGGTTAGGATGCAATCCATACACGCGAAAGAACCGTTTTTACGACGACTGTCGCGCAATGCGACGTCGTATGTGTCGCACAATGCGACGTCGCCTCCGAAGAGGCGTGTCTGATGCCGAAGCGTCGGTCTATTCCGGCGGATACGAAAGCCGCACGCGCGCTATTTTTCGAGAAAGGCAAGAGTCCGGTCGGCCGGTTGCCCGATGTCATTGCGCGCTCCTGGCTCCGCTGCGCACAACAACTGGATAACGAGCGGACGCTGCCGCCGCAGCGCGTCGACAGCAGGCTGCTGAACGAGCGCCGGGGGGCGCACGAGCGCTTGCGCCGCATCGTCGAGCCCGAAATGGACGCGCTGGCCGAACTGGTCTCCGACAGCGACAGCTTGGTGCTGCTCGCCGATTCGGACGGCCTCATCCTCGATTCGACGGGTGGACTCGGGTTTCTCCGCGAGGCCGAGCGGGTCTCCTTGCAGCCGGGGGTCCTGTGGTCGGAGCAGGGCCGCGGCACCAACGCCATCGGCACCGCCCTGGTGGAACGCCAGCCGGTAGACGTGCGCGGGGGGCAACACTATCTGGACGCCAACGGCATCCTCAGCTGTGCGGCGGCGCCCATCCTCACGCCGCGCGGCGACCTGTTGGCCGTGCTCGACATTTCCGGTAATTCAGAGCAACTGCACAGCCAGGCACTCGGTATGGTGCGCTTGGCAATACGAATCATCGAGCATCGCCTGATCCGGGATGTAGCGGGCTCGGCGGACCTCTTGCGCTTCCATCCGCGGCACCAGCTACTCGGGAGTCACCGCGAGGGCGTACTGATGCTCGATGAGACACGCATCATCGGCGCCAACCGGGCCGCCCTGCAGCTGCTCGGAGCCAACTGGCATGACCTGTTGGACAGCACCGCGGAGCAGTGGCTGCAGCTGCCGGGATACGGTGGCGACCGTCCGCGCAAGCTGGTCGATCCGCGTGGCGAGCGGCAGTTCCAAGGCATCCTCGATTGCTCCCGGTCTACGCAGGTCAATGTTCCGGTCAACCCGGTTCGAAGTCATGAGGATCCCTATTATTTGGATCCCGGGACCGAGATCATGCTGGATCAGGCGCGACGCGTCCTCGACGCCAGCGTGGCGGTGTTGATCAACGGTGAAACCGGCGTTGGCAAGGAGGTCTTCGCCCGCCGGCTGCACACCATCAGCCGGCGCAAAACCGGACCCTTCGTGGCCGTCAACTGCGCCGCCTTGCCCGAATCCCTGATCGAGTCGGAGCTGTTCGGCTATGAGAGCGGCGCCTTCACCGGTGCCAGGCGCAAGGGCATGCCGGGGCGTGTGCGGGAAGCGGACCGCGGTATCCTGTTCCTGGACGAGATCGGTGACATGCCGCTCGCCCTGCAGGCGCGTCTGCTGCGCGTGCTCCAGGAGCGGGAAGTGCATCCCCTCGGTGGAGGGCAGGGGGTTAGCGTGGATTTCGACCTGGTCTGTGCCAGCAACCACGACCTCGCCGCTGCTGTCACGGCAGGTGAGTTTCGCGCCGACCTCTATTACCGCATCCAGGATTTTGGCGTGCGTCTGCCACCGCTGCGCGAATGGACCGACCGCCGGCGGGTCATCAAAGAGCTGATGATCCGGCTCGGTGGGGGCGAGCTCGAGGTGTCGCTCAGTGATGAGGCGTTGCAATGCATGACGCGTTATCAATGGCCGGGAAACCTGCGCCAGCTCAATAGCACCCTGCGTACCCTGCTCGCCTTGGCCGACCCCGGCGAAGCCATCGACCTCAAACGATTGCCGGCGGAAATTCGGGGGAAGGACCTGGCGGATTCAACAACCCGGGACGAAGACCTGGAGAACCAGACCCGCAAGGCCATCGACCAGGCGCTGGCGGACTGCAACGGCAGCGTCAGTGCCGCCGCGCGCCGGCTTGGTATCCATCGCAGCACCATCTATCGCAGGCTATCCAAACAACGAGGGTAAAGGGTTTCAAGGTATCAATCGGAGCGCGGCGATCGCCTTCCCGGTCCGTCAGTTCCGGAGCACTCGACCGACTGGCTTTGGCCCCGGCGTCGGCAGGAGCCGAAGCCGGTGACTGTCGGGATTGACCCCCGTGTGTTTAGCGCTGCCCGGCGACCGGGCTTTCCGCCGGAAAATGCTCGGCGATATAAGCACTTGCCTCTTCAATACCTTCCGCAGCCGCACGCCGCAGCCAACGCAGGCCTGCCACCGTGTCCGGCGCAACGCCCTTGCCCTCGACCAGCGCCATGCCGTAGTGGTAGCGCGCCAAGCTGCTGTAACCCACCGGGTCCTGAATCTGGGCGCCACGCCTCATTAGCAAGGTGGCCGCGGTGAGGTCCCGGGGTACGCCGATCCCGGTCTCATAGATCTGCGCCAGCCCAATCATCGAATTCACGTCGTTCCAGCGATCGATACAGTCTTGGAAGATGCGCACTGCTGCGATGTGATCACCGGCCATTTGGGCGACATGGCCGTACAGGCACTTGAGACGCCGGGGGCTGTCGATCAAGCTGTCGTAGCTGAGCTCGTTTCCGGAACCGGCGGGCCGCTCGGGTGCAACGGCGGCTTCCTCGGGCGGTTGTGAGGGCAGCAGAACGGCGATTATGGCCTGGGTGAGATGGTCCAGAACGGCAAATAATCCGTCAACGTCCCGTTCGTAGCGCTTTGCCCAGAGAT
>JAJDOL010000055.1 GCA_022340195.1 Chromatiaceae bacterium
AAGCTCGAGGACGAGGGATTCAGGGTGCGCTCGTTGGAGTTTTTCCGCACCCACTACGCACTTCGCGATTCCGTGCTGACGAGCATTTTCGCCCCGTACGAGGTGATGATCGGCTGTTTCGAGCGCACCGTGCCAGGGGTGGTCAGACCGGAATCCGAAGGGTGCACGGCCTGTAACGTCTAGGATTTGCCGTCGATTCAAAGAACTGAAGATCCGGCTGCACCAGGAAGGCTACCCAGGCCGGGACATCTTTGGAACGCCATCGTATTTCGGTCTTCGGAAGAAGTTGTAGGGCGTTCAGCGACGACGGCATCGGAATTGACAAGTCGCTGACGCCCCCAATGCGCTTTCAGAAGCGGAAGGTAGCGGTCAGTTGGGGCCCGCTGAAGCTGATGTCATCGATCGCGCTGCCGGAGTCGAAATCCCATTTCATGTAGCGATAGACAACGTTGAGATTGCCCCAGTCGAAGCGATAGCCCACGCCGCCGAGCGCCTGCCAGGTAAGATCGGACTCCCCGGTGCCGGCGTCCAGGTAAAAAGGCAGATACCAGTTCCCCTGCAAATTGGCCTGGCCGCGCACACCGATGACGCCATCCCACACCGCCCCCGAAGCGGCGGCTTCGATCGGCCGCCCGAAGGCCCGACTCTGGAGTCCAAGGTCGAAATCGAGCTTCAACTCCAAGTATCGCGCCCCGGCGATGACATCGACCGAAGCCTGCGGCGTGTCGTAGACATTGTATCCCCCGAGAAAGCTCAGCACCCAACCTCTCACCTTGAGGGACGTATCCACCTCGAGGCCGAGATTCGCGCCCGCCGGCGTGGTCACCGGTACCGTAGCCCCCTCGTTGGCCCCAACGTTGAGGTACAGCACATCTGCCAGCGCAGACCATTTGGACTTGCGCGCCTCGAAAGCACCCATGAAGGTCATGTTGAGGTTGTCGAACAGGGTATCGAAGCCGACGTCGACGTCAGTGCCAGACGCTGTTGTCCCTTTGATCGCGGGGGCAAAAAAGTAGAGTGAGGCGGCGTACTGCCAGTCGTCGCCGGCTGCCGGTGCGTCCGCCTCAGCCTGGATCGGGCCAATGAGCAATGCGCTCGCACCCAAGAGCTGCAGCAGGAGTTTCGTATGCAGGGAATGGCTCATTTCGTCTCTGACTCCTCAAGTCTTCAGTTGTCATGTGCACTTCGGGAAGAAGACGCCGCCGATCCGGAACCATTCGATGACCCGGGCTCGACTCGTTTCAGTCGGCGATTATAAAGCGAGACAAGGTCATCCATCAGCGGATGAGCGAACTTTCGTCAACGCTTTCGGAGGCACGACGAGACCGGCGGCAGGCAAGCGCTTCCCACCGACATCTTTGGCGCTATCGCTGACCTCCTAGCAGCCGAGTCAAGAGAGCAAATTTGGCGGCTGAGCCAAACCGAGGTTGACACGCGCGGACCTGTTCCTATAGACGGGTACAGGAAGAGTCGTTTCAAAGCGATGAGAGCACCCACGAAACCATGAAACGCGTACGCATTTCCCGAACAGCGTGAAGAAGGCGCCGAGGCGTCCAAGGCAGAACCCTGCAGACTGACAAGCGGCTGCTGTTAGCCGACGACTCGACGGCCATCATGGCGAAAAGCAGCAAGAACGGCTCGCCGCCCTAGAACGAGAGGTGACTGAATATGCGCAGAACCATCGTCTTCGACGTCAACGAAACACTGCTGGACCTCGGCGTCCTCAGGCCGCACTTCGATCGGATCTTCGGTGACGAGAACCATGTCCAGACTTGGTTCGGCCTGCTGCTGCGCAACGCCATGGTTACCACAATCCTGGGTGGGTATCAGGACTTCAGCGCGCTCGGGCGCGAGGCATTGATGATGACGGCCGAGCGTCTGGGCAAGATCATCTCCGAAACGGATCGCGAAGCCATCCTGGAACAGATGCGCTGCCTTCCGCCTCACCCGGACGTGACGACCGGTCTGGCACGCCTGCAAGCGGCGGGATTTCGTCTAGCGACGCTAACCAACAACCCCGCTCCGGTCCTCGAGCAGCAGTTGTCGAACGCGGGGTTGCTGCCTTACTTCGACATGAACATCTCGGTCGATGCGGTGCGCTGCTTCAAGCCATCGCCCGTGGTCTACCAGCACGCCGCCAGGGAATTGGACATCCCGGTATCGCGAATTCGTCTTGTAGCCGCCCATGACTGGGACGTCGCCGGAGCTATAAGTGCCGGTTGCGCCGCCGCTTTCGTCGCCCGCCCCGGCGCCGTGCTGGGTACGCTGCGGCCCGTGCCGGACATCGTCGAAACGGACCTGGTGGGTGTGGCGCAGAGAATTGTCGATAAGGATTAGTCGGACCTAGCCGCCGTAGTCGTCAACAACCTTGTTGCGCAGGGCGAAGACGTCCACGCCGTGTCTCCTCCCCGACGCCGCTTTCGCCGCGGGCCTTTCGCTACAAGATGCTGACCCGCGGCCTGCCTGTTGCAGGATTCTCATCCACCCGGACCGGGCAATCGAATACCGCCTCCACGTTCTCTGCGGTGATAACCTCGAAAGGCTTCCCTGCACGATAAATGGTGCCACCCTTCAGCATGGCGATTCGAGTGCAGAATTGGGCGACCAGGTCGATATCGTGCGAGACGACGACAACGCCGAGGGTCTTTTGGCTGCGCAGGCGGTCGATCAGCCGAAAGATCTCCCGTTTGAATTTGAGGTCCAGGAAAGAGGTCGGCTCATCGAGCAATATCAGGCTCGGCTCTTGTGCAAGGGCGCGCGCGATCAACACCCGTTGTCTCTCTCCGCCCGAGAGCTCGTGGATCGAGCGCTCCGCGAAATCCAGGCATTGCGTAGCCTGCAGAGCATCGCGAACCGCATCCATGTCCTTGCTACTCTCGAACTGCAACCTGCCCATATGGGGAAAACGTCCCATCAGAGCCACCTCCAGAACCGAGAAATCAAACCGGAAGTGGTGCTCCTGGGAAACCATCGCGATCTTCCGTGCGACCTCGGATCGTTGCATGCCTTGGATCGGCTTACCATATACCAGGACAGCACCGCGCTTGGGCGTCAGAACTCCGTCCATCAGGTTCAACAAAGTGCTCTTGCCGCAACCATTCGGACCCAGGATTCCAAGCACCTGTCCGGGCGACACCTGCAGATTCACGTTCTCCAACACGGATTCAGAGCCATAGCCGAATCCGACACCATTCAAGCTCAGGATCGGCTCCACTGGCTCCCCTTCCCCAGCAGCAGATACAGGAAGAAGGGCGCTCCTACGAAGGCGGAAATGACACCGACAGGCAGCTCGCTCGGCGCGATCAGGGTTCGCGCCAAGGTATCCGCCACGACAAGGAACGAGGCCCCACCGAATGCGGCTACCGGAATCAACAAACGATGATCGGAGCCGAAGGCCATTCTCGCGAGATGGGGGACGATCAAGCCGACAAACCCTATCAGGCCCGAGAAGGCAACGACTGTACCTATCATCACCGAAACAACGACGAGCAGCGCCAGCTTGGTCTTCGCCACATCGACCCCCATGCGCAGGGCCGAATCCTCTCCCGCTGTCAGGAGATTCAGGCGGTTGGAGACGGAATAGAGCAGTACAAACGAGATCAGGAGCACGGGGCCAATGAGATAGAGGTAGGAATAGCTCGTCTGGGAAAGATCACCATAGAGCCAAAAGAGCATCGAGTGCAGCTTCGCATCGGCGGAAACCGAGACGAAGAACATGATCATGGCCGTAAAAAAAGCGTTGATGATCACTCCCGTCAACAGGATGGTCGAGGACTCCGATCCGATCCGCTTCATCCCGAATGAGAGCAGCAGGAACAGGGTCGACAAGGCCCCGGCAAAGGACATAGCGGGCACACCGATTCCGAAACTGAAACCGAGCAGAATCCCGATGATGGCACCGAAGGCCGAGCCGCTCGACACGCCCAGGATGAAGGGATCGGCAAGGGCGTTGCGCAGCAACGCCTGAAACACCACGCCGCCGAGCGCCAGCGCAAACCCGACGAGCGCGGCCAGGATGATCCGCGGCAGCCTTATATCCAGAAGGATCAAGCGCGCGTGCCCCACCCCGGTATCGCCGGAGGAGAACAACAGCGCGCGCACCTGCTCGAGCGATATCTCAGCGGTTCCAAACAGCATGGACGCGAAACAGACCAGGACGAGAAGCGCTGCCATGCCGAGGGAAACGGCGATAACTCGGGCAGGACCGAGCGGCCTTCGCAGGAGCCCGGTCACGGTTCAATACTCCCAATTCGCTTCCGGATGTATGTGGCGCGCCAGAACCTCCAGACCCTCGACGATCCGTGGGGATGGTCGATCGATGAGATCCGAGTCCACCAAATAGACGCGACCGTTATCAGCCGCCGGGATCATTTTCAGCGTCAACCACTGCTGCTTGGACTCCTCGAACTCGCCACCCCTATCCATAGATGAGACGATAATGACATCCGGCCCCTGTCTTATGACCTCCTCGAGACTGATCCTCGGATAAGTGATTCGCGCCCCGTCGGTCATGTTCCGGCCGCCCGCGAGCCTGATGAGGTCACTGGAAAATGTTTTTCCGTTGACGGTCATGATCGGCTTTGCATTCACCTGCAGAAAAACAAGGGGCCGATCCAACCCGACGGTCTTGGAGACAATCCGATCCACTCTGGACGACAATTCGTGCGCCAGTGCGACCGCCTTATCGAGGACGCCGCAGACCCGGCCAATATCCACGACCGTCTCGATGACTTCGCGCGTGTTGCGGGGATCCACGACGTAAACCGGGATGCCCGCCTTCTCGAGGAGACCGATGACCGCAGGCTGATTTCCGTCTGCCGTACTGATGACGAGATCGGGGGCGAGCGTAATGATGCGCTCGGCATTCAGGTTTACATAGCTCCCCACCTTGGGTTTGAGCTCGGCCTCCGGCGGGTAAGAGCTGAACTGCGTAACCCCGACCACATGATCGCCGAGCCCCAGGAAATAGACGATTTCCGTGAGGCTCGGTGCCAGGGTGACGATCCTTTGCGGTTCTTGTTCGAGCGCGACCTCGCGCCCAAGGGTATCGATGTAGATGCGTCCCTGGGATACCAGGGTCCAGCTGCCCAACACAAGTACCAGAAACAGACGGGACCCGGCTAGCATTGGACTCATTGCGCGTGAATACCCTTATCAATCGCCGCTCAGTAATCGACACTCACACCGGCAAACAGGTTGAGCTCGGGTGATGGATAGAAGGCCGGTTCGACAGGGAAGGTACTGAGTACCCCATAGGCGGAATATTTCTCGTTGAAGAGGTTGTTCACGTCCAGAAACACCGTATATTTCTGCCGATTGTATTTCACCTTGACATTGACCACCTGGTAGCTGTCCTGCTTCTCGAATTCGTTGGCAAAGTCACTCTCCAAATACCGCTCGCCTACGTAGATTCCGTTCAGCACCAGTGTCAGGCCCTCCAACGGACGCCAGATCAGATCCAGGCTCGCTTGGTGCTGGGGGACATTGGGCACCTGGTTACCTGACAGGTCGCCACCACGGATCTCCGTATCCCGGTAGGTATAGGTTCCGCTGATGTCGAAACGGTCCGAATCGTATCCGGCGGATACCTCGACACCATGCCGCCTGGTTTCGGCATCCAGGTTCTCGTTGGCGAAGGTGGACGGATTGAAAAAGATCTCGTCCTTGGTGTCCAACCGGAAGAAATTGAGGTTTGCGTAAATCCTGTCCGTGAAATGGTGCCGGACACCGATCTCGTAGTCATCGGAGGTCTGGGGAGCCAGATCCAGATTGATCGTGTTGGTGAAGAAGCTGAAGATCTCGTCCAACACGGGATAACGAAAGCCCTGGGCAAAGCTGAAATAGAGGAACGACCTGTCGAGAAACCGGTAGCTCAAACCGGCCGTGGCCACACCTTCGTCGTAATCCGTTTCGTCGCGGGTACCGGGTGCAGTCGGCGAGAAACTGTAGTCGACCTTGTCCCAGCGGTACCCCGCCGACAGCGCGAGCCGTTCCACGGGGTAGATCTCGTCGTGGACATAGACGCCGTAGTTCTTTCTTTCCAGGTCGAAACGCCCGACATCGAGGGAACCGAAAAACAGGGACTCGTTCTGTATCTCCTCGTCCGCATAGTAGTAATCGAATCCCAGGGTCAGGGTATTATCGCGCCCACCGATGGGCTCCTGCACCACGAGTTGGGGCGAAGCGTTTGCGTAGCCGATCCGGGTATCGCCCCGAAACTCCCCGCCGACAAAGGACGAGAAATAATCCTGATCCCGCTGTCGATAGGAGAGCGGCAGACTGAAATAGCTGTTCGTGAGAAAATTGAGCTCGGGATTCAACTGAATGTAGGAATCTCGGGTGTCGGCGAAATCCGATGGATTGGTGCTGTCGCGTCGGTTCACGCCTGCGTCCAAATCGCTTTGGCGAAGGGCACCCGGCAAACCGGTGTCGTCCTCGTGATATCCGGCGCTCAAACCGACCTTGGCGATATCTCCAAAGACGTAATCCAGATTGAGACCGATATCGCCCTCGTCGGTGGCGCTATTTTCCCGATAGCCGTCGGATTCGTAGTAACGGCCCGAAAGGGCGTAAGACAGGTCCTTGTAGGTCCCACTGACAAAGGCACTCGGATTCCAGGTGTTATAGCTGCCACCGGCCATTTCCAGACCAAAGCTCAATCCATCTCCACCCTGTTTGGTGATTATGTTGATTACGCTGTCGGTCGCATTGTCGCCGTATAGCACGCTGCCGCGGCTGCCTCTGACGATCTCGATACGGGCGACCCGGTCCAACGGGATCAGCTTCCAATCCGGTCCGGCCAAATCCGGGTTGTTTATCCGTCGGCCGTCGACCAGTACCAGGGTATTAAGAGAGGATGTCTCTCCGAAACCGCTTCGATCCACTCGAAACGACTGACCGTTTCCCGTAATGTCGTACACGTGCAGCCCCACTTCTTTCTTCAGGATATCGGGGACGTCGCGCGCCGTGGATGTTGCGATATCCTGCTCCGTGACGACGGACACGCTGGCCGGCACGGATTCCACTGTCTCTGCATAGCGGGTGGCCGTTACCACGATGTCATCCATCATGGTGGTGGATTCGGGCTCACTCATGTCTGTCGAGGGTGCGCCAGCCACGGCTGAGACTGCAAGGCAAAGCGTGCCCGATAACGCGTAGCGGGCGATGTTCTTTCTGTTCATTCTCGACCCCAATTGGAGAAAATCGGAAAACATCGGCCCAAAGAAAAATCCCGGACCGATGCAAATCGGCCCGGGATTTCCCGATTTTATCCCAGGGGCACAATGGCGATCTCTGTCCACGGATCTCGCGTGCTCGGTTCAGGCAGGTCTCCTGGCTTCCCTACCTATCCGGCGGCCTTCCCATCCCGATTCGGCGGAACAGTGGCGCACACAGGCCGATAGGCTTTCCTTTCGCTTGACTCGAAAGGGTGGGGTAACAGTGGCGGGCCCGCCCCCGATTCACACGGGGTTCCCTATTAAGCTCGAAAAAGCACCTGAACTCGGCCAATTACGCTAGGAGAAACGGCGCGAGAAGTCAACGTCGATGAAACAGCGCCGACAATGTTCGGGGTCGGGACAGGCAGACGGCCGTCCTTCGCCAACGCGGTTCGCGACCTGATTTTGGCCCTGAATTCCCCGCCCAAGCACCCACCGCCGGAAGAAAAGCGACACCATGCACCAGAGATGGGAGCTAAGACGATTCCTGTCAAATGACATACCAGCCTGCTTGTCTTTTCGTCCGTCTTCCGCGTTGTGCCAACCGTTACACAACCTGCTATGCGCCGGCTGGCACGCCTTGAATACGAACGAAAATCCGACGCATCCTGGTATATCATTGTCCGGCGATCGCCTAAAATGCCTCGAATGCCATCGAGATCACACACCAACCAAAGCGATTAGTGTAGAAAGACATGTCATTCGACAGGACCGCCGACGGGGAACTTTGAGATGCTGGTCACCTTCAACACCGAAGCCTACGCGAGCATCACCATGTTCGGCGACGTGGCGGTCGCGCTTCTCAAGCTCATGGGCCACAGCGGGACCGTTCCCGGAGCCCTGATGCCTGAAGACATTCCGGACGCACTCGAACGCCTCCAAAACGCCGTTGCAGCCAATCCGGAAACCCCCCTGGATCCGAAAACCAAGGATGGAAAAGACGACGAGAAAGAGGGAGCCCACGTCAGCCTCGCCCATCGTGCCATGCCGCTTATCGAGCTGCTGAAGGCCGCACGGACGGCACACAAGCTCGTCATGTGGGAATCCTGATTCGACCTCAGCGCTTGGTTCATTCGGGATTCGGGCTCGCTCGCGATTAGCGCATAACCAGGTTGCTTCCTTCCAATCCATCTGATCGATAACGGGCTTGTCGATCGCTCCAAAGGAGACGCACATGTCTGATTCGACACCTTCGGTGTGCAAAACCATCAGCTGGCTCCTGGCAATCTTCCTGGTCGGAGCGGTGGCACTCTATAGCTGGCATAACAAAAACCAGACCAAGGTACTAGCGGGTAAGGACGCCCAGATTGCCCAATCGGCCCAGCTTCTGGGCGATTTGAAGCACAAGCTCGCTCAGTCGGAGGAGGCATCGGGAACCCTGCGCGCAGACAAGCAGGAGCTCACCGGCAAGCTGGAAACCGCCGATCAGGCCTACAAGAAGCTTCAGAACGACATGGAAGCACTGAAGTTGAAGCATGCCCAGACCCTCGCTGCAGAGCAGGAGAAGGCGCGCCAGGCCCACGCCGAGGTCCAGGAACAGCGCGACGCTGCCAACAAGCGGGTCGCCGCGCTCGGGGAGGAGATCGCGCAGCTCAAGCAGTCGATCGCAGAGGCAAAAGCAACGCAACAAGCACGGCTGTCGGAAATGGCGACAGCCCATGAGGCCCAGACGCAACAAATCGAGCAACAGCTGAAGGGAAAGATCGAGTACTATCGCACCGCGTTGGAGGGCAGCGAACCGGAGCGCGCAGCGCAGCTGGTGGATTTGGAGCGGCAGGTTCGGACAACCCGGGAATCCGTCGAAGCAGCCCGGCAGAAAATGCAGACGATGCAGGCCAAGGCTTCAGATCTCGACGCGCAGCTCACCGGTGCCAATCAGGCTATCACCGAACGGGACCAAGCCCTGTCGGAATTGGAGCACAAGCTGGAAGCCTTGACGCAGGAGCTGACGCAGGAGCAATCTGCCCACGCGGCACTCCATCAGGAGCACGAGGCGACTATTGCCAAGACCACGGAATCGCTGGCAAAGCTGCAACAAGATCTGAAAGCCGCCGAAGCGGCCCACGACCAAACCAAGACTAAGGCCGCCGCGGCAATGAAGGCCGCGAGCGAGGCCCACGCCACTCGAGTGGCGGAAGCCGAGAGTAAGATATCCAACCTCACGGCCAGGCTTCAGGCAGAGACGACCGCTTTAGGCATCCTTCAGCAAGAGCGCGAAGCCAAGGAAACGGAGTTGCGCAGCTCTCTCAATGCGGCCGAGCAAAGTCTCGCTGGCGTCAAGAGCGAGCTAAGCGCGACCAAGGAAGCAGCAGCTCAGGCGAAGCAGACCTACGAGCAGCAGATCGCGGAGGCACAATCGACGATCGACGGCCTCGAAGGGGATCTCGTTCGATTGCGGGAGAAGGCGGCGAGTGATCTGGCGGCCAGTAAGCGAGAGAGCGAAGAGTCCGTAGCCTATGTTCGCGGAATCTACACAGAGATCTCGGAGCTTGGAGGACACCACACGGATCAGGGCATGCTGCTCAGTCTGGCCGAGGACGATCTACGCTTCCGTATCAGCAAGGCCGACCTGCCCGACGGTGAGATCCAGAGCCTTGACCGGATAGCCGAGTTACTCGCCATGTATCCGAAGCTTACGGCTCGTATCGAAGGCCATACCGACAGCAAGGGCCGGGATGAAACCAATCTGGAGCTATCCCAAAAACGGGCCGATGCCGTGAAGCAGGCGCTTATCGAGCGCGGTGTCGACGAGCAGCGCTTAACCGCCATCGGGATCGGTGCGGCCCGTCCCATCGCCGACAACGCCACTTCCGCAGGCCGACGAAAAAACCGCCGCGTCGAGGTTTACGTCACAGAAAACTGAGCAGCCAGAGCGTGCCGCCCGACCCAATGACATCTGCCTGCGATCGCGCCAGTCCTATCGCGCACCGCGTCGCCACCGCGTAGGGATCCTCGGCGCAGGTCTCGAGACCGTCGGTAATTCGGACGAATAAGCAATCTTGCCGCGGCATGCGAGACCGAGAAATCACGGCAGGGTGCTAACCAACTCGGTGCCTTGCGCGTGGTGAATTGGCGCATGAAAATCGCTTGCGAATAAGGATCCGAGCACACATAACTTGTAAGTCCCGGTGAGCCGTTGCGCCAGGGTAGCCCAGTCGTTGATCCAACGAGAATGTGAACCTGATCTCGGCAGATGACCGCTCGATCCGCGACAATATTTCCCAACAAGCTGTCCACCCGACAGTCGAGACGGAAAGGTTTTCGAACAGATTCTTCCGAGCCAAACAATTGCGCAACGCCACACTGCAAAAACAGATAATGGAACAATCCGATAAAGGTCACGCATCCTTTTCGCTATTAGATACGCTCGCCCAGTACGAAGTTGAAGAGTTGAACGCAAGGGAAATCGCTGATCTGATCGCGAAGAGTCGTACCAAGAAGGGTAGGATCCATGGCGAATTCAGACAGGAAATCGGATCGAGCGACGCCAAAGAAGAGCCGCCAACCCTCTAGACTACAAGCCTCCGCTATGCACTTCACCCTCATTCGGGCAACGCGAGTCTCCACCCCATCGGGCATTGTCCGCTCAAAGAAGTTTTTCGACGGGAGACGAATGCGGAACGATATCAGGTTAAGGAAACGCTGATCAATTCAGCGTTTCCCCTGGGGTAGGAAGTCCCACCATTTTCAGTCGCCTTAACGCACTGAAAATGGCCAAATTCTGAAAACATCAAATTTCGTAAGGAATCTCGAACGCTATCCTGATCTTGGCCGGGATGTCCAATGATCGGCGTCGCCTCGAGTGTAAGACCCGGCCGTCGTCCCATTTCAGCGCGACCTCTATCGTTGAGTAGCCTCACCTTCGACCGCCGTTACTTCCCACCCGGCCTGTTCGTTTGCCGACACGAAAGCGCAAAGCCGGGAGAGCGCAGGCGATAGCCGAGGTGTTCAGTCTTCTAGGACCTGCAGATAGTTGGCCTTGAATGCCTCTCTATCCTGCTTTGAGCTTGGATCGTAACCCTGATCCTGCATCTTCTGCTTCATCCAACCCGGGATGACACCGCGAACATAGACGTTCTCCGGATCATCCGGATCGACATACTTGGTGTATTGCCGCGAGCCGCCCGCCTTGGTACCGGCCGAACGCCTCCGCCGCGTGCCGATAAGCGAAACAATGTCGGCAATTTCGTACCCCCTCTCCTGAATGAGATCCTTGATCTCCTGTGCTAGATCATACTTGGCCTGTTGCTGGCGTTGCGCCAACGCATGCTCCAGGTCGGCCTGATTCTGGGCCAGCTCGTCCAATTGCTGCTGGATTTCATCAACGCTCAGGTTTTCAATCCCCATTTTGTGTCTCCTAATTCGGTTGTTCTAAGTTATGGCGTTACAAGGTTATAAAGACCTGAAATCTGCCAACCGCCCTATAATTTATAGCAACAAGTCGCAAAGTCAAGATTCGCAACTGAAAAAAGATTCGAAACAAGCTGCCGACGATCAGTCTGGTCGATGAATGAGTTTGCGCCCGACGCCGAATTGCTCCACCCTATTCCTGACGATAGACCGTGCTTTGAACCCTATTCCGTCCGTAGCGCAAATACACAATTCTCCGCTACGCTTTCATGACATTATCGTCGCTTCCGCGCAGGCGCTTGCCGGGACTTGTTGAATTCCTGCTCCAGTCTCAGGCGTCCGAGATCAACCTCTAAGTACGAATGCGATCAACATTTCCAAAGGGTAGATGATTGTTGGCCATCCAGATTCAACAGGACTTGTCGGACACTGATCCGGAACTGCTTTGCGGCGGGCAGCTATCCCCGTCGGAATATTGTCAGATGGCACATCGACACGTTGCGCACGTCGAGTGCGGCGATCCGAAAGGACTACCAATCCCTTGTTCCCATGGCTTTCCGAGCCCGAGTAGAGAAGCGCAGTTTCACTGTTCCCGACCGTTGTTCGCCTGGCCGCAGCTTGCCAAGATCACTACGCCGGCTTAGCGCCGGCAATGCCCAACAGGCGACGCTCGCAACTCTCGCAAATCAGACAAATTCTCGATCAGGCCACTGCGAGCAAGTCCCCGAGCGCGTAGGCGCAGGAAGGATCGAAATCTCTAAGCTGAGTCAGAAGCAGTTGCCGGAAGGAATGGCGAGGTCCGGTGGGACAGGTCAAGCCCAGTCGAGATATTCCCAAGAACCGCTCAGGGGAACCTTTTGGAGCTCAGTGTGCCGAGTAGCCCCTGGGATAGATGATCTCGTACAGTGCGAGCGCCACAATCCCCATGATCAAGTACGAGGCCAAGATGTCGCTCAGGAAGTGGCCGCCGGCGGCCATGCGCATCCCTGAAACGATGAGGCTGTAGGCAACCGCGACGCTTAGAATGCTGTATCGCCGCGGCGTCAAGAGTAGTGCAGCAACGATCCAATAGGCCGAAGCCGCTGCGTGACCCGAGCTGAATGAACGCCCACCCTGGTCGGATGGCATAAAGGCGGCAGTGTATTCCTTGCTTCCGCCGAATTGCACCAGGTCGACGGGACGGGCACGCCCCCAATTCTCCTTTAACAGCACATTGACGATCAAGCCCGGGCCCAAAGCGAGAAGGAGCAGGAGGAACACGAGCTCTTTGGCAGTGAACCCGATGCGAAATCTGCTCGCGTAGCGACGGAAAAGCAGCAATGCAATCAAACCCAGATTGCCCGAAACAAGGAGAAAAACCACGGAATTGTGAATCAACCGTTCAAACCTGGTTCCGTTCGTCCCGAAGCCGACACCCGGAGAAAAAAAGTGCCGAGAAACCACCAGATCTATTTCCGGAAAGACAAAAAACATGGCGGTTACGAGATAGAAAACGACCCAGACCCAGACTGGAAGGCAACGCAAGCGCATTTGCACTCGGTTCGAAAAGGATACGAGAGCCTTCTTCATCGGGGCACGTTCTATCTCGCATGAATTGGATGTTCCGGGCGCCCGCGACCCAGGTTGCGGTTCAACACCAGGACAAGGAGGTGATGAAATGCCGAGCTAGTCACCACGAGCCCCTGTTGATGGTCTCGTCGCATCCGTGACGTAACCGAAGAGCTGCCAGCGATGCAGGGGATGGGAGCATGGCAGAGCCGCATCCGTGGGAGCCTCGACCAGACCGCGGTCTCTACAGTGAAAGATGCTGCTTTGCGAGCGCAGCTTGAATCCCGGAAATGTCAGCGGTTCGAACCGCTTGCTCAAAAACCAGAAACCACCGGCCTGCTCAATTTCTTCGCGGGTCACAGTGGCCGCGACCGTACCCCGCAAGTACTCGGAGGGACGTGAGATACCTGGCCATTGGGTAGTTTGCCGAATCGGCGCATAAAACCGTGTCATGGCCACGATCTGATACCGATCGGCGAACAGGGGCTCCGGTAAAATTGCCAACCTGTGCGCCAGCTCCGAATACCCCTGTGACTCACGCAAAACTCGGTTTTGGCCGTCGAGCAGCGGCAATATTCCGGTTGCGCCATGCAGTACGTAGAGGCTCACGAACAAGAGATTGCCGCCACCCCCAATCATCACCCATCTCCGCATTCTCTCCGTCGCAAGGGCGGCAAGGGGCGCGGCGGTCGATAGGTACATCCCCGGCCAATTCGGCTCGACCTCGCTGAAGGTTGCTATCAGCGAAAAGAACGCGAGCGGAAAGAAGCTTCCGGCAACCAATAGAGCCTTTGCCGGCGAGTCGAGGACTCTCTGACCCCCCTGTGGCTTCCTCCGACAGCATCGAATGACACCCACTATCAATGGCAGTGCAAGCAGCCCCCAAAGAGCTGCCTGGGTGCCGAGAAAGCCCAACAAACCGTCGATGGCTTCAACGGGCGAGTACTGGATAGGCGGTAACTCGGTCGCTCTATCCGGATAGCCGACGGGGAGAGGCAGCGGATTGGCGACCAGAGTACCAGTCTCTGTGGAGAATCCATGGCCGACCTGAAA
>JAJDOL010000071.1 GCA_022340195.1 Chromatiaceae bacterium
CCCTTTCCTTTGGATTAAGTAGCCCAAGATTTGTTTCCGGATCGTCAAGAAACGGAAGAAGGGGGTAAAAGCGTATCTTTACACTTGGCTCGTAAAGGTAGAGGCTGTCCTGTTTAAACATCTCGTGTTTTTCAGGTTCTCATACGGAGATGACGTATTTTCCTTGCTAACATTGAGTAGACGGAAATTTTCCGCCTATCCCGCAACACCACGCGAACCCGGATGCGCGTTGCCGACCGAGAATATACGTGGGAAAACAGCGGGATAATGGCATAAACGCGCCCATTTCCCCGCTGTATCGACGAATATCGAGCGGGAATATGAGGAAACTTTCCGCCATATTGGCAAGAATACGGAAAGTTTCCGTCTATCCACGTCGGGATCTCGTCCCGAGGTCTGTTCTGGAAAGCAGGAAAAGGAAGAAAAAAACAAGACGATAAACACCAGTATCCCTCTGTTGCCGCGACTGTTCATCGATTGTCGGTTGCGGATAGGCGGACAATTTCCCGAATATTAATCTTGATTTTCTAGGCGAGCAAGGCTAGGCTCTTGTCGTAAAGCTGTATAAAAAAACAGGCATGGAGGGAACATGGAGAATCACCGACGATCGTCGCTCCCTCCGGCAACCGGAGTCTGGATCCGCGCTCCGGTGTCGTGCGCCGCCACCATCTCGACGAGAGCGGCGTGCAGAAGGCGGTGAGGGCCGCGGTGTGCCAGGCGGGAATCAGAAGACAGGCGTCGTGCCATTCGCTGCGTCACGCGTTCGCCACCGAGCTGCTCCGTCGCGGCATGGACATCCGCACGGTACAGGAGCAGCTTGGCCACAGCGACATTCGGACCACCCAGATCTATACCCACGTGCTCCAACGCGGCGCCAACGGCGTGGTGAGTCCGTTGAACTCAGTTGCTGGCCAGCTAAGGCAATTTTTTCTAAACGTCGCTACAAGCGCTCGCACTAGGATTCCTTGACGGACCGGCATCTGCACAAATGAGTCAAATTCTGACAGTTCAAAATAGCCAAATCTCACACGGAGTCACAGAGAACACGGAGAGAGAAACATCGTTCTCCTGTCTCCTCCTCCGAGCGCTCCGTGTCTCCGTGTGAGGCTCGAGATTTAGGGGTAACGGGATACAGGTCTCCTCGGTCTGAGGCAGAGCCTCGTTAGCCTATTCATTGCCTCAGGCAGTGCTTCCTCCTTGTCGACACGTTGCGCGCAGGTCGCGGCAAGCTCCTGTTCGTTCAGTTTTGCGAGCAAGGGTGCGCAGGGAAGCGCTTCCATCAGTGGAGCGCCACGTGCATCGATGAGCACGCCGGCTCCCGAATCTCGTGCCATTCGAGTGAACCTGGCGTAGACGTCCGCAGGTGATCCGGGTGGAGGTGCACCTGCAAGGACCAACATGTCGCTTTTCGCCAGGAGCAATGAGAGCTTCTCATCCAGCACGGACCACTCGGCGGGTCTCGGTAAAGGTGCTTCCTCCACGAGCTCCGTCACCGACGTCGTCGCTTCGTCGATGAGACTGGTGCAGATGCGCGTAGCCTCGCTCGTCCACACGACATCGGTTTCGATCCCGAGATGCTCGACGAATGAAATTACCCTGTTGCCCGTCTCGCCTCCGGCAAATCCCGTCACCAGCGGACATTCTCCCAGCGCTTTCAAGGTGCGCGCCACATTGATGGACTTGCCTCCGGAGGAGGCGGTGACCGAGCGTGCCCGGTTTACCTGACCGAGCTGGAGATTCGGAAATCGAATTGTCCGTTGCAGACAGGGCGTAAGGCCTAGGCAAAGGATCCTGCGTGTTTCTGCAATGGCCATCGAATGAATTTGAAGTCTCTGCGCACGCCGGAAATCCGCCGGACCCGAGGCGGCCGCCTTTGGTGTCGTGCGGCAAGCGCATTGCCGCTACTTTACTTTGTCGAAGAACATTCCGTCCGCTATGGTTGTCCATCATACAGCCGCAGATCTGGCGGCAAAATAGCGAGGGAGAGGAGTTAGGCTGTCGGCGGGGGCTTTCATTTCGTCGGGTATGCCGGTGGGGGCCGCCTCGTCGAGCGTATAACCTGCAGCGACCCTGCGCTCGTCTACTGATTTTGACGGGAAGGCTGATGAGATGGCGTCCTGTGCTGTGCTGCTACTGGTCGTCGGTCTGGCAGCTGCCGGGGAATGGCTCTGGTCGACGACAAGCCGAAGCTCGTGGAGCCGGCGCTGGTGGAGCGGGGCGACCCCGCGCTCAGGGTCCGGATCACAGGGGTACTTTCCCGCGCGGCGCGCGGCCGGCCTGCGTCCGGTGGAGGCGCTGCGCCACGACTAGCGAGCCAACGACCAACCGGAACCGGTGCGATGGAACCCGATCAAACCCGCATCCTGATCATCGAAGACGAGCAGGCCATTGCCGACAACTTGATCTACGCCCTGCGCACGGAAGGTTTTGGGACCGAGCACCGGCTGCTTGGCCGAGAGGGTCTCGGGGTGATTGCCGAAGGCGGCATCGACCTCTTGATCCTGGACATCGGTCTTCCGGATATCAACGGGTTCGATCTTTGCCGCGAGCTGCGCCGAACCAGCGACTTGCCGGTGTTGTTCCTGACCGCCCGGGGGGATGAAATCGATCGTATCGTCGGGCTGGAGCTCGGTGCGGATGACTATGTGGTCAAGCCGTTCAGCCCGCGCGAGGTGGCGGTACGGGTGCGAACCATCCTGCGTCGTTTGCGGCCCAGAGCGGCTGCTCCAGCGCCTCGCGTGGACACCGGGTCGTTTTCCCTCGACGAGGCATCGCGAATCATTCGCTATCATGGCGAGGCGCTGGAGCTTACCCGCTACGAATTCCAGTTGCTCGCATTCCTGATTCGCGCGCCAGGTCGGGTCTACAGCCGGAGTCAGCTGATGCAACAGGTGTGGATCCATCCGGAGCACAGCCTGGAGCGCACCGTCGATACCCACATCAAGACCCTGCGCGGCAAGCTGCGGTCCGTGTGTCCGGATAGCGAGCCGATACGCACGCATCGGGGGGTGGGCTATTCCCTCGAGATCCGGCCATGAGGATCCCGCTACAGGTCGCGGCCGGTTACTTCCTCATCGTCGGCTTGGCCGGCTGGTTCGTGCTCGACGTCTTCGTCGAGGAGGTCAAGCCCGGCGTCCGCAACACCATGGAAGACACACTGGTGGACAGTGCCAACCTGGTTGCCGAGCTGGTGGCGCCGATGATACCGGATTCGATCGAGGCATCGCAGTGCGCGGCCGCAATCTCCGACGCATTCGCTTCCTATGCGCGTCGCTCGGTGGACGCGCCGATTTGGGAGCATCGCAAGCGGAACCTGGACCTCCAGGTCTATGTCACCGATGCCGCCGGCCGCGTCCTCTGCTCCACCGATCCCGACGAGGTCGGCCGCGACTATTCCCGGTGGAACGACGTTCGCCGTACTCTGGTCGGCGGTTACGGCGCCCGTTCGACCCGCGCCATTGCGGGGGACTCCAGCACCTCGGTCATGCACGTGGCCGCGCCTGTGACGGACGGGGAGCGGATCATCGGCGTGGTCAGCGTCGGCAAGGCGGGCAACAGCGTGGCACCCATCATCGCGGACAGCGAGGCCAAGATCCGCCAGCGAGGCTTTCTGCTGCTGCTGATTGCGGCCCTGATCGGCGCCTTGTTCACCTGGCACCTTACCCGCGCCATCGCGCGGTTGCGCCGGTATGCCCGCGACGTCAGCGAGGGCAGGCGTGTGCCGCCACCGCGCTCCGGCGCTCGGGAGCTCGCCGAGCTGGCCGAGGCCCTCGGCGCGATGCGCGAGCGGTTGGAGGGCAAGCAGTACGTCGAGCGCTACCTGCACGCGCTTACCCATGAGCTGAAGAGCCCCCTGGCCGCGATTGGAGGCGCCGCGGAGCTACTCGGCGAGGCGGACATGCCGGAGACCGAGCGCCGGCGCTTCCTGTGCAATATCCGCGAGCAGGCCGATCGCCTGGGCCGGGTCGCCGATCGCCTGTTGGATCTCGCCCGGCTGGAGCAGCGGCAGGTGCTGGGCGCGACCGAGTCCATCGATCTGGTGCCTCTGGCCCGGACCCTGGTGGAGGTATCGGGTCCGATGGCGGCTCAGCGTGAAATTCGCGTCGGGCTGCAGGGCGAGGCCGTACTGAGAGTCCAGGGGGATCGCTTCCTGCTGTCACAGGCGATCGGAAACCTGTTGGATAACGCGTTGGACTTCTCGCCGGACGGCGGCCATGTCGAAATCGAGGTCAGCCGGACCGACGACGCCGCCGAGATCAGCATCCGAGACCGGGGAACCGGCATTCCGGACTATGCCGCCGATCGGGTGTTCGAGCGTTTCTTTTCGCTGCCGCGCCCCGGCGGAAGCCGGAAGGGGACAGGCCTGGGGCTGAGCTTCGTGCGCGAGGTAGCCGAGCTCCACGGCGGCAGCGTGCAGCTCGTGAATCTCTGTCCTGGTGATCACCCCGAGGGCGTTCGCGCCACGCTGAGACTGCCTTTGGCTCAATAGGAATGGGCTAAGGCGATCAGGGTAGCTCACGCCACTTCACAGGGACTTCACGCAACTTCATTCCCGCTCGACCCGGACTTCAAGCGGCTTCGTCAGACTGTACCTCGTACCCAATCAACGAGGAGACGGACGTGCAACAATCCCTTTTATTGAAGGCCCTGATCACGGCAATCTTGGCGGGCCTGCTCTTGGTTCCCATCGGAATGATCCATTCGACCGTCGGCGAGCGGCAGATGCGCCAGGATCAGGTGCGCAATGACATCTCGGGTAGCTTCGCCGGCGCACAGCGGGTCGCCGGACCCGTCTTGGTACTGCCCTATGTCGAGGAATACAGCCAGACCCTTTGGGAGAACGAGCCCGTCGCCGGTGGCGGCACCCAACGCGTTCGGCGCGAGCACCGGCGCAAGCACGACGGGCGTCTGATTCTGTTGCCCGAGCTGGCCGAGCTCGACTTCGATGCCGATACGGATTTCAAGCGCCGCGGTCTGTTCAAGGTGTTGGTTTACGGCTTGAGTGGAACCATCAAGGGCCGCTTCGAGCTGGCCGCCGAGCCGGAAATCAAACGCAAGTCGGAAGACTCGCGCATCACCTGGGGCCGGCCCTTTCTCAGCCTGAGTCTGACCGACACCCGCGGTCTGTCCCGCGCCCCCATCCTGAGCTGGGATGGAACAGAGGTTGGGTTCGAGCAGGGCACCGAGCTGGGCGCGGCCCAGCCGAATGGTCTTCACGCAAGACTACCGCAGATCGAGCTCGGACGCGCCCGGACGATACCCTACAGCATCGATCTGGGCCTGCGGGGGACAGAGTCGGTCGGCTTCGAGCCGCTTGCCGGCACCACGCGGGTCGCCCTGACGTCCGCCTGGCCGCACCCGAGCTTCCAAGGGCGCTTCCTGCCGGACCCGGAGGATCAGCATATCGACGAGGCCGGGTTCAGCGCCTCCTGGGAGGTGACGGCCCTCGCGACGACGGCGCCGCGCACCTTTCTTGCGGACGTCGCGGCCGCGAAACGTTGCGCTTCCGGCTGTCCCGAGTGGTTCGGTGTGCGCTTCATCGAGCCGGTGGACGTCTATTCCATGGCGGACCGGGCTTTGAAATACGCCTTCCTGTTCGTAGCGCTGACCTTCGCGGCCTTCTTCCTGTTCGAGCTGCTCGAGTCACTGCGCATCCACCCGGCCCAGTATCTGCTCGTGGGCCTGGCGTTGGCGATATTCTTCCTGATGCTGTTGAGCCTGTCGGAGCATATCCCGTTCGGTTCGGCCTACCTGATATCGGCCGTCGCAAGCATCGGTCTGCAGGGGTTCTACCTCTCATATGTCCTCGGTAGCGCTAGGCGCGGCATCGGCTTCGCCGCCTCGCTCGCCGCTCTGTTCTCGGCACTCTATGGCCTGTTGGTCGCCGAGGACGTCGCGCTGCTGATGGGATCCCTGCTGCTGTTCGGACTGCTGGCCACGGCGATGGTGATGACCCGCAAATTCGATTGGTATGCGGTCGGAAACGGAGCGAAGGCGATCTGAGGTTGCGTTGGCCGCAGGCGTCCGCAGCAGTTCACTGGTGATACAGTCGCTGAGCCCCGGCCAACCGAGATTGGATTTATACTCGCGCCATGGCCGACCAACAACTCGTTGACGCCCTGAGAGCTTGTGAAGAAATCGGATGCCTACTGCGGACGTCCCTGAACATCCGTGACTGCGTTGCCGTACGCGAAAATGGGGGTCATTTAGTCCACTAAACTCCGCCCATTTTCACGTACGGCGCCTTATCACGAACGCT
>JAJDOL010000096.1 GCA_022340195.1 Chromatiaceae bacterium
CCTGAGTGCGGCCGCGCATCAGGGCCTCGGTTTGGGCGAAAAAGTTGGCCATCAGCTTGGCATGATGATCGCCGAGCGGGTTTTGGCTATTGACCGGGGCGATGAAGTCAGACGGAATCGTCTGGGTGCCCTGGTGAATGAGCTGAAAGAAGGCATGTTGCCCGTCGGTCCCCGGCTCTCCCCAGACCACGGGCCCCGTGGTGTATTCGACCGGATCTCCCGCGCGTGTTACCCGCTTGCCGTTGCTCTCCATGTCACCCTGCTGGAGATAGGCGGGCAGGTAGCGCAGGGACTGGTCGTAGGGCAGTACGGCATGCGTGCGAGCCCCGGCGAAATTCGCGTACCAGACACCGAGCAGCCCCAGAATTGCGGGTAGGTTTTCGCTGAGGTCTGCGGAACGGAAATGCTCGTCCATCGCATGGGCACCCTCCAGCAGCTCGACGAAGCGATCCATGCCGACGGCCAGCGCGATCGGCAATCCGATGGCGGACCACAGGGAGTAGCGCCCGCCGACCCAGTCCCAGAAGCCGAACATGTTCTGAGGATCGATGCCGAACTCGACAACCTTGGATTCATTCGTAGAAACCGCGACGAAATGATTGGCGACCGCAGCCTCGTCGTCCAGGGCCTCCACGAGCCAAGCCCTGGCGCTGCTCGCGTTGGTCATGGTTTCCATGGTGGTGAAGGTCTTGGAGGCGACCACGAACAAGGTCGTCGCTGCGTCGAGATTCCGTACCGTATCCGCCAAGTGGGTGCCATCCACGTTGGAGACGAAGTGCACCCGTAGGTTCGCGGATTGATAAGGGCGCAGGGCCTCGCACACCATCAGAGGTCCCAGGTTGGAGCCGCCGATGCCGATGTTGACCACGTCGGTAATGCGTTCGCCCGTGAAGCCCTTCCAGTCACCACCGCGAACAGTCGCAACGAAGCTGTCGAGGCGCTGCAGTACCTCGTTGACGCCCGGCATGACATCCTCGCCGTCGACGTAGATAGGACGGTTGGAGCGATTGCGCAGAGCAATGTGCAGCACCGCTCGCTTCTCGGTATTGTTTATGGGCTCGCCGGCAAACATGCGTTGGATCCAGCCCGGCAGGTCCACAGCCACGGCGAGATCGCGAAGCAGCGTCAGCGTGTCTGCGGTGATCAGATTCTTGGAGTAATCCACGAAGATGTCGGCCGCCTTCAGGGACATCTTTTCCGGTCGCGCCGGATCCTGCGCAAAGAGATCCCGCATCTGGACCCGGGACATTTGGTCCCAGTGCGCCTCCAGCGCCTTCCATTGAGAAGTCTGATTCACTGACGACATGATGCTTTAACTCCGGATCGGAACGGGTGCCCGACCTGTCAGGCCACCTGCGCGGGGATCTGGTGACCAGTGCGCAGGACGCGATTGTGCTCGTTGAGGTAGACGAGGCTCGGTTCGAATACATCCGCTTCGGCCTCGTCCATGGCGGCGTAAGCGCAAATAATGACCCGATCCCCGGGGGAAGCTTTGTGGGCGGCTGCACCGTTGACCGAGATGATGCGTGAGCTCGGTTCGGCCCGAATTGCGTAGGTCGTGAATCGCTCGCCGTTGGCGAGGTTATAGACCTGAATCTGCTCGTATTCACGGATTCCAGCGAGATCCATCAACTCTTCGTCGATGGCGCAAGAACCCTCGTATTCAAGCTCCGCGTGGGTTACGCAGGCCCGGTGCAGCTTGCATTTCAACAATGTCAGTTGCATGGTCAACCACCTTTGGCGGACGGCGTCCAACCGTCTACTATTCTTAAAGAAACGTGCATTATTTCAGAAAAGTGACCGCGTCGCTGTTCTTTTTTGATGCATCGCAACATTCTATTCTTTTTCGATGCTACCGCAACAGCGATCCGGCACGGATACCAAGCCCTGCCCCGCAGCATGGTGCGCAAGATTAGCGCTTCCGCGGGCATGACTCAATGATCACGTAACAGGAAACCCAATGGATGAGCCGACATGCCGTTTGGTCCTCACGTCGCGGCCTCGGTACGACTCGCCTCGCCCGTTAGGGAGACGCGAAGATTGTCGATGAGTCGCGCCTTGCCCAGATAGGCGGCCGTGAGCACGACGAGGTCTTCGTCTTGGGTTGTTACCGGTTGTAGGTCCGACGCACGGCGAACATCGAAATAGTCGGGCCGCAGCCCTCCGTCGACCAGTTCCTCCCCTCCCTTGCGTTCGACTTCGTCGGCGGCCAGGCCCGCGCGCAGGCGGTCGCGGGCACCACAGAGCGCCCGGTAGAGCGCCGGCGCGCGCGCGCGTTCGTCCGGGGTCAGATATCCGTTGCGTGAGCTCATGGCCAGACCGTCCGGCTCGCGAACCGTTGGCAGCCCCATGACCCGAACCGGCAGGCAAAGATCCTTGACCATACGCTGAATCACCAGCAGTTGCTGGAAATCCTTCTCACCAAAGATTGCGACGTCCGGCTGCGCCATGTTCAAGAGCTTGCACACCACAGTCGCCACCCCGGCGAAGTGCCCGGGCCGGCTCGCGCCACACAGGATGTCCGAGAGCCCCGGTACCTCTACGCGGGTTTGCCCTTCCTGCCCGTGGGGATAAACCGCTTTGACCTGGGGGGCGAAAAGCAAATCCGTGCCCTCGGCCTCCAGAAGCTTCCGGTCCCGGTCCAGGGTACGGGGATAAGATCCGAAGTCCTCGCCGGGACCAAACTGCAGGGGGTTGACGAAGATGCTGACCAGTGCGCGGTCAGCCGTCCTTCGCGCCTCCCTGACCAGGGCCAGGTGCCCTGCATGGAGGTTGCCCATCGTGGGCACCAAGGCGATTTGTTCGCCGTCACGCCGCCAGGGGACCAAGCGCCGGCGCAGGGAGGTGATTTTCTCGACGAGCTCCATGGGAAAGCCTTAGGTACCTGCTGTCTCGTTGCCGGCCGCTGGACGACTGCGGCGCCGCCGCCGCCGCCGACCCTTGGTCGCTTCACCGGTCATTTCGGCGCGGGCCCGGCCGTTCGCCTCCTGAAAACGCGTCCACCAATCGGCGAGCTCCGAGTCCACTTCGCCCGCCTCCGCCCGCAACAGCAGAAAATCATAGGCCGCGCGGAATCTGGGGTGCGTCAAGAGGCGATAAGGCCGTTTGCCCTCGTGCTGTTCTAGGCGTGGCTGCATGGCCCAGATCTCTCGCATGGGCAGGGCGAAGCGTTTTGGGATTGCCACCAAGGGTTGTTCGCGGGAAGCCGCATTCCCCGAGGCCAGCAGCATAGCCTCGTTGGCGGCCCTGTCGTCGGCGAGCAATGCGGCGAAGCGCCGGCGCACCGGTTCCCAGAGCAGCACTGCAAACAAGAAAGCGGGTGTGACTGGCTTTTCTTCCTGGATGCGTCGGTCGGTATTGGCTAAGCCGCGGTTCACGAAGGTGACGGGAAAGTCTTGATCCTCGTGGTTCAAGCACTCGTCGGTCGCGGGAAAAAGCTGGGCGAAGAGTCCGTAGTGACGCAACTTCTCGAAGGTGCACAGACCCAGGCCCGTCTGAAGCAGCTTCAGGACCTCCTCGAACAGGCGTGCCGGTGGAATGTCCCGAAGCAGATGGCCAAGCGTGAACAAAGGCTGCTCACAGGATGAATCGATATTGAAGCCGAGCTTGCACGCGAAACGTACCGCACGAAGCATACGTACCGGGTCTTCGCGATATCGCGTTTGCGGATCCTTGCCGATGAGCCGCAGGCGCCCCGCGCGCAGGTCATCGAGCCCCCCAGCGTAATCAATGACGGAAAAATCCGCGATGTTGTAATAGAGGGCGTTGACGCTGAAATCGCGGCGCAGCGCATCCTCCTCCCGCGTGCCATAGAGGTTATCGCGCACGATCATCCCATTGCGGAGATGGCGTTCACCATCGGTATCTTCATCACGCCCGCCGCCGCGGAAGGTGGCCACCTCGATGATCTCGCGGCCGAAATGCACATGGGCGAGTCTGAACCGCCGCCCGATCAGTCGGCAGTTACGGAAGAGCCTGCGCACCTCCTCGGGAGTAGCGTCCGTGGCGACGTCGAAGTCCTTGGGCTCCCGGCCGAGCAGGATATCGCGAACCCCGCCACCGACGAGATAGGCTTGATAACCCCCATCCTTCAGGCGATAGAGCACCTTCAGTGCGTTCTCGCTGATATTGGCGCGCGAGATCTGGTGCTCGCTGCGGGGTATAACCAAGGGTGAGTCGCGGGTCGTCTCGTGCAAGTCGCTTCTGCTTCCTCTGAGCGTCGTCTGATCGGGCGGACGAACGTATATCGGTGCCCCGAGGGGCGCCGTATCGCGATCCAAAGTCAGCCGGACGGAACCTTCGCGTGTCGCATCGACAACGAACTTGAGGCGCGGCGCGCGGTGGGTATAATACCGGTTTTCGCACGATTCTTCTGCTCCCTTCGTCTAGCGGTCTAGGACGCCGGCCTCTCACGCCGGTAACAGGGGTTCGATTCCCCTAGGGAGTACCAAATACCAACTACGATGGCGTTGCTCGATTTTAGCTGTCATTGGGGATCGATCGGCGCGAAGATCAGCCGATCTCCAAGCGCGTCGAAATACGTCCGATAGTTGTCCTCGATAGCGTTCGGGCATTCCGCAGCGGTGAAAATACCGCTTTTACGCTCAATGAAACGGACGCTGCAGTCAAGGTCGCCCGGCTCGCCGCAGACATATGCCAACAGACGCGCATTGGCGCTCAAGGCCGGGTGGCGGGCGTCGCAGTCGCCAGGGTCCTGTCGCTGGGCCAGAACGGCCGTCCGGTCGTCAGCATAGATGCCATGTTGCCCTGTAGCGTCTTCTCGGTCGTAAACAACGACCAACTCCTCACCGCTGAGATCGGGGTGCGCGGAGGGAGTTCCAGTTTCCTCGCCGGATTCGGCCCAGCTGATCCGCTCAGTGATTCCCCCGAGTAGGTCCGCGAGATAGATGTCATCGACTTGGTTAGCGTCGGGTCTGTCGGTCAGATTGTCCGCCGCGCTTCGGAAGACCACGTACTCGCCCCAGCCGTCGATGCGCGGTTGGTCGCTGGCACCATTGGCGGTGCCGCCATCCCAGGCGCGGCTCAGCAAATAGAGTCTCCCTTTGTCGCTGCGATAGCGGTAAACGTCGCTCTGGTTATTGTCATCGTCGGGGACCAACGCCGCGGTCGTAGCGAATACGATCTCAGTGCCATCGGCGCTTGCCTGCAGGTCACTGACAATTCCCGGGTCCACACCGAGGGAGTCGAACTGCTGTTGCAGCGCATGAAGATACTGCCCCGAGCGCAGGGGGATCGGTGCTGGCGCCTGGGCCGGGGAATCGCCCCCCGCGATATCCGCCTTGAAGGGTTCCCCATTCCGCGAGACCGCTACCTCGGTAGGAGCACCATGGCCGCCACTTGGCCGTTCTGGGTGCAGGAGAGCGGGCCGCCCTCCTGCTACCGGCGCGATGCCTCGCACAACGTCTCCGCGCGCACCCGATCTCGGCCGTTTCTTACGCGCCGGCGCTGTGGTCGGTGACGACGACGTGGCGCTCGTCGATGCACAGCTCGGCCTTTAGCTGGGCGAGCGTGGCGCCAAAGAAGTCCAGGTTGGAGGAGTCAGTCCAGCTACCCTCAATTCCGTCCGGGCAGGAGATGACGCCTCGTCGCCCACGGCGGACGCCCAATTGCCGTAGTAGCGCCCGCAGAAGTCCCCGCCGCTGACGCCCTTTCCTTAGGTAGGCGAGGACGAGAGGATACTGCGCGCTCTCATTTCGAGCCCATGGACCACACGTCGCCCGAATGAACGCAGTTCGAGCTGACTACTTGGCTTGAGTTTCTGGTTGTCATCCCTATGCGTCCACGGTCGACCCGCGTCGTGTTAGAACGGTGGCCCATCGTCTGTTCCCTCAGTAATATCGGGCCGATCGATTTGGTGAAGGCCGAACATATGAAGATCTACAACAAAAAGATTTTGATTCCCAAAGAGCAAGTTGCGTCGTTTGCCTCTTCTTAGAGGCTTTTTCGGCAACAGTGATGATTTTCCAGTTCGCTTTGTTGTAACGCGCACCGAAAGAGACATGAGTGTTGTCGAGGTTGACTACGTAAAGCTAGAGGGGTACCAAGGTTGGCCGAGGGAAAAAAGAAAGAGCATTTTTTTATTTCGAAAACGAGAATATGAAAATGCTAGACGCTTTGACGCTGTACTATTGATACCGACGGGAATAGGCTGTGAACTGGGTGGGCATGACGGTGATGCGAATGCAGTTGCGAGATTGATTGGATCAGCCTGCGATAGGCTCATTACACACCCAAATGTCGTAAATGCCACCGATTACAATGAAATGACTGCGAATACACTCTATGTCGAAGGCAGTGCACTTTCCCGATTGCTGATGGGTCAAATAGGGTTGCAGCCAGTGCGTGCCAACCGAATTCTTACACTGATAGATAGGGGGAGCAAGCGATACAGGGATGAAATGCGCAACGCGGTTTCAACCGCACGAATAACCCTCGGCATCGATTCTGATATCTACGAAATGGGTGACATGACAGCGTGTAGAATCGATCTCTCTCCCAGCGGGCGAGCAACAGGCGTAGAAAGAAGGAATCGCTATCGACACTGTGACACGTCCAATCGAGTACACCCGCGTTCTGAACTAGCAACGAACAGAATCCACGAGTTAGGGATCGAACGACTGGGCTTTCTTAATGAAATCTCGAACGACCGAGCGTCCTTTCCACAAATCCCGCGGTGACTTCATCTTATAACCTCTGGCTCTGTTCGCTGCGGCTATTCGCAGCATCTCTCTGTTCATTTTTATTATTGTAGAGATTCCGGAGAGAAAACGCGCACTCTCTGAATACAAGCGGCCATCGGCTGATGAGTAGCTATTGACTTCGAGGATTTTAAAAGATTTCCCTTTTAAAAAGTCTTCCATAGATTGGAACTTGACGTCAAACCGACCGTAAAAGAAACCAGGTATTTTTTGCGAAATACGATCAATGATTTCCGTCAATTCCCGGGTGATGCGAGTTGTTATATCCCGATAGATACCGCCTTGATCAAAATTTCTGCTGAAGCTTAGAACCAACCGTTCATCCTTTGCAAGAATCTGGTCAAGGCGCAGGCTGTTTTTCTTCAATAAAGTTTCTCGGATGTATCGAGGCTTACCGCTATTCTCTATCAGCTGTCTGACAGTCGATAGTCCGTCCCCCACAGCACACGGCGCGGCCTTAAGAGAAAGCGATACGATTCGGCCTTGAGACAGTTCCGGGTGACGAATATAGAAAACGCCGGCCTCGTACGGCATATCGACCAGTTGCTGAAAGTGAAGAGTAATCGAGTTATCTACACGACGGAGATAATTTTCCAGCGCATCTGCGTCTGAAAGCAACTTGACATAAAGCCCTTTTAGACCATTGTCGGGTTTCGCAACGATGGGGAATTCGAGGCCTGCTTCGCCAAGTCCTCGCAGGACACTGCCCATTTCTTCTCCCGTTGTATGCGCAGAACGAACGTATCTGTAATACAAAGGTAGAAACTCGCGGTAGTCAGGAAAAACAGGGTCAAGGATATCTGTCTTGGAGTCAGGGAAATCCGGATTGATAATAGAAAAAAGAGCCGGCCGGCCAAATCGATACGACATGAAAATGAACGTTATCTGCTGCATCCGAGCTAGAATTCCCTTATAGGCCCAGAATGGGATAGGGGTACTTATTGACGAATAACACAGATCAGTCGGAAACTGCTCATCCGTTGCGTTTTGGAACAAGCGAGTCGATTGGTTTGGGATCATGGAATGCTTGTAGTTGTAAATCTTGTGGGAATTGTTTGGTTGGTCTCGGCGGGTCGCATGTTGTTAGGTGCGAGAGATTGGCGTCCGACCGGGGTGATCGTCAAGTCCTGATGCGTTCGGGATATCGGCTATTGAATTCGCACAGGATCCAGGTTCTGTACAACGCGAAGGCCGGGCGTAAACGTTCGATCTTTCCCTTGGATCGACCGGCGCTTCTTTCTCGGCGATGGGCCAACGTGCTTTTATAACGTATGGTGCCAAGATCCCTCTAAGCGCTCCGAAGGGTCGAATATAGAAGTATCGGGGATGCTGGAATGCGGCGAGTTTTTGGTGTTTGAAGGTATCACTGCTCTGCCCGAGCAAAAGTTGGTCGACATTCTGGCGCCAGGCATAGTCTATCGCCTCAAAAAACAAGTTGAAATAAAGATCAAACTCGGCGTTCCGTTCATGGTTGAATCCGACGAATAATTGCTGGTACCAGTTGGCTGTGCACAAGGAGATGGCAAATGCAAGCACCTGAGCACCGTCACAGATCAGCGTCAATATTGTTTCCTGAGGGAGTTGGTGGGCGAGCTCACGAAAAAACGCTGCCGGGATGTCGTGAAGCCGCTTTTTGGTTTGAGCGACCTCGAGAAAAAGCGCGTGAACCTCCTCCGAATAAAGCCTGTCAAAGCCATCCGAACCGCGGACCTGGATAGCGCGCAAACTGCTCGCGGCGAACTTCTGCCGCGATCGTTTGATGGCGTATCGTTTGCGGGATTTGAGGTGTGCACAGAAGTCGTCGAAATCCCGGAAATGCGTGGGGCCGTAGTTCATCGG
>JAJDOL010000335.1 GCA_022340195.1 Chromatiaceae bacterium
CGGCCAGTGTGGTCCTGGCACGTTGCGCCGCCGGCGCGAGCAGTGCAGGTAGCTGCCTCCGGTGCTCGCGCTGGGTCAGTGCTCGAGCCGAGAGCCCGTGTTCCCGAAGCTGGTCGACAGGAAGCACGGCTCTTCCCAGGCGCGCCAAGGCACCGCTATCTCGGATCAGGTAGACCCGCCCGCAGAAGCCACCGAGACGCCGTGCGGACCGCAACAAGCCCGCGTCGTGCAGGCCGTGACAGCGCGTGATCAGCTCGAAGAGCGCGCCCAGGTCGCGATCGCAGGCATCGTCCAGCTCTGTCTCGTTCACGGGCTGGCGGCGCAGTACCTCCGACTCGACGCTGTGGACCATTTCCCTGAAGGCGTCTTGCGGCAGCTCGTGCCGCTGTAAAACCGGCTGCAGGGCCTTGCTCAACGGATGGCGCGGCTCACCGGCAACGGTGTGCTCCAGCTCGTCGCGCCACCACTGGAGCTTGAGTCGTGCCACGCCCGGGTCCGAGACCTGGTCCAGAACAGCTCGGACCTGATGCCGCCATGCCAGAAGCGTGGCCAGATCATCCCTCAAATCCCGAGGTGCAACACGCAGGCTGTAGTAAGCGGAGGAGCCTGCGGGTGTCGCCCGGTTGGGAAACCGCCATTCATCCACCATCGTCGGACGGACGGAACCAGGCGCGGGCGAGGTCGCACGGACGCGTGCCGCAGATAGCGCCGGGTTCAGCGATCTCTTCAGCCATCGCCTTCCAGGCGGCAGGTCATCAGATAGTTGACGTCCAGGTCTCGATCATTCAGGCGGTAGGTGTCGGTCAGCGGATTGTAGGTCACGCCGGTGATGTCGCGGGTACGCAATCCGGCCGCACGCACCCAGCCATCCAGCTCTGAGGGCTTGATAAAGCGTGCATAGTCGTGCGTTCCCCGCGGCAGCATGCCGAGGACATACTCGGCGCCGATGATGGCCAGCATGTAGGACTTGAGGTTGCGGTTCAGGGTGGAGAAAAAGACAAAGCCGCCGGGCTTCACGAGCCGCGCGCAGGCGGCTACGACAGACGAGGGGTCGGGGACGTGCTCCAGCATCTCCATGCAGGTGATAAGGTCGTACCCCACCGGGTTCTCCGTGGCCAGGGTCTCCACCGGAACCCGGCGGTAGGTTACCTGGACCCCGGACTCCAGCGTATGGAGCTCGGCAACCCGGAGCGGCTTCTCCCCCATGTCGATGCCTGTGACCCGCGCGCCGCGAACGGCCATGCTCTCGGAGAGGATGCCCCCGCCGCAGCCGACGTCGAGAACCTCTTTGTCCCTGAGCCCAGCCGCTCGGTCGATGTAATCCAAACGCAGGGGATTAATGTCGTGTAACGGCTTGAACTCGCTGTTTGGATCCCACCAACGGGCGGCCAACTCCTCGAATTTGCCGATCTCGGCGTGATCGACGTTATGGGTCATCTCGGTCATTCTTTACCTGCCTCGGTGGGGCTGTCGTTCATGTCGAGGATTTTAACCTCGAAACCGCTACCGGCAATCGGCTTGCGTTGGATGCTCTGAGCCTAGCGATCCGCATCGGTCGGTCGGCGTCGGACGCACTAGGCTCCCCGAAAAGCGTCGATCCGATGCCGATACGGCTCGTTTTGCCGACAGTATCCGCGATCCGGGCTCAATTGCTCGCGGCGATACGCTCCCCCCACTCGCGTGCCTCTTGCAGGATGGCCGTCGCGTCGAGGGTCGTGGGCTCGCCGTCGCGGATCAGCTGCCGGCCGGCCACCCAAACCTGGCGCACCTGATCGCGCCCGGCCGCATAGACGATCTGAGAAACCGGATGATAGACGGGTTGGGTGTCCGGGTCGCGCAGATCGAGCGCGACGATATCAGCGGACTTTCCCGGCTCCAGGGAGCCGATCTCGTCGTCGAGCCCGAAAGCGCGTGCCCCGTTCAGCGTAGCCATCCGCAAGGCGGTGTACGCGGGCAGGGCCGACGGCGAGCCGGCGACGCCCTTTCCCAGTAGCGCAGCAGCCTGCATTTCATCCATCATATCCAGATCGTTGTTGCTCGCTGCACCGTCGGTACCCAAGGCGAGGTTCACGCCGGCATCCAGTAGGCGGGCCGCCGGACAGAAACCGCTCGCGAGCTTCAGGTTCGACTCGGGGCAGTGGACCACATGAGAACCGGCACGGGCCACGGCCTCGATCTCGGCCTCCTCGATCTGCGTCATGTGCACCGCGACCAGATTCGGACCCAGCATCCCCAGACGATTCAGACGGGCAAGAGGCCGTTCGCCATGGTCACGCAGGGATTGGACGATCTCGTCACGTGTTTCGTGCAGGTGGATGTGAATCGGGACCTCCAGCTCGTCGGCCAGCGTGCGGATGCGCTCGAAGGGACCGTCGGAAACCGAATAAGGGGCATGCGGGGCAAAGGCCGTCCGGATCAGGGCATGATCCCGGTAGCGGTCATGCAGCTCGAGGCCCTTGTGCAGATACTCCTCGGGCCCCTCGGCGAAACGGGTCGGAAAGTCGACCAGTATCATGCCGGCGATGGCCCGCATACCGGCGTCTGCCGCCGCCTTGGCGGTGACCTCGGCGAAAAAGTACATGTCGTTGAAGCAGACTGTGCCGCTCTTGAGCATCTCCAGGGCGGCGAGCCGAGTTCCGGCGCGGACGAATTCCGGATCCACCCAGCGCTGCTCGGCGGGCCAGATGTGCTCGTTGAGCCAGGTCATCAGCGGCAGGTCGTCTGCCAAGCCGCGCAGCAGAGTCATAGGGGAATGGGTGTGAGCGTTGATGAGTCCCGGTATCAGTGCATGGCCGGGGAGGTCCATTTCCTGTTCGGCCTGGACATCGGCGCGGGCCTCGGCCGTCGGAAGCAGGGCCCGGATGCGCCCTCCGGTAACAACCAGGCTGTGGTCCGTCAGGACACGCTCGGCCGCATCGACTGGGACGATCCATTTAGGGTGCAGGAGGAGTTCCGCTTGCATGGAGAAAGATTCCCCTTGAGTGCTCGGCCAATTCGGCCAGAATATGCGAATTTGCCATAAGGACTCGCCCGTGGAAACCTCCAAAGCCCTTGAGCCGAGCCCGGACAACGCCGTTGTCTGGCATGAGGATCGGCTCTATTTGCTCGATCAGCGTTACCTTCCGGAGCGTGCCTCCTTTCTGTCCCTCGACACTGCGGCGGCCACCGCCCAGGCCATCACCGACATGGTCGTCCGGGGCGCGCCGGCCATCGGCATTACTGCCGCCTACGGCGTTGTACTGGCGGCAAGGGACGCCTACCGCAGCCGGGGCGCCGACTGGCGTGCGGCTATCGAGCTGCCCCTGGACCTGCTGGCCGCGTCGCGGCCCACGGCGGTGAATCTGTTCTGGGCGATCGAACGCATGAAGCATTCGATGAAGGGGTTGGGGGAGCAAGACCCGGTGCCGGCCTTGTTGAAAGAGGCCCTTGCAATACACGCCGAAGACCGGGCGGCCAACCGCACCATAGGTGAGCTCGGTGCCGCCCTGATCGAGGGACCCACGGATGTCATAACCCACTGCAACGCCGGTGCTCTGGCGACCGGTGGCTACGGCACGGCACTGGGTGTGATCCGCAGCGCCCATAGCGCGGGGTGTATCGGTCGCGTCTATGCGGACGAGACGCGTCCCTGGATGCAGGGCTCGCGCCTCACCGCCTGGGAGCTCTTGCACTCGGGCATTCCGGTTACCGTTCAGACGGACAGCGCAGCCGCCGGTTTGATGGCGACGGGGCGTATAGGCTGGGTCATCGTCGGCTCGGACCGCATTGCCGCGAACGGCGACGTCGCCAACAAGATCGGTACCTATGCCTTGGCGGTTCTGGCCCGTTACCACGGGATCGGGTTCATGGTCGCCGCACCGACTTCCACGATCGACATGTGCCTCGAAAGCGGCGCCGACATCCCCATCGAAGAGCGGGATGCCGGCGAGGTTCTCGCCTGTGGAGGGAGCCGGATCGGCCCCGAGGGCGTCGCTGCGCGAAATCCCGTGTTCGACGTGACCCCGGCGAGCCTGGTGAGCCTGATCGTCACCGAGCGCGGCGTGGTCGAGACTCCGACGGCCGTGAAAATGCGTGCTCTGATGGGTTAGGGTACCGGGCTTCGGTCGTTTTCGCTGTTGCGATGCGCCGTTGCCCGGAGTTTTCCCAACTTGGCACCGGACCGAATGCAAGTGTGCGGAAGCGCCCTCGCCATGGTAGAATTTCCTCTTTTCTAACAAGCACAACGGGGCCGGTCTTTAACCGGCCACTCAGCTCGGTTGCCCACGCCAATGCCGGAGTTCGCAAGAGAAGTTCTATCCGTCAATCTGGAAGACGAGATGCGCAAGTCGTATCTCGATTACGCCATGAGCGTGATCGTCGGCAGGGCCCTTCCGGATGTTCGCGACGGCCTCAAGCCGGTCCATCGCCGCGTCCTCTACGCCATGAGCGTACTCGGCAACGATTGGAACAAGCCTTACAAGAAGTCCGCCCGTGTGGTGGGCGACGTCATCGGCAAGTACCACCCGCACGGAGACACCGCCGTCTATGACACCATCGTGCGAATGGCCCAGCCCTTCTCCATGCGCTACATGCTCGTGGATGGGCAAGGCAACTTCGGCTCCGTCGACGGGGATGCCCCGGCGGCGATGCGCTACACCGAGGTGCGCATGGCGCGCATCGCCCACACGCTGCTCGATGACCTGGACAAGGAGACGGTCGACTTCGTCCCCAACTACGACGATTCCGAACAGGAGCCGGCCGTCCTGCCCGCCCGCTTTCCCAACTTGTTGGTCAACGGATCGGCGGGTATCGCGGTGGGCATGGCGACCAATATCCCGCCCCACAATCTGACGGAAATAGTCAACGCCTGTCTCACCATCATCCAGACGCCGGAGGTGAGCGTCGAAGAGCTCTTGACGCTTGTACCCGGCCCGGATTTCCCCACGGCCGGCTTCATCAACGGCGTGCGCGGTATCCGGGAGGCCTACCGCACGGGGCGCGGGCGCGTTTATCTGCGCGCACGTACACACACGGAGACCGAGAAGCGTAGCGGGCGCGAGGCCATCATCGTGACCGAGCTTCCTTACCAGGTGAACAAGGCGCGCATGCTCGAGCGCATGGCGGAGCTGGTCAAGGAGAAGAAGCTGGAGGGAATCGCCGAGCTGCGCGACGAGTCCGACAAGGACGGTATGCGGATGGTCATCGAGCTCAAGCGCGACCACTATGCGGACGTGGTGCTCAACAACCTCTACCAGCACACCCAGATGCAGACGGTGTTCGGCATCAATATGGTGGCTCTGGTGGACGGTCAGCCGCGCCTGCTCAATCTGAAGCAGATGCTGGAGTACTTCCTGCGTCACCGCCGGGACGTGGTAACCAGGCGGACGCTGTTCGAGCTGCGCAAGGCCCGGGGTCGAGCCCACGTCCTGGAAGGGCTTGCGGTCGCGCTGGCCAACATCGACGAGGTCATCGAGCTCATCCGTGCCTCGTCCAATCCGGCGGAGGCGAAGGCGGGACTCATGGCGCGGGTATGGCGACCGGGGGCCGTATCGGGCATGTTGGAGCGGGCCGGTGCGGACCAGACCAAGCCGGACGACCTGGCCGAGGGCTTGGGACTTGGCGAGGACGGCTATCGCCTGAGCGAAACCCAGGCGCAGGCCATCCTGGACCTGCGCCTACATCGTCTCACGGGTCTGGAGCAGGGCAAGATAATCAATGAATTTGAGGAGATACTGCAGAGAATTGCGGATCTACTTGATATTTTGTCGAGCCCCGAGCGACTGATGCAGGTGATACGCGAGGAGTTGGAGGCTATCCGCGATCAGTTCGGGGATGAGCGCCGTACGGAGATTCTGATCGATCATCTCGACCTCACCCTGGAGGACCTGATCGCCCCCGAGGACGTTGTGGTCACCCTGTCCCACGCCGGTTACGCCAAGGCTCAGCCTCTGAGTCAATATCAGGCTCAGCGCCGGGGGGGGAAGGGCAAGTCCGCCACGGCCACGAAAGACGAGGACTTTATCGACAAGCTCTTCGTGGCTAATTCGCTCGATACAGTTCTCTGCTTTTCCAGCCGCGGAAAGGTTTACTGGCTCAAGGTCTACGAGCTTCCCCAGTCGGGGCGCGCCGCACGCGGGCGCTCCATGGTCAATCTGTTGCCATCGCTGGAGCAGGGCGAGCGAATCAGTGCCGTACTGCCGATCCACGAATATGAAGAGGGTTACTTCGTCTTCATGGCCACCAGCGCCGGTACCGTGAAGAAGACGCCCCTGAAGGACTTCTCGCGCCCCTTGTCACGTGGCATCATCGCCATCGACCTGCAGCCCGACGAGTACCTGGTCGGCGTGGCCGTTACCGACGGCGAGCGCGACATCATGCTGTTCACCTCGGCGGGCAAGGCCGTGCGGTTCAAAGAGAAGGAGGTCAGGTCCATGGGTCGCACCGCCCACGGCGTACGCGGTATCGCGCTGGAGCCTGGACAGCGCGTCATCTCCATGCTGGTGGCGGAGCCGGGTACTGTGCTGACAGTTACTGAAAACGGCTATGGCAAGCGTACCGCGATCGAGGACTTTCCGGTCAAGGGACGGGGTATCAAGGGTGTCCTGTCCATCAGTACATCCGAGCGCAATGGAGACCAGATCGGCGCCGTCCTGGTGCTTCCGGACGACGAGATCATGTTGATCACCGAGGGCGGCACCTTGGTGCGCACGACAGTGAGTGAAATCCCGGTGCTTAGCCGTAACACCCAGGGTGTGAAGCTGATCAGCGTCGCCGGCGGTGGGCGGCTCGCCGGCGTGGAGCGCATCCTCGCCCTGAACGGGGACGAAGATGGCGCCGAAGAGGTCGCTGATTCCCCGGAAGATTCTTGAGTGGGAGCTAGCGGAGCTGTACCGCAGACCGATAGTTCCTTACCGCAAATGAACGCGAATATGGGTAAATGACCAGTGATTCGTATTGGCGTTGGTTCGCGGTCGGATTTACTCGTTCCGGCACGCCGCGCGGGAATGTAATCAGAGCGGAGACATGACAATGGCCCGAGTTTTTAATTTCAGCGCGGGACCAGCCATGCTGCCGGAGGAGGTTCTGCAGCAGGCCCGGGAAGAAATGCTGGATTGGCACGCGAGCGGCATGTGTGTCGCGGAGATGAGCCACCGCGGCAAGGAATTCGTCTCCATTGCCGAGCAGGCGGAAGCCGATTTGCGGGAGCTCCTCGCCGTTCCGGACGGCTACAAAGTGCTCTTCCTTCAGGGCGGGGCATCCAGTCAGTTCGCGATGGTGCCGATGAACCTTCTGAAGGGTGGTACGACGGCCGACTACATCAACACCGGCTCTTGGTCCAAGAAGGCCATCGCCGAGGCCAAGCGATTCTGCGACCTGAAGGTTGCCGCCTCGACCGAGGACACCAGGTTCACCCGCGCCCCGACCCAAGGCGAGTTGGCATTGAACGCGAACGCGGCCTATGTCCACTACACACCGAACGAGACCATCCAAGGGGTGGAGTTTCCCTATGTTCCCGAGACAGGTGATAAGCCTCTGGCGGCGGACATGTCGTCCTGCATCCTGTCCCGGCCCATCGACATCTCCCGCTATGGCGTGATCTACGCCGGTGCCCAGAAAAATGTGGGACCGGCCGGCCTGACCATAGTGATCCTGCGGGAGGATCTCATCGGCCAGCCGATTGCCGGAACGCCGGCCATGTTCGACTACAAGATCCACGCCGATGCCGGATCCATGTACAACACGCCACCCACCTACGCCTGGTACCTGGCGGGGCTCGTGTTTCAGTGGATCAAGCGCCTTGGTGGGTTGGACGCCATGGCGGCGATCAACGAGCGCAAGGCCCAGGCATTGTACGCGGCCATCGATTCCTCCGGCCTCTATACCAATCCGGTGGAGCCTGCCTGTCGCTCCTGGATGAACGTGCCCTTTACTCTTGCCGATCCGGCGTTGGATGAGATCTTTCTTGCGGAGGCGAAGGGAGCCGGATTGGTTACCCTTAAGGGTCACAGATCCGTGGGCGGCATGCGCGCGAGCATCTACAACGCTATGCCGGAGGAGGGGGTGCGGGCACTGATCGGCTTCATGCAGGAATTTGAGCACCGACACGGCTGACGGATTAGCCGCCCAGGACGCAGAGAACGCGGAGACCGATCCGGGAAAGACGTCTCTTATTCAGGTGAGAAAACCCTAATCTGCCGCGGTTTCGATTCGATCTATTCACAAACGCATTTTTGCTGCGTAGGTTGCGTCTCGGCGCCTCATGAGAGATTCCTAAGATATCGCTTAAACATAGATGTACAAGATATTAACATTGAACAATATTTCTGTTTCTGGCCTGGATCGTCTTCCGCGGGAAATGTACGAGGTGGCGTCGGAAATCACGCACCCGGATGCCATTCTGGTGCGTTCGGCCAACATGCACGACATGGACATCCCTGAGACGATTCAGGCTGTAGGCCGTGCCGGCGCCGGTGTCAATAACATCCCCGTCGCACGTTTGACCGAGCGCGGAGTGCCGGTTTTCAACGCCCCCGGCGCCAACGCGAATGCGGTGAAGGAGCTCGTCGTCGCCGGCATGCTTCTGGCGGCCCGGAACATCGCCCAGTCCTGGAGCTTTGCGCGTGGCCTCCAGGGAAACGATGGCGCCATCCACAAGGCGGTAGAGAGCGGCAAGAAGCAGTTCGTGGGCTTCGAGCTCCCCGGCCGCACCCTCGGCGTCGTCGGCCTTGGTGCCATCGGTGTCAAGGTTGCCAATGCGGCAAGCGCTCTGGGAATGAAGGTGATCGGTCATGATCCGACAATCACGGTGCAGCGGGCCTGGCAGCTCGAATCCGATGTGGAAAACGCCCTCAGTGTCGACGATCTGGTCTCGCGTTCGGATTTCATCAGCTTCCATGTACCGCTGACAAACGAGACTCGCGGTATGATAAACGCCGAGCGCCTCAGGCACATGAAGGCGGGCGGGATATTGCTGAACTTCTCGCGCAACGGCATCATCGACGACGAGGCAGCGGTGGCGGCCCTGGACGCCGGTACGCTCTATGCTTACGTATGCGACTTTCCGAGCAATCTGCTGAAGGATCATCCGCGGGTAATTACCCTACCCCACATCGGCGCCTCCACCCGCGAAGCGGAAGAGAACTGCGCCATCATGGTTGCCGACGAGATCCGCGAGTGGCTGGAGGATGGCAACGTCCACAATTCGGTCAACTTCCCGGAGATCAGCCTTCCGCGCAACGGAGGCTATCGCATGGCGGTGGTCAACAGCAATGTCCCCAACATGCTCGGTCAGATCTCCACCGATCTCGCGGGCGTTGGACTCAACATCCTGGACATGCTGAACAGGTCCCGTGGCGAGGTCGCCGTGACCCTGATCGATATCGATCGCGAGCCGCCGGAGGAGACAGTGGCCAAGATTCGAGGCATCGACGGCGTGCTCTCGGTCCGGTGTTTGGGCTGCACGGAGAAGTGAATTCGGTCGCCATGGGCGCGGCGGACCCCCTGTCCGACATACGCGAGCGAATCGACGCTCTCGACCAGGAGATTCTGCGCCTGATCAGCGCACGCGCCGCGCTCGCGAAGGAAGTGGCGGATGTCAAGACCGCCAACGGCGACAGCAAGTTCTACCGCCCCGAGCGGGAGGCGGCGGTCCTGCGTCGCATAAAGGAACAGAACCCCGGGCCCCTGGACGCCGAAGAGATCGCGCGGCTCTTTCGGGAGATCATGTCCGCGTGCCTGGCCTTGGAACAGGAGTTGGCCGTCGCTTTTCTGGGTCCTGCAGGGACCTTTACTCAGGCCGCTGCCCTCAAGCACTTCGGCCGTTCGGTGAACACGGTTTCACTCGCAGAGATCTCCGATATTTTTCGGGAGGTCGAGGCTGGTTCCTGCCACTACGGGGTGGTACCGGTTGAGAACTCCACGGAGGGTGTGATCAGCCACACGCTCGATATGTTCCTGAGCTCGCCGCTGAAGATCGCCGGTGAGGTGACCCTGCGGATTCATCATCAGCTGATGAGTCGGGAGCCGGACTTGAAGAGCATTCGGACCCTATACTCCCACCAGCAGTCGCTGGCACAATGCCGCGGTTGGCTGGACCAGCATCTGCCCGGTGTTCCGCGGATAGCCGTCAGCAGCAATGCCGAGGCCGCGAGCATTGCCGCCGCCCAGGCGGGGTCTGCGGCAGTCGCGGGTGAAGCGGCCTCCGAGATCTACGACCTCGAGCCTCTGGCGAGCCGCATCGAGGACGAGCCCGGGAACACCACCCGTTTCCTGGTGATCGCGAAAGAGGATTCGCCGCCGAGCGGGCGCGACAAGACAAGCCTGTTGCTCTCGTGCCGCAACGAGTCAGGGGGCCTTCACCGGTTGCTCAGCCCCTTGGCGGAGCACGGCATCAGCATGACTCGCATCGAATCGCGACCCTCGAAAAGGGGCATCTGGGATTATGTTTTCTTCATCGACATCCTCGGCCATCGCGATGAAGAGCCCGTCGTCAAGGCGCTAAGAAGTCTGGAGAGCGAAGCTCTATTTTTCAAGGTATTGGGTTCTTATCCTGAGGCTGTAATCTAAGTATGTCGCGTGCAGAGAACCCCTTTCTGGCCCTGACCGCCCCCGGTTTGCCCGGCCTGAGTCCCTATGTTCCGGGAAAGCCTATCTCGGAGCTCGAGCGGGAACTGGGTATCCGTGACCCGATCAAGCTCGCGTCCAACGAGAACCCGCTCGGGCCCGGGTCCAGGGCACGGGAGGCGGTGGCTGCGACCATTGCGGACCTGGGTCGCTATCCGGATGGAGGTGGGTTCGAGCTACGCCGGGCGTTGGCCGATCATCACCAGGTCGATCCGGCGGCCATCACCCTCGGCAACGGCTCCAACGACGTGCTGGATCTGGTCGCGCGAACATTCCTGCAGCCCGGGGTCGAGGCCGTTTTCTCCGAGCATGCGTTTGCCGTCTATCCCATTTCCACGCAGGCCGTCGGGGCCACCGCCCGGATCGCGCCCGCCACGGACTACGGCCACGATCTGGACGCCATGGCTGCACTGATCAATGAGCAAACACGGGTGGTTTGGATTGCCAATCCCAATAATCCCACCGGTACCTGGCTCCCGGGCAAGCAGCTCTGCGCCTTTCTGACGAACCTGCCGAAGACCTGCGTCGTTGTCGTTGACGAGGCTTACTTCGAGTACGTACGCGAGCCCGATTATCCGGATGCCACGACTTGGATCGGCGAGCTGCCCAATTTGATCGTCACGCGCACCTTCTCGAAGGTACACGGGCTGGCCGCCCTGCGGGTAGGCTATGGAATCAGTGATCCGCGCATCGCGGATCTGCTCAATCGGGTGCGCCAGCCGTTCAACGTCAACGCACCGGCCCAGGCCGCGGCGGTCGCAGCCCTTGGTGACATCGGACACATGGAGAAATCGATCGCGCTCAACGATGCGGGACGTGCGCAGCTCACTGCCGGATTCGATCGGCTTGGTCTGAGCTACATTCCGTCAGTGTGCAACTTTGTCACGGTGGATCTCGGGCGGCCGGCCGAACCTTTGGATCAAGCGTTGTTAAGCGCCGGCTGCATCACCCGTCCCGTGGCCAACTACGGGCTTCCGAACCACCTTCGGGTAAGCGTTGGCTTAGAGGAGGAGAACGCCCGGTTCCTGGCTGCCCTGGGGCATGCGTTCCGCCGATGATCGAGCGTCTGACGGTCATCGGGGTCGGCCTGATCGGTGGATCCCTGGCCCGTGCCCTACGCGTCGCCGGCGAGGTACGAGAGGTGATCGGCTGCGGTCGCTCGGCCGCCAACCTGGAGAGGGCGGTCGATCTCGGTGTGATCGATAGTTTCACCCGGGATCCCGCACAGGCCGTGCGGGGTGCGGACATGATCTTTATCGCCGTCCCCCTCGGCGCCATGCGGAGCACGTTCGCCGCCATCAGGAATCATTTGCGCGACGATGCCGTGGTCACTGACGGGGGGAGTGTCAAGGGCAGCGTGGTGGCCGACGCGGAGGCAGCCTTCGGAGGCGTACCCGCGTTCCTGGTGCCAGGGCATCCCATCGCCGGCACCGAGCGTAGCGGTGTGGACGCCTCCTTCGCGGAGCTCTACAGGAATCGCCGCGTAATCCTCACGCCCATGCCCGAGACGGATCACGATGCCGTCGGCCGAGTGACGCGTATGTGGCAGCGCTGCGGCGCTCAGGTAACCAGCATGGAAGTCACCCACCACGACGAGATCCTGGCCGCGACCAGTCACCTCCCGCATATGCTCGCCTTTGGTCTTGTCGACACGCTTGCCGGGATGAGAGAGAACGACGAGATTTTCCGTTACGCCGCCGGGGGATTTCGCGATTTCAGCCGCATCGCCTCCAGCAATCCCGTCATGTGGCGGGATATCTGCATCGCCAACCGCGAGGCGCTGGGCGAGATGTTGCGGGGGTTCAGCGCCGAGATGGCGGACCTTTCCGATACCATCCGCCGCGGCGATGGCGATCACCTGCTCGAAATCTTTGGGCGCGCCAAGGAAGCGCGCGACCGCTACGTAGATGGCGTCGGAGACAGGAGCCGGACGGATTTGGAGTAGCGGGATGGACCGAGAAACCAAGCTCATCACTGTTTGATGGGCGTCGCTGCCCATTGTCCCAGCTACCTTTCTTCCATCCGAGCTGCCTCGAGCTCGGCCATCCGCTGCTCGAACCAGTCCGGGAGGTCTCTGTAATCGGTGTGCCGGGGTGGGGCTGCAGCCAGACGCCGAGCAATCTCCAGTCCCTCGGCGAAGGCGACGCGCGCGGAGTCGAGATCGCCGAGGGCCTGATCCGTCTTGCCGATGTTGTCGAGGGAGATGGACAGATCGCGCAGGGCCTCGGGGGTCTCGTCGTTTTTGAGTCGAGCGCGGGCGGTCTCGACCAGCCAGGAAGCAGCCTCGTTGGCCTGCTCGATCCGAGCACGGCGTATCAGGGCGTCGAATGCGCGTCCCCCGGCGAGCAGGGTACCGCGATTGGTGTTGCCCTTATCCTTCAGTCTCTGCCACTCGCGAACCTGAGATGCCTCGCTCTCGGTGAGGGGGAAGGGCTCCGGGGGGGCGGGCGGGCGGGCGGGCTCCGGCTCTTCCGCCGGTCCGATCCAGGAACCCGTTTCAAGGCTGAAGTGACGGATGGCCCACAGGTCCGGGACCAGGGCTTTGATTCTTGCCTTCTCCGGCAGCGGCAGCACCAGGATCAGAGGCTTGGTCAGAGCGCAGCGCAACGGCTCTCGCTGCTCGTTGAGCCGCGCCAGGAAACTCATTACGGCCTCCTGCCAGGCGGCCGGGTCGTCGCCAGACAGGTTTGGGGGCCGGCGAGTCAGGTCCAGCCAGACTGGCGCGTTCAATGCCCGCTGGTGGCGGGGAGGATTGAGCAGGCGCGGCAGCAGCCTGACCAGAAGCTCGTCCGGGCTCTCTGGCAGCCGGATCTCGAGGCCGGTGACCCGCGCCCGGTAGATAGCGGCGAGACGCTCGCGCAGGATCCCGACGGCTGCCGGTTGATCGCTGAAGATGAAGGCCAAGGCGAATTCGTCACACCATTCCAGGTGCTGCTTGAGGCGCAGCCAGGCGGCCTCGCCTTCCCGGTTGAGGGTGGGGCTGGTCGTCAATCCGAACCACCGTCATCGGCGTACCGGCTGATTTCGTCCACTAGGAGGGGGTGGATGTCGTACCAGGGCTCGCCGTTTAGGTAGTTCATGATCAGATTCCCGTCCAGGAATCGCGCCAACGCGGGCAGCACATCCGTCGTTGGAAGGGATGCATCCTTGGTGTTGTGGATTCGGGCCAACCAGCGGGCGTCGTCCTCGGCGATGGGCAGGAGCTCGTTGCGGAGTTGCTCTTCTACCCGGCAAATTGTCTTCTCGTCGAGGATGGCATCAGGCGTGGCCATTCGCGCGGTGCTCAGGGTAACTGCACACTCGCGTACCAGGCGAAAAAAATCCCGCAGGTCACCACCGGTGCAGGCCGCAAGGCGGCGCAGGATTTCAGGAGGGATGATGTCGCGCCAGGCAGCCTGGCGTCTGTCAATGACCTCCTCCATGATGGCCAGACCGGTGTCGTCGGGAGTGCCGTAGCGGTGCCGCACGTGCACGTTGGGCCAGGAGACGACCGGGTGACCTCCCAGGGTGCGGCCCAAGTTCTGGGATAGGGCCAGTAGGTAGGGGGGAATCGTGTAGACGACGTGCAGCAGGGGAAAGGCGAGGCTGGCAGCTTGGCCTGAGAAGAGGTCCACTACGCTGTTGTGAACCTTGGTGGCCTCGGTACCTACACCGCGAATCTGCTCCACCGAGTCCACCAGCAAGACCACCTTGAGATCCGGGTCACCGGCGTCCTTTCGGATAGTATCGACTAGGTCGGTCACGTAGCCTTGGGCGTCCTCGATCAGTCGGCTCAGGTGTCCGCGAAGGTGGGTCTGGACCCGCTCTTTGAAGTCCGGCTCGTTCTTGAGCTTGAGCCCGAGCTTGGCGGGGGCGCCTGCCTTGGTCAGGTCCAAATCCAGTTTCTCCAGCTTCACCTCCGAAGTCAGGAACCTCTGCAGCCGCTCCCAGTAGCTGTGGGTCAGGGCCCGAAGGCCCGTGTCTTCCTCCACCGCACGCCCA